>CAYZHV010000119.1:3806-11225 GCA_964478055.1 uncultured Spirochaetaceae bacterium | reverse complement strand
CATAAAGCCGGTTCCGATAAGGGCTACATTGAGCGTTTTCATATCATTCCTGCCTGAAATAGGCGAGGCAGGAGCACCCGGAGGGCCCCCTGCCTCGCTGACGCTTCTTGCTAATCCTCGAACTTATCCGGCGTTTGGACGAGTTCCTGGATTTCCGGCTGATTGTAGTTCTCCGGGGTGATCAGTACGGGAGGAAGCTCTACGTACTGCTTTTCGTCGAGGGCATCGGTCCTCACGAGGTGCACTACCTCAACGCCTCGGTAGCCCATCTGGTACGGGTCCTGAGCGATGATTGCATCAATGGTCCCATCCTCGAACAGCGGAAGGGTTTCCGGAGAGGGATCGAAGGTGATGATATCCACCTGATCCTCCATGCCCTTACCTTTTACCGCTTGGGCGATCCCGATGGCGATGGGGGCCGCGGCGGAAAAAAAGCCCTTGATGTCAGGATTACCGGTGAGAATGTCCGATGCGATGTTTAGTGACGTAGCGGCATCCGCGTTTGTCCACTGTGTCTCCAGGACTTCCATGTCCGGATACTCCGCGATGGCGTCCGCAAAGCCAACGCTTCGCTGGGCGCTAATGGAGCCGGCCTGGATGCCGAGATTCGCGACAAGCCCTTCCTCACCGAGGATGCGCGCCATTTCCTCTCCGGCCATGTAGCCACCGGCATACTGGTCGGTTACGAAGTTCCCGTAGGGTGCTCTGCTGTCGATCCCGGAGTCAACCATCACTACGGGAACTCCTGCGTCGATCGCCTCCTGCACCGGGGGAATCAGAGCCTCCGTGTCCAGGGCTGCGAGAAGAATACCCGCAGGTTTCCTGGCGGCAACGTTGCGGACAAAGTCGACCTGAGCGTTGATGTCAGCCTCGGTGGACGGGCCGGCGTACTGTATCTCGTACCCAAGCTCCTCAGCTTTGTCTTTTGCCCCCTGGAGAAGAAAGAGATAGAACGTCGCCGAAGTCGACTTCGGTATGAAGACGATCGTGTTACTCTCCTCCTGGCGGCCCGACGCGAACCCGCTCATGGTCACTGCTCCGGCGAGCAGAGCAATCATGAGAAATAGAATTAGCCCCTTTTTCATACGACACCTCCTGGTGGTTTTCCGTCGATCCAAACTGGATCGTTCTCTGACCTATTTCTGCCTTCTGAACTGGTCGATCGCCACAGCGACAATGATCACGAGGCCGTTTACGACCAACTGCCAGAAAGCGTTGACTCCAAGGATGTTGAGCCCGTTGCGAATGGTGGTCATGATTATCGCACCCACCAGGGTTGCGAAAATGCGGCCTTCTCCGCCGAGCAGGCTCGTCCCGCCGATCACCACCGCCCCTATTGCTATGAGCTCGTACCCGTTACCACCGGCGGGCTGCACCGTTCCGAGGCGTGCGGACTCTATGATTGAGGCTAGGCCCGCGAGGAGCCCCGCTCCGGTGAATACGCCGAGCTGCATAAGGGGCAGGTTAATGCCGGAGAGACGTGCTGCCTCAGGATTGCTACCCATGGCATAGACAAATCTGCCGAATCGGGTGTAGTTGAGGATCAGATAGCCGATCACAAATACGGCGATGACAATGAGCGTCGGTACGGGTACCACATTCGCGATCTTGCCCTGTCCGATCCATCTGTACCGCTCACCCAGGTCATAAATCGGGATTCCGTCCGAGAAAATCAGCGCGAATCCACGGGCGATCCCCATCATGCCGAGGGTCGCGATGAAGGGTGGCACCCGTAGCTTGGTGATCATCGTGCCGTTGACCAGGCCGATGAGCCCGCCGAAGAGTACCGTCACCAGGAGGGCCAGAAATAGATTTCCGGTGCTTTGCAGGAGCAGGCCGCCCACTACGGCAGCGCAGGCGAAGACGGAGCCGACGGAGAGGTCGATCCCGCCGGAAATGATTACAAAGGTCTCCCCCGCGGCGATTATTGCTATGACCGCCGTCTGAAGGGTTATTTCAAAGAGGTTTGATACGGTGAAGAAGTAGGGAGACAAGATACCGAGAACGATCCAGATCCCGAGTAGTATGAACAGCAGCGAGACCGCCTGATTTCTCAGGAGTGACTGAAGTGTTTCGCCTCCTGCTATGCCGCTGCCTCTCTCCTTGCGGCCGTTGCCGTTCTCCCCGGGAGAACCAGTTGCTTTTTCCTTCTTCATTCCGCACGCTCCGTCAATTCTTGCTTTTCTAAGATGCTGTACTGCATCAGTTGCTGCTTGTTGGTCTCCCTCGGGTCGAGCTCGGCCACCATTTTTCTCCCGGACATGACGAGTATCCGGTCGCAGACGGCGAGAACTTCGTCCATATCGCTGGAGATAAAGAGGACCGAGCGATCGCCCTCTTCCACGAATTCTCTGACGAGTTGGTAGATCTCCTCCCGGGCTCCCACATCGATACCGATGGTCGGCTCGTCGAGGAGGAGGAGGGTACAGTCCGCGTTGAGCCATCGTCCGAGGATCACCTTCTGCTTATTTCCACCACTGAGGTATTTCACTTTTTGATCTATGCTTCGGGTGCGTACATTCACCGAGCGGACCACTTCCTCCGCGAGCTTGCGCTCGCCCTTGTTGCTCGTGAACAGACGCCCCCGCGCCTTTGTCGTGCGTGCGAGGGAGATGTTTCTGCGGACACTCAGATTAAGGAAAAGGCCGTGGCTGTCCCGATCCTCCGGGAGGTAGCCGATGCCGGCGTTGACACCGCGAACGGGAGAGCGAACCTCCCTGATCCGATTGCCGATCTCTATTGATCCCGTTTCCACCTGGTCCGCTCCAAATATGGCGCGAGCCAGCTCGGTCTTGCCGGCACCGACGAGCCCGGTGATGCCGAGGATCTCTCCCTTTCGTACGGAGAAGGAGATGGGCTCCCGGAGGTTCTCGTTCTGGACGTCTCGAATTTCCACCAGGGGAACCTCCGTATCAACCTCGCGGAAGCTCCGCTCCTGCCGAACGCTCCTGCCGACCATAAGTGCTATCAGCTCGTCGGTAGAGGTCTCTTGCGGATCAAGGGTTGCAACGTTCGCCCCGTCCCGCAGCACCGTCACCTTGTCCCCGATCTGCTTGATTTCCTCCAGCTTGTGGGAGATATAGATAATCCCTATGCCTCTCTCCTTAAGGTGCCGGATTATATCGAAGAGTAGCTGCGTTTCCCTGTTGCTAAGGGCCGCCGTTGGCTCGTCCATGATCAAGATGCGAGCCTGCTTCGATAGAGCAATGGCTATTTCGAGCATCTGTTTGCCGGACACGGTAAGGGCTTTGGCTTTCTGTCCGGGATCGATATTGAACCGATACTCCTCGAGGACCTCCCTGGCATGGTCTCTGATTTCCTTCCATCGCACGCGTCTCTTCTCTCGGGTGAAGCGATGGAGGGAGAGGTTCTCGGCAACGGTCAAGTCAGGAATCAGGTGGAAGTTCTGGTATACCGTTGCGATGCCCGATTCTTCCGCCTTTCTCGGCGTGTGGTGCTCCAAATCTATCTCTGAGCCGGAGACACGAATCGTTCCTCCGTCCGCGGTATACGCCCCGGATAGGATCTTAATAAGGGTCGATTTGCCCGCGCCATTGTGCCCGAGCATTACATGAACCTCCCCCGGGTCGAGGTCGAATGTTACCTTCTTGAGCACCTGTACTCCGAAGAAAGACTTCTCAATGTGGAGCATTTCAAGAAGTGAGCCAGCCAAGCTATACCTCCTCTTTCTCTTCTTCCCCTATCTGGAGCGGTGACTCTGGCGCGGTGACAAAGGCCGCCGTTGTGGTGCCCCGGACCACCAGGGCAGGCTCGACCATTACCCTCTGGGACGCCGGTACCTCTCCCGCCTTGAGCGCCACGAGTATCCGGACAGCTTCTTCGCACATTTGACGAAAGGGCTGCTCGATCGTCGTAAGCTGTGGCCGGGACATCCATGAACAGTCGACGTTGTCCAGACCCATTACCGAGACGTCTTCGGGTACTCGGAGACCTTCGGCCCGGAGGGCGTTCAGGGCGCCAACCGCCATGTAGTCGTTGAGCGCCCAGAGGGCGGAGAATCGTGAGCCGGTTGAGAGTAGTTTCTGGACGCCTTGCTCACCGGATTGGTAGCTGAAGTCGCCCTGGAAGACCGAGTTCTCCGGAAGGTTGCCACCCCCTATCACCAGAGCCTCCCGGAACGAGCCGAACCTGTCCCGTACTATCGCGATGTCCAGCGGGCCGGTGATACACGCGATCTCGCGGTGCCCCAGGGACAAAAGATGCTCCGCAGCCATTCTTCCCGCCCGCTCGTTGTCCAGTACCACCGTGGGGACTTTCTCGTGCTGAAGAGAACGGTCGAGGACAACGAAAGGCACGCCTTTTCGGTCCATCATTCGCAACACATGGCTCCGATCCGAGACTCGGGAGAATATGACGCCATCCACGTTGCGATCGAGCAGGCCCTTGATGAATCGCTCCTCAGCCTCGGCGTCGTTGTTGGTTATGCCCACGATGACGTCATAGCCGTGTTGCTGCGCGGCTTCCTGGCCGTAATCGATAAGGTGGGAAAAGGTCTGATTGCTCAAGTCGGGAATGACAAGACCGATGAGATGCCCGCTTCGCATGCGGAGCCCTCGCGCGAGGAGGTTGGGAGTGTAGTTGACCTTTTCAATGGCGGCCTCGACTCTTCGACGAGTCTGCTCATCCACCGGGAGAGAGTTGTTTATTACTCTCGAAACCGTAGAGACCGAAACCCCTGAAAGCCTGGCAACATCTTTCATGGACGCCACTGACGGCACTCCTTGTCACTCCCAACAGAAGAATGACGTTTGTACAATCGTTTTCATACTAGATTACACCCATACTTGCCTGGTGTAAAACAATTCTTTTCCGCGGACCGGGGCTCTTTGCTGGATGTCATGGATGGTGAACCGCACGTGTAGGGGAGAATGAGGGCAAAGCCATACAGTTAAACAAGTTGGCGGCACCCATGGTGGGTCCCATCCGAGACAACAGATGCCCGTGAAAGTTATGTCACCGATCGTCCTGCCTAGCCAAGCTGACGCGTGAAGAAGATGGGAGAGGATAAATCGTTTGTACAATCGATTGCAGACCCATGGTCCCTTCGGGCCCGGGCTCCCCAGCAAATGTTGCATGATCTATCCTATTGAGTGGCTCCTAGAAGCTCTTTGGCGCCTCATTCGAGCGCCCCGTTTGCTTGACAACCAAATAGGTCGGGTTAGACTGCTCTAGTCATGGACGAGCGCATTCGCCCCTCCCTGCGGGACCTCAAGTTTTCCCCCACGTTGCTACTGAACGAGCAGGTTTCGAGGGCTCGGGCGGAGGGGCAGGTCATCTACCACATGGGCTTTGGAGAGTCCCCGTTCCCGGTTCATCCGGTGATTCAGGAGAACATCACCGGGTACTCCGGGGAGAACGCCTACATGCCTGCGGCAGGGCTCACGGAGCTCCGAGAGAAGGCGAAGCGGTACATCCTGAGAAAACACCAGATCCCGGATGACCTTGAGTACCGCGCGATTATCGGCCCCGGGAGTAAGGAGCTGATCTTTGATATACAGCTCGCCGTCGGAGGAGACCTGCTTTTCCCGGTGCCCTCCTGGGTGAGCTACATCCCGCAGACCTACATAACCCAGGACGAAGTGGTCAAAATCTACCTCCCCCCGGGGGAGTCCTACAAGCTCTCAGGGGACCGGCTCTCGAGACGAATCGATCGGGCTCGGGAAGAGGGATACAACCCAACCAAGCTGATTCTGAACTATCCGAACAACCCCACCGGACTGAGCTACACCCCCGAAGAACTCAGGGAGATCGCCAAGGTCTGCCGGAGGGAGAATCTTCTGGTCATCTCCGACGAGATATACGCCCAAGTCTCCTTCCGGGAATACCATACGAGCATTGCCGCTTTCTATCCGGAAGGAACGATCGTGACTACCGGTCTCTCCAAGCATCTGAGCCTGGGGGGATTTCGGCTCGGGGTGGCTCTGGTACCCGCGGAGCTGGAGGATATTTTCAGAATCCTCCGTTCGATCGCAAGCGAGACTTTTTCCGCCGTGTCCACTCCGATTCAGTACTCGGTTCTGGCGGCGTTTGAGCGCAACCCCGAGATCGAGAGCTACATCGATGAGTGCACGAGAGTGCACGCGATTGTTACCCGATACGTCTGGAGGACCCTACTCAACCTCGGCCTCGAGTATTCCGAGCCGGACGGCGGATTCTATCTCTACCCTGATTTCGAGCCCTACCGGGAGACCCTTCGGGATCGCTACGGGATCGAGACGAGCGACGACTTCGCCGATACGCTTCTCCGGGAGAGCCGCGTGGCCTCTCTGCCCGGCACCGCCTTCGGTGACGAGCCCGAGGCGCTCCGGCTCCGACTCTCCACCGTCGACTTCCACGGAATGACCGCTCTCAGGCATCTCCATGAGCACGGAGCGGAAGACGAGGAGGAGTACGTGGAGCTCGCCTGTCCCAGGGTGGCCGAGGGTTGCCGCCAGTTGATACGCTTTCTTAAAGGAGACACAACATGAAACGCATCATCCTTCTACTATTCGTCCTGGGACTTGGAGTCTCGGCTCCCCTCTACTCCCAGAGTGAGAACATCGTCGGAGCCGGCGTGATCATAGGCGAGCCCACGGGAATAACCGCCAAAGTGTGGCTGGAGCAGGGATTTGCCTGGGATGCGGCGGTGGCTTGGTCCTTTGTCGGGGATTCGTCACTCTATATTCACACAAACGGTCTCTATCACTTTCGGGTCCTCGACACCAGTGGCGGTAACTTCATCACTCCCTATGTGGGAGGAGGGCTGAGCTTCCGATTCGAGGACGACTTGAATCTGGGATTGCGGATTCCCTTCGGGGTCTCCTGGCTGCTCAACCAGGCGCCGGTGGAGATCTTTGCAGAGATTGCGCCGGGGGTCGGACTCATGCCAGAGACCGACTTCGAACTCGGAGCCGGGTTGGGCGCCAGATTCTATTTTACCCTGTAAGGAGGCGCTCCATGGCTATGCGCATCGCCATTCGCGATACCGGGGCACCGGACGTGCTCATCTACGAGTCCTTCGATCCCGGCACGCCCGGGGAGGGAGAGGTCTTGATCGCCCAGGAGGCGGCGGGGCTCAATTTTATCGACGTCTATCACCGGACCGGGTACTACCCGCTGCCGGCTCTACCTCACGGGATAGGCATGGAGGCGGCGGGAGAGGTTGTTGAGACCGGGCCCGGTGTGGACTGGCTCCAGCGGGGAGACCGGGTAGCCTACGTTACACCGCCTCCCGGCGCCTATGCCACGGAACGGGTAATCCCTGCCGCGAAGCTCCTTAAGCTTCCCGACGGCATCGGCAACCAGCTTGCTGCCGGGATGATGCTAAAGGGGCTAACGGCTCAGTACCTCCTGCGGCAGACCTATCAGGTCGCTCCGGGGGAGACGATTCTTGTTCACGCCGCCGCCGGAGGGGTGGGG
>CAYZHV010000119.1:0-3796 GCA_964478055.1 uncultured Spirochaetaceae bacterium | reverse complement strand
CTGTCAGTGGGCGAATCACCTCGGTGCCCGGGTAATCGGGACTGTTGGCAGCGAGGAGAAGGCCGAGCTTGCCAAGGCCCACGGCTGCGAGTTCCCGATTCTCTATCGTCAGGAAGACGTCGTCCAAAGGGTGAAGGAAATTACCGACGGTCAGGGATGCCCCGTGGTATACGACTCCGTGGGCAAGGACACCTTTGAAAAGAGCCTGGACTGTCTCAAGCGCAGAGGCGTGTTGGTCTCCTTCGGCCAGAGTTCTGGCCCCGTCGAGCCGGTGCCGCCGGTGCTTCTCTCCCGGAAAGGGTCTCTCTATCTCACGAGACCGACCCTCTTTGACTACACCGCGACCCGGCTGGAGCTGGAAGCCGCGGCGGAGGATCTCTTTGCGGTGGTAGAGGCGGGCAAGGTCTCCATTGAAGTGAATCAGCGGTTCGCGCTCTCAGAGGCGGCAGAAGCACACCGTGCTCTGGAGGCGCGAAAAACCACAGGGTCAACAATATTAGTAGCGAGGTGAGAGGATGCTAAGCGACATCGAGATTGCCCAAGCGGCAAAACTGAAGGACATCGGCACGATCGCGGCGGCGCAGGGCCTCCAGGAGAATGAGCTCATTCCCTATGGACGAAACATCGCCAAGGTGGATCTTTCTCTCTTCGAGCGTCTCCATAAGCCCGCGAAGGACTTCCGCTACATCGACGTGACTGCCATCACACCGACGCCTTTCGGGGAGGGAAAGACCACCACCACCGTCGGTCTCACCCAGGGGCTCGGTCACATTGGCAAGAAGGCGTCCTGTGCGATCCGTCAGGCTTCCATGGGCCCAACCTTCGGCATCAAGGGTGGCGCCGCGGGTGGTGGTTACAGTCAGATCGTTCCCATGGAGGATTTTAATCTCCACTTGACCGGTGATATTCACGCGGTGAGCGTCGCGCACAACCTGGTAGCCGCGGCGATCGACGCGCGCCTCTACCATGAGAGCCGCTGGTCCGACGCCTACTTCGAGAAGAACGGAATCCCGAAACTTGATCTCGATCCCTACGGAGTCGCCTGGAACCGGGTGGTCGATATAAACGATCGCGCCCTGAGGAATATCATCCTGGGCCTCGGCGAGAAGACCGACGGGCCCCTCCGACAGGGGGCCTTCGACATTGCCGTGGCGAGCGAGCTCATGGCTGTCCTCGCCTTGGCTACCGGCCTAAACGACCTGCGGGAGCGCGTGGGGCGAATCGTGGCGGCCTACGACAAGAAGGGTAAGGCGATCACTCTGGAGGACATGCAAGTAGCCGGAGCGGTGACGGTGCTCCTCAAAGAGGCGCTAAAGCCGAACATGATGCAGACCCTCGAAGGCCAGGCGGCTTTTGTTCATACCGGACCCTTTGCCAATATCGCTCACGGTAACTCTTCGGTACTCGCTGATTTGGTCGGTTCCCGCCTCGGAGGCTATCTTGTCACGGAGTCCGGTTTCGGCAGCGACATAGGCATGGAGAAGTTCTTCGACATAAAGTGTCGCGCCTCCGGCCTCATGCCGAACGCGGTTGTCATGGTGGCCACGGTCCGGGCGCTGAAGATGCACGGCGGAGGACCGGCGGTGAAGCCGGGAAGGCCCCTGGACGCGGCGTACACCGAGGAGAATCTCGAGCTTCTTTCGGCGGGGCTGGATAACCTTCGTGCCCATGTGGAGAACGCGGCGAACTTCGGGGTCCCGGTGGTCGTGGCGATAAACGGCTTCGATACGGACAGTGAGAAGGAGTGGAAGGCCATCGAAGAGGCCGCCGTCGGAAGTGGGGCGAGTGCGGCGGTTGTGACAACCCACTTTGCAGAGGGCGGCAAAGGCGCGGCCAAGCTCGCGGAGGCCGTGGTGGAGGCGTGTGAGAAACCGAGAGAGCCAAAGTATCTCTACGACCTCGACCTTCCGATCACCGAGAAGATCGAGAAGATCGCCACGAGCCTTTACGGCGCCTCTTCGGTGGAGTACACACCGGAGGCAAAGAAGAAGGTCGAGCAGTACACCGAGAACGGTTGGGACCAGCTGCCGATCTGTATGGCCAAGACCCCTCTCTCCCTGAGCCACGACCCGGCGGTTAAGGGACGACCAAGGGATTACGTGTTTCCTGTCCGGGACATCAGGGCTAGCGTGGGAGCGGGCTTCCTCTACCCCTTAGCCGGTGACATACGCACCATGCCGGGGCTCCCGAGCAAGCCTGCCTTCATGGGTATCGACATAGACTTGGAGAGCGGAAAGATCGTAGGCCTCTCCTGAGCGGTATGAGTACATTTACCATGTATGAGTAGCTCGCACTTGGGCAGACAGAAGCGGCTGCGCTACCTTCAGGTTACCCTCCTGTTGGTAGCGCTTTTCGTCATACTCTTCTTTGTGGGTTCCCGGCTCTTAGGGCCCTTGGGGCTCGCCATCTTTGTCGGTGTCACGGGGGCGATGGTCTTCGGCTACGTCCGGCACAACACCGTATATCTTCCCCGAGGGGCGCAGCGCCTTGACCGGTCCGTGGCGCCGGAGCTCTTCCATACCGTTCGCGAGCTGGCGGAGCGTGGCGGTATCGACTTCGTTCCGCCGATCTACTACGTCCCCTCTCCCACACCGAACGCAGCGACTCTGGGTATTGGAGACAACGTTCGACTCATGGTGACCGACGGGCTTCTTCGCAGATTGAATGAGCGGGAGATGAAAGGCGTCCTGGCGCATGAGATCTCCCACATCCGGCAGAAGGATCTCATTCTTTTTGCGGTAGTGGAAGGTATCAAGCAGATGCTTGTTACTCTCGCCCAGGCAGGGTGGATTCTCCTCATTCTCTTCTTTCCCCTCGCTCTCTTTGGAGCAGCGATCCCCTTGAATTTGGTTCTGGCCCTTATGCTCTCGCCGGTTCTCGCACTCCTACTGCAGCTCGCGATCTCCAGGAGCCGGGAGTTCAGCGCGGACATCGGTGCCGTCGAGCTAACCGACGATCCCGGGGGCCTCGCCTCGGCACTACAGAAGCTAGACCAGCCCTACGGGGTCTTTTCCATCCTCTTCCCGGTTCCCCGGCGACGTAACGAGAGCTCGGTGTTTCGCACCCACCCATCCACGGAGGAGCGGGTGAGTCGGCTTATGTCGCTGAAGTAGAGAGCGCGCCCGGCGAGGGGCACAGCGAAGAGCGGGAGAAGACGAAACTCCTAGTTGACTCCGCCTCCCGGTGAGCTTAGCTTTTGGGGCACACATGAAACAGGCAGTAGTCATTGGGTCTGGCTTTGGCGGTCTCTCCGCCGCCGGCTACCTCGCCCGAGAAGGGTACGGCGTTACGGTTGTGGAGAAGAACGACTGGGTTGGTGGAAGAGCCCGGGTCCTCGAGCGGGATGGCTTTCGCTTTGACATGGGACCGAGCTGGTACTGGATGCCCGGGGAGCACGACAAATGGTTCCGGGACATGGGGGTCGAGCGTTCGGACTACTACGATCTCCGACGGGTCGATCCGAGCTACAAGGTCTTCTACGGCGATTCGGAACCTCGGGAGACCGAGAACGTTGTAACCGTGCCGGCCAATCTCGAGGATGCAAAGCGGATCTTCGAGCAGTACGAACCGGGAGCGGGGGAGCGTCTGGAGCAGTACCTCGAGGATTGCCGGCAGAAATACGATCTCGCGATGGCTACCTACATCTATAAGAACTACGATTCCCTCTTCGACTTTGTGAGTCTGAAGACGATCCTCAATCTCGGTACCCTCAATATCGCCCGGAGCTACAAGGGAATGATAAAGAAATACTTTAGCCATCCCTATTTGCGAAAGATCCTGGAGTTTCCCGTGGTCT
>CAYZHV010000118.1:0-11242 GCA_964478055.1 uncultured Spirochaetaceae bacterium | reverse complement strand
AAGGTCCGCACCCAGCTCCCCGGGTATTTGCGCCTGGGGATTGAGCCCGTTCTTGAGGTGTCGCGAGACTACCAGCGGCTTCTGTCCCGCCAGGGAGCCGATCATTCGGCTCAGGGGAGTGGTGAGGGCCGGCACGACGGAGCTCACCACCACTCGCTCCACATCTCCTACCGGCACAGAGCTCTCCGAGAGCAGACTGCGAAAGAGAACCCGGTACTCGTCGGCGGTCTTCGACGCGTCCGTCCTGAGGCGCCAGTGCTCGACAATCTTTTCTCCGGTGTGGATTCCGAAGGCTATGTTCGAGTTACCGATGTCGATGGTGAGAACCATCAATCACACTCTTCGGGGTCTACCATCGCTCCCTCGCCTTCGGGAGATACGACGATCTCCTCCAGGCCGTCGATCTTGGCGAAATCCCTGTCCACGCAGCCGTTTCGTTCCTTGTTGAGGTAATTCGTCTCCTGGAAGGTGTAGGTGAAGCGGGTATGCTCGTCATAGGTCCCCGCCATGAGGGCGTAGGTGTCCTCGGTCATGACGAGCTCCTCGTCCGTGGGAATGACGAAGATCTTCGTCGGTGAGTCGTCGGTGGAGATAACGGTTTCGGCATTCTTGGTTCTGGATCGGCTATTCTTCTCCGGATCCATCTTGATGCCCATAATCTCTAGCCCCTCCAGGGCCTTCTGGCGAATTAGGGGACCCCGTTCGCCGACCCCGGCGGTAAAGACTACCGCATCCACCCGTCCGAGGGCCGCGGCGTAAGCGCCGATATACTTTCTTATTCGGTAGGACTCTACATCGATCGCCAGCTGCGCCTTCTTGTCGCCCTTTTCCGCCGCAATCTCTATGTCCCGACGATCTACGTACTGCTCCGAGATACCGAGAACACCGCTTTTTTTGTTGAGGGTTCGCTCGAGATCCTCCGGAGAGATCCCAGTACGATTCATGATATAGAAGGGAATGGCCGGGTCAATGTCTCCGGAGCGGGTTCCCATGACGAGACCCTCGAGAGGTGTGAGGCCCATGGAGGTGTCTACGGAAACACCGTCTTTTACGGCGCACATGCTCGCGCCATTACCAATGTGTGCGATTATCAAATTGGTCTCAAAAGGGTCCTTTCCGAGGAGGACCGCCGCGCGCTTTGCGGTGTAAAGAAAACTCGTACCGTGAAACCCGTATCGTCGGACGCCGTACTTCTCGTACCACTCGTAAGGGAGGGCGTAGGTAAAGGCGTGCCTCGGCATTGTCTGGTGCCAGGCGGTATCCATTATGGCGCAGTGGGGCACATCGGGAAGAACGTTTCGTGCCGCCTCGATACCCATGATGTTTGCGGGATTGTGCAAGGGAGCGAGCTCCTGGATCTCCCTGAACTCCGCGAGCACTTCGTCGGTTACGAGAACCGAGCTCTTGAACTTCTCTCCGCCGTGTACTACCCGGTGCCCGACCGCCTTGATCTCGCTCATACTCGTAATGGCGCCGTGATCTTTGTGGGTAAGGGTATCCATTATGAGCTTGATCGCCTCACGGTGATCAGGGCACTCATGATCGACCTCGATCTCATCTATTCCTTTGGCCTTGTGGGTTATCTTGGAGCCCGGCTGGGTTACTCGCTCGACGATTCCGTTGGCCAGGGATTCCCGGGCCTCCCAGTCGTAGACCTGATACTTTACCGAAGAGCTGCCACAGTTGAGCGTGAGGATAATCATGAAGTTGCCTCCATCTGGCTTTACACCTGCTATGTGTTACTAAATGTTTGCGACGCGGTAGGGGTAGTATCTCATAGCGGAATCGGGAATGCAAGCTAACCGCACCGTCCACCACCGTGGTGGAGAGGTGCTAAAAAAACGGCTGCCCGAGCATGTCGGGCAGCCGCCTGTGTCGAGCCTCTGAGTCGAGGTTATTCGGACTTGATCTGAATCTGTCGAGCCTTGGACTCCGCGGTCTTGGGCATAGAGAGGGTAAGAAGTCCATTCTTGAATCGCGCCTCGACCTTGTCCCGGTCGACGTCCTTCGGAAGAACGAAGCTTCGGCTGAAGCTGCGGCTCCGTCGCTCGCGGACGAGATAGCCCTCGTCGTTCTTCTCTTCCTTCTCCTCTTCCTTGGCGGACTTGATGGTGAGCATGTTGTCCTCAACGTGCACATCCACGTCCTTCTCGGTCATTCCAGGAAGCTCGGCCTCGAGGACGTATCGGTCCTTCTCTTCTCGGACGTCCACCACCGGTACGGTCCCGCCCTCAAAGGAGGGGACCCCAGTAAAGACGTTGTTGAAGAGCCGGTCGAAATCCTCCAGCAGGCTCATTCCACGGTTCCTTCGATCTTCTCTAGTAAGGTAATTCATATCTGTACCTCCTCAATCTTGGTTTGTATGTTTCGGAGCCGCTCCTGCGACTCACTATAATATGTTGCATCTACCGTGCCAACTCGGCCCGCAACTCCGATTCATATAAATCTATGTAGCAAAATGATTTAGGGAACCAAACTCGGAAACGGCAGGGCCCTGGTCGTCGGCTGCGACCAGAAGTTGTTTCTTTATGATACACCGCCCCTCTAGAGCCCAAAGGGTGTGTTAAAATGATACATAGAACCCAGGCGCAACCCTTTCCTGGTGTGACACTTCGACGCACGGTTGAATTGTACCGGAGAGCGGTTACAATTATGGGCGTGCCAGACCTTGCAGCCTACTTAGACGATCCAGCTTTTCCGGAGGACCTGCGGGACGCAATTCGAGGGGCGATCGATCATCAAGAGCTTCCACCAAAGCTTGCGGTGGCGGTGACTGCCCTAGCAGAACGGGTCACGTCTCAGCGAAACGACCTCGCCCAGGCGCTTCAGGAGCTCCACGACCTGGCGGATGAAATCCGTCACAAGAGAGAGCGAGAGGCGAAGCTCCAGCATCGCCTCATGTACGATGCCAAGACCGGGCTCCCGAATCACCACGCCCTGGAGACGGAGCTGCCAACACTTCTCGATGGCCTTCGAGAGGAGGAGGGAGCCCAGGCGGCGGTGGTGATCGTCAACGTCGAGGACTCGTTTCTCCACTTACGGAGGACTCTTCCCAAGCAGGTTACCGAGTGGCTTCTCTACGCCACCGCTGAGCGCTTGCAGGAACTCCAGCGCTCGGGCGAGTCCCTCTACCATACCCGGGAGGCGGAGTTCGTCCTGCTCATGCTGCAGCAGTCCGAAGATGATATGGACAAGCGGATCTCGGCGGTGGTCGACGCCGCGGGGGGGACCTTTAAGTTTCCGGACTATACGGTAACGCTCCAGGTGCGGTGCGGCATCGCCCGGTTTCCCACGGACGGCATAAACCGCCACAACCTCATGCGAAAGGCGGATATCGCTCTCGCCTTAGCCCGGTCCAGAAAGGCGGCATACGTACGCTTCGACGACTCCATGGAGAAGAGTCTCGTCGAGAAGATGGATCTGCAGAACAATATCATTCGCGCTCTGGAGCGACAGGCGATCGAGGAGATTGACAAGCAATTCGACCTGCAGCTACAGCCTATCGTTTCCGTGGAGGAGGCTGATGCAGGAAGTTGCGCCTACCGTCTCGAGGGCGGTGAGGCGTTGATTCGGTGGAACCACCCGAAGCTCGGAAGGGTAGAACCTGCGCGATTTATCCCTGTTGCCGAGGAGAGCGGGCTCATTATCCCAATCGGAAACTGGGTTCTCTTCCACGCCGCGGAGATCCTGAGTACCTGGGATAAGCCACCTCTCGACGAGCTCACCTTGAGCGTTAACATCTCTCCGCGTCAGTTTCGAGACGAGTTCCTTCTGGACCATCTCGAGCGAATCGTCAGCAGCAGGAACCTTGCTCCCAATAGACTCCGCCTGGAGGTTACCGAGAGCACGGTCATGGAACAGCCCGACGAGGCGGCGAGCAAGCTCACGGCAATCGCGAGTATGGGGATTCTTATTGCGATTGACGATTTCGGCACCGGCTACTCATCCTTGAGTTTTCTGCGGCAATTCGGTTTCCAGAGCCTCAAGTTGGACAAGTCTTTTATTGACGACTTTCTCACGAACAAGACCTCTCGGAGAATCGTCACCGCCATTGTGGAGATGGCCAAGGCGATCGGGGTTTCCGTGATCGCCGAGGGGGTGGAATCCCAAGTCCAGGCCGTTTCTCTCGCTTCCTCCGGCGTGCACCATATGCAGGGATACGTGTTTGGTGCCCCGGTGGACATAGAAGAGTTCATCGATATTTCCGAGAGCTACCGAGGGAAGCTGCAGCTCTAGCTCGGTAGTTCTTGATATCCCATGCTCCCCTTCGTACCTTCCCCGACAGGGGCAAGGCGCTGTGCGATTAATTCCGATCTCGGTGGCACTGTTTACACTAACCATCCTCGTTGTGCTTTCTTCAACCGCCCTGGGAATTCGGGAAGAGTATGACCCCGTGGTGATTAGTGTCGGGGTTCCCTTGAGCGGGCAATGGCATGCGGAAGGGAGTGCCATTCTCAGGGCCGTCGAACTTGCGACGGAGGAGATAAACAACGATGGGGGTTTGCTCGGCCGCAGGCTCCTCCTCGCGATCAATGACACCGAAGCGGCCCCACAGGTCGCCGCTGAACTGGCTCGGAGCTGGTCCGAGGAGGGCACCATTCTTGCCCACCTAGGCGGCTTCGCCTCGGGTCCCACCATTGCCGCGCAGCGCCATTTTGACAGCGAGGGACTCTTGCAACTCTCCCCCACCGTTGGCCACGTTGCCTTTGCGGCGGGTTCTCCATGGAGTTTCTCAATGGTCGGTCTTCAGGAGGGAGAAGGAAGAAGCAACGCCCGCTTCGCCTTTGACATCTTGAAGGCTCGCAAGGCGGCAATACTCTACCGGCAGGACGACTGGGGGCGACGGCTCGCCGAGGAGTTCCGTTCGGAGTTCGCCGACCTCGGCGGCGAGGTGGTTGCTCGGGAGTACTATTTCGAGACCAATCCTCGGTTTCCGGAGCTCCTGGAGCGTATCCGAAAAAGCCAGCCCGACGTTGTCTATATCGTATCCAAAGAGCGCGAGGGACTCGAGATCTGCCGTTTCCGCGGGAGCGACTCCTGGAATGAGGTGCCCTTTCTTGCTCCCTCCAAGCTCCACTCCCCGGGCTTTCTACGGGAGGCGGGAGCGGACGCGGAGGGGCTGATTGTTTCCGCTCTGTTTGCCCCGCAGAACGGTGAGCCCCGGTCCCACTCCTTCTATCAGAGCTACCTTTCACACTACGGAGAGGAGCCGAGCCTGGCGGCAGCCCTCGCCTATGACGCAATCCATCTCCTGGCGGATGCGGTAGCTCGGGCGGGCACCCTCGATCGTGATATCGTTCGCCGGTCCCTCGCCGAAACCGATGGATGGCACGGGGTGACTGGACGACTTCGCTTTACGCCGGAGGGAAACGCGCTGAGGGAGTATACGCACCTCACCATAAGAGAAGGACGCTTTGCGTCGGAGGAGTGACACGAGCGCGGCGTAGTTGGTAGGGTAAACATATGGGTGTAAACGACGAGTATCCGGTTGTCTTTCTCCACCATGGAGAGAGCCTGATTGTCTTTTTCCGGGGCTCCGTGACGGCGAATCATTCCTACGCTCTCTACCAACAGCTCGAGGAGTGGCTGAAGGAGAAGCCCATTCCAAAGATCTTTCTCGACCTCCATCAGGCCACATATATAGATAGTACTACGGTGGGAACACTTATCAGGATCCACAAGTTTCAACAGAGTGGCGCTGCGAGCTGCGTCCTGACAAACCTCTCCGAGCCGGTACGTGAGATTCTCTCACAGATGAAGCTGATCGACTATTTCGATGTGGCCGAGGACTCGGAGGTAAGAGATCTCGAGGACGAAGTCGTAGGGCAGATACCAGTGGAACAGAGGGAAAAGGTGAGCTCCGAGTTTGTGCTCGATGCCCACCACGATATCATCAATATTGTTCCGGAGCTGAGGAAAGAATTCGAAACGCTGTTCAAGGCGCTCGAGGAGAGCGCCGGAATGAAATAGGGGCCGTCCCGGAGTTACCGAGACAGCCCCGAAGCTTCGATCCGCTCTTTGTTAGGATACGCTCTCTTTCCCCATGGCGAGAGCGGAGATGAGACTCACGCCGGTTCCGCGAAAATCGTTGAGAATCACTTGGCCGCGCTTCGCCGGAAGTTTGACCGTGGTGCTGTACGCTTCCTCGAGGAGCTCGTTGATGAGCTCCTTCGGGAGGGGTTTGTCGGTCCGCACCGGGATCCGCGGAAAAACCTTGGAGTTTGTCGGGCAGGTGCAGGTGACGACCCGCTTTGGCGCGAGGTACTCCTCTTTGCCGTATTCCTCACCCCGAGGGCATTTGTTTCCCTTCACAACGATCTCATCGTCAGTTGGGCCCTGGTAGAGCTTTAGTTGACAGCCTATGGGACAGCTAATACAGGTCAATTCTCGTAGGAGGGTTCCTTCGGTTTTCATTGTACACTCACCTCCATTACCGAGTCCGGGGTTGCGTTCATCTGCTCCGCGTCCTTCTTGGAGAGCTTGAGGCTCACCATCTCAGAGGGTTGGACATGATTCATCTTTTTCTCTTTGATGGTTCTGTGATCCACCTTAACAACGACCTTGGCGTTGTTCTTAACGATGAGGGTCCGGAAGTAGATCTTGTCCGGGTTGGAGGTGCTCACCTTTCCGGGGGCGACGTAGCGGACGTTCGAGCCCGCCTTGACCCTGATCTGCCTGTCGGGCTTGTGCTCATTCAGATAGTTGACGACGTATCCCCCTGTCCGTTGCGCTTCCTCTGCTACGTAATCCGCGAGGTCATGCACGTGGAGGACGTTGCCGCAGGAGAAGACGCCGGGGACGGAGGTCATCATGGTCGCATCCACTTCCGCGCCGTTGGTCTGGGGATTGATCGTTACCCCCGCCTCCTTGGAGAGTTCGTTCTCCGGAATAAGGCCCACCGATAGGAGGAGCGTATCGCAGGCGATTTCGAAGGCGTTGTCGGGGTTCGGTATGCCATCCTCCAGAGGGGTTATTTCGACCTTTTCGACCCGATTGTTACCTTCTATCCGGGAGACCACATGGGACAGGTAGAGGGGTATGTCGAAATCGTTTAGGCATTGGACGATGTTTCTGGTCAGGCCCGACGGATAGGGTTGAATCTCCACAACCGCGTGTACCCTGGAACCTACCCAGGTCATGCGGCGGGCCATGATGAGTCCGATATCTCCGGATCCGACGATAACCACGTCTTTGCCCGGTATGTACCCTTCCACGTTGACCAGTCGCTGGGCGAGGCCGGCGGTAAAGACCCCCGAGGGGCGAGTTCCGGGGGTGCGAATAGCTCCTCGGTTGCGCTCCCGGCATCCCATGGCGAGGACCACTGACCGCGCGGTGATCTTACTCACCCCGTAGGTTGCGGAGTAGCAGTAGGCAACCTTGCCCTCCTCCTCGTCGGAGAGGTGGGCCACTGTTGTGTCCAGGTATACCGCAACGTCAGTCTCTCTGATTTGCTTGATTAGCTCGTCCGAGAACTCTGGTCCCGTGAGCTCCTGTTTGAAAAGCTGCAGCCCGAAACCGTTGTGGATGCACTGGAGGAGGATGCCCCCCAGGTGTTCCTCGCGCTCGACGATCGCCACGGAGAAGCCGTTCTTGGCGACCTCCAGAGCGGCAGACATCCCCGCCGCACCGCCGCCTATGACCAGGGTGTCGTAGTATAGCTCTTTCATTCTCGTCTCCTCACAGTTTTCCCATGAGCACCGGGCTCGAAGGACCGCGCTTGGTGATCTCCTCGTAGCTCATGCCGGTTTCTCGCATGAGGAGCTTCATGGTTTTGTAGGTGCAGAAGCCGCCCTGGCACCGTCCCATTCCCGCACGAGTGAGGTACTTGATTCCGTCCAGGGTGGTGTGTCCGTGGCGAATAGCCGCGACGATCTCAGCTTCGGATATCTCCTCACATCGACAGACTACGTTGCCGTAGGCGGGGTCCTTGGCAACCAACTGGTCCGCCTCGAAGGGACTCGCCTCCCGAATCCTCGGTAGTTTCGTGACGATGGGGTCGTAGTCCGGCTTTTCCACGAGCTCCGCCCCCGCCTTCTTGAGGAGATCTTTGACGTACTCCCCGATTGCCGGGGAGGCGGTGAGCCCCGGAGACTGGATCCCGGCGACCTGTATGAAGTTCTCCTGCTTCTCGGAGATGTCGATGTAGAAGTCTCCCTCCTTCATGGTGGGACGATTCCCCGCGAAAAGAGAGATCACGTCGTTCTGAGAGACAACCGGGACCATCTTTCGCGCCTGCTCAAAGATCTTCTGCAGGTTCTCCTGATTTACCGAGAGGTCCTCCTTATCCTCGATGTCATCCGCCGTGGGCCCGATGAGGACTGTTCCTTCCGCGGTGGGAATAACAAGCATACCCTTCGAGACTTTGGTTGGTACCGGAAAAAGCACCTTCTCCGGCGCCGCCTGGGTGGTTCGGTCGAGAAGGTAGTACTCTCCTTTGCGCGGGGTAATCTCGAACTCCTCGCCACCGAAGATCTTGGAGACCTTGTCCGCGAAGAGTCCCGCGGCGTTGATGACGTAGCGCGACTTGAGTTTTCTGCCGTCTGAGGCGGTCACGGTATGGCGGGAGCCATCCCACTGAGCGTCGGCTACCTCGAAGCTCGTGAGCACCTGCACGCCGTTCTTCTTGGCCGACTCTATGACAGAGAATACAAAGCGGTATGGCTCTATGACGCCGCCCCCCGGAGCGTGAAGCCCACCTACCGTATCGGCGTTGAGCTTTGGCTCGAGCTCGAACATTCGCTCCCGGGAGCACATCTCGATGCCGATAACGCCGTTTTCCAGCCCCTGAGTGTAGAGGTGGTCAATGTACTTCATCTCCTCCTCGCTCAGGGCGACTACGAGAATGCCCGAACGCTTGAAGGGGAAGTCGAGCTCCCGGGACATCCGATCAAAGAGAAGATTGCCGCGGAGCTCCAACCTAGCCTTTAGGTACTTCTGGTTGTGGTGAAATCCACCGTGGATTATGCCGCTGTTTGCCTTGGAAGTGCCGAAGGAGACATCCGCCTCCTTGTCTACCAGTGCTACGTCCAGCTTGTACGCCGAGAGCTGTCGCGCGATGCACGCTCCGCTCACGCCGGCGCCCACAATTAGGACGTCGAGAGATTGTTGATCTGCCAACGTGTTCCTCCCGTTGCCGATGCCCTAGGTGAGTTTCGGTCCAACGAGAGTCTTGAAGGCCGGAGCTTACAGTGCATGGCAGGGAGCATGACCTTCAAGAGATCGCGGTTGAATCGAACATCTGCTCGCCTGTTGATGCGTCTTACTATGTTAGCACAGGGTGAAATAGACAGAAAGGATGATTTGGCTCGTCGCGCAGGCGGTTATGTTGCCCCGTACCTGGGGCTGTCTCTAAAAAAAAAGGGGCGGCACCGCCTCAGCGCCGCCGCCCCTGAGAGTTGAGGAGGGTAGGGATTACTCCTTGTCCTCCCAATCCTTAGCCTTCTCGACAGCCTTCTGCCAACCGGCGTAGAGCTTGTCGCGCTGACCCTTTTCGAGGGTGGGCTCGAACTTCTTGTCAAGCTCGAAGGCGTTCTCGAGATCCTTCTGATTCTTCCAGAAGCCAACCGCCAGGCCCGCGAGAAATCCAGAGCCACGAGCAGTGGTCTCAACGATCTTGGGCCGCATAACAGGCACGCCGAGGACGTCGGACTGGAACTGCATGAGGAAGTCGTTCATGGAAGCGCCGCCGTCAACCTTGAGCTCCTTGGCCGTAATGCCGGAATCCTTGTCCATGCACTCCACGACGTCTCTGGTCTGGTAGGCGATGGATTCGAGGGTTGCCCGGACGATGTGATCCCGGTTTGCTCCGCGAGTAAGGCCAACAATCGCACCGCGAGCGTACTGGTCCCAGTAGGGAGCACCAAGACCGACAAATGCGGGTACCATGTAGACCCCGTTGGTGTCGGGCACCTTGGAGGCGAAGTAGTTGGTGTCCGCCGCGTCGGCAACGATCTTGAGCTCGTCCCGGAGCCACTGGACCGCGGCGCCGGTTACGAAAATCGCGCCTTCCAGGGCGTACTCGACCTTGCCTTCCAAGCCCCAGGCGATGGTGGTGAGCAGGCCGGTCTTGGAGGGGATTCGCTCGGTTCCGGTGTTCATGAGGACGAAGCTACCGGTACCATAGGTGTTCTTGGCCATTCCTTTCTCGAAACAAGCCTGACCGAAGAGAGCGCCCTGCTGGTCACCGATGGCCGCTGCCACGGGAATCTTGGCGCCGCCGAAGGTCTTGGGATCGGTGTAGCCGTAAACTTCGCTGGAGGGCTTGACTTCGGGGAGCATGGAGCGAGGCACGGTGAGCTCTTCGAGGAGCTTGTCGTCCCATTCCAGGGTCTTGATGTTGAACATCAAGGTTCTCGAAGCGTTGGAGTAATCGGTTACGTGGGCCTGTCCGCCGGTGAGGTTCCAGATGAGCCAGGTGTCGACAGTACCGAAGAGGAGCTCGCCCTTTTCAGCCTTTTCCCGAGCGCCGGGGACGTTGTCGAGCATCCACTTGACCTTGGTTCCGGAGAAGTAGGCGTCGATAACGAGGCCGGTGTTCTCCCGGACATAGTCAGTAAAACCGTCAGCCTTCATCTTGTCGCAGATACCCGCGGTTCGGCGGTCCTGCCAGACGATACCGTTCATGATCGGCTTGCCCGTCGCCTTCTCCCAGACAATGGCGGTCTCACGCTGGTTGGTGATACCGATAGCCGCCACCTCTTCCGGGTCGACGCCGGCCTTGTTAACCACCTCCCGGGCGACACCGCTCTGGGAGCCCCAGATGTCCATAGGATTGTGCTCGACCCAACCCGGCTTCGGGTAGATCTGCGGAAATTCCTGCTGTGCCACGCTTACGATTTCGCCCTTGTGGTCGAAAAGGATTGCGCGGCTACTGGTAGTACCAGCGTCAAATGCCATTACGTACTTCTTAGCCATGAAAGACCTCCGTTTTTTGGGGACGTTGTGATTGGAGAAGACGGCGCGAATCATTGACCCGCACCGCCGTCCTCCGGCGAGAGTTACATACCGGTTCCGTTGAGAACCAGAACCCAGAGAAGAGAGCCGAGAACACCACCGATGACCGGGCCGATGATCGGAGCGGTGAGACCGTAACCCCAGTCGCTGGAGCCCTTACCCTTGATCGGAAGCAGAGCGTGAGCGATTCGGGGCCCGAGGTCACGAGCAGGGTTGATGGCGTATCCGGTGGGACCACCGAGGGAGAGACCGATCGAGAAGATCAGAAAACCGGTGACGAAGGGACCCA
>CAYZHV010000117.1:0-11289 GCA_964478055.1 uncultured Spirochaetaceae bacterium | reverse complement strand
GAGGCGAGGAACGGCAGCAGACCCATCGTTCCCGCGTCGTCGACGTCGCCGAGGGAATGCCCATCGCCGCCTGGAACGTCGAGTCCCACGCACGCCGCGGCGCCAACACCCATAAAGAGCGCTTCATACCCTTCTTCTTTGAGACTCTCCAGGGTGAAGTCTTTTCCGAGCTTCTGTTCGGTGCGAATCTCCACGCCAAGCCGTTCTATCATGCGTATTTCCCGGGCCAGGGTCTCCCGAGGAAGCCGGTACTCAGGGATCGCCTGCACAAGCATTCCACCCGGTCGAGGCTGAGCCTCAAAGATCACCGGCCGGTAGCCGAGGCGGGCCAGAAAATACCCGCAGGAGAGCCCCGCGGGGCCTCCGCCGACAATGCCGATCTTTCTCTTGGCGTTTGTCTCGCTTTCCCGCGCCTCCGGGAGCTGCACGACAATCTCCTGATCGACCATGAACCGCTTGATCGCGCGAATGCTCACCGCGTCATCGAGGCTCGCCCGACGACACTTCTCCTCACAGGTGTGAAAGCAGACCCGGGCGCAGACCGCCGCAAAGGGGTTTCTCTCCCGGTGGAGCCGGAGGGCTTCGGCGTACCGTTTCTCCCCCACGAGGCTCACGAAGCCCGGGACGTCCACTCCCGCGGGACAGGCGGACTGACACGGCGCCCGGACCAGGCCGGGGCAGACGCCGGCGGTGCAGTGGTGGTCGCGAATGTGCTCCTCATACTCATGGCGGAAATGTCTCAGCGTCGAGAGGACCGGGTTCGGAGCGGTCTGGCCGAGGCCGCAAAGGGCGGTTTCCTTGATCTCCTGCCCGAGCTCTTCGAGGCGAGCCAGGTCTTCCATTTCCCCTTCGCCATTGCAGATCCGATCTAGAATCTCCAGCATTCTCTTGGTACCAACCCGACAGGGGGCGCACTTTCCGCAGGACTCCTCCTGAACAAACTCCAGGAAGAATCGTGCCACGTCCACCATACAGGTGTCGTCGTCCATGACGATCAGTCCCCCGGAACCCATAATGGCGCCGAGCTCCTGGAGACTCTTGTAGTCGAGAGGAACGTTCAGGTATTCCTTGGGAATACAGCCGCCGGAAGGGCCACCGATCTGCGCCGCCTTGAACTCCTTGCCGTCCTTGACGCCGCCTCCGATATCGTAAATCAGCTCACCGAGGGTCGTTCCAATGGGTACTTCAACAAGGCCGGTATTCTCCACGGCTCCGGCAAGGGCGAAAACCTTTGTTCCTTTGCTCTCCTCCGTACCGAGATTGGCGTACTCCTCGGAGCCCTTGGCAACGATGTATGAGACGCTGCCGTAAGTCTCGACGTTGTTAAGAAGCGTAGGCTTACCCCAGAGGCCGCTCTGGGCGGGAAAAGGCGGACGCGGTTTCGGTTCTCCGCGACTCCCTTCAATAGAGTGGATAAGGGCCGTCTCCTCGCCGCAAACGAAGGCTCCGGAACCGCGGCGTATGCCGAGGCGGAATGAGAAGTCGGTCCCGAGAATCTTGTCTCCCAGGAGCCCCACCTTCTCCGCCGCCGCCAGGGCCGCCTGGAGCCTTTCGACCGCCAGGGGATACTCCGCTCGAACGTAGACGTACCCCTCGCGAGCGCCAACGGCGTAAGCGGCCAGGGCCATCCCCTCGATAACACTGTGCGGATCGCCCTCCAGAAGACTCCGATCCATAAACGCCCCGGGGTCCCCCTCATCGGCGTTGCAGAGAACAAACTTCTCGTCTCCCTTGCTCTCCGCGGTGAGCCGCCACTTGAGAAACGTGGGGAACCCCGCGCCGCCGCGCCCCTTGAGGCCTGAATGCTCGACTAGGGAGATAAGCTCGGCGGGGGAGAGCTCGGTCACCGCCTTAGCGAGGCCCGAGTACCCTCCTGCTGCGATATAGTCGTCAATGCGCAAGGGATCGATCACACCACAGTTACGGAGAACCAGACGGTGCTGTCCCTGGAAAAAGGGGATCTCCTCAATACTGTTTGCTTTGCCACCGGAGGCGGTATCGAAGAGACGACCGGTCTCCAGGTTGCCCTCCCGAAGATGGCCGTGGACGATCGAGGCCGCGTCTTGTGGGGTCAAGTTGCGGTAGAGAACCCCTCCGGGTTCCACGCGAAGGAGCGGTCCCGATGCGCAAGGGCCCATGCAGCCGGTTTCCACGATCTCCACCTCGAGCTCCGCCTCGGAGAGGGCGGCGTCCAGGGCCGTTCGAATGGCCGCGCTCCCGGAGGAGACGCAGCTTCCGCCGCTGCAGAGGTAGACCCGCTTCTTTTCCTTCTTCAGCTCACCCTGGCGTTGCTCTCCGAGCGCTGCCAGTTCTTCGAGGTTCCGAACACGTTTATTCTTCATCCTCTGCCTCCTTGTACTGCGCCAGTAGCTCGCCAATCTTTGCGGGCTTCACTCGCTGATGGACGTCGTCGTCGACCACCACAACCGGGGCAAGGCCGCAGGCACCAAAGCAACGCCCTACTTCCAAGGAGAACTGCCGATCGCCGGTGGTATCCCCGACGCTTATACCCAGGTGTTTCTCCAGAGAGCTCAAGAGTTCCTTTCCACCCCTGACGTAGCACGCCGTGCCGAGGCACGTACGAACGGTGTGCTTGCCTCGGGGTACCGTGGAAAAGAAAGAATAGAAGCTCACCACACCGGCTACTTCACTGTAGGGAATCTTTAGCCGCTCTCCGATCTCCCGAAGCAGCGGCTTCGGCAAATGACCGATACGCTCCTGAAGCTCCTGAAGAATAGGAATGAGGGCACCCCGCTCCCCTGCGTAGCTCGTGAGAATAGACTCCAACTCTTCGGTGGTGATTTCGAGACTGGCGGGATCTGCACCGGTTGCCATGAGAACCTCCCTGCAAAAGGTCTATCCGCAGGTCACGTGTTACACTCTGGCTGAATCAATACGCGGATATAGATATTATATAACCGATATTTCTGGAGCGAAAGTTTTAATATATACTCAGGTATTTTTGCCACTAAACTTGGCGAAATGGCATTTATGAGCGAGGATTCGGGTATGAGCACCATTAACTACGACGGTCGTTTCTTTAGAAGCGTAGAAAACAGCGGAAATGGAGAGGTGAGCGCAGAAACACGATTCGCATACCACCAGGAGGGCTCATATCTCTGGGCCACCTACTCCGGCGGGTCTGTGGTTCTCGGACAACTCCTCGGCGAGGTCAGGGGAGACGGGCAGCTAAGCTTCCGTTACCACCACTACAACAACGCGGGGGAATACCGAAGCGGCCAATGCAATTCTACGCCGGAACTGCTCCCGGATGGTCGAATCAGACTCCACGAGCGATGGCAGTGGACGAACGGTGACCTCTCCTCGGGGACCTCCGTGGTGGAGGAGTTTCGGGACGAGTAGCCCAGCGCCACAGAGCAAAAAACCCCTTGCCCCCGCCCTCCGGAGCGCGTAAGCTTTTCCGCCATGGAATGGAGAGCGAGTCACATCCTCGTGAAAGATAGAGAGTTGGCCCAAGCTATACTGAAAAAGCTCAAAGGAGGGGCGCGGTTCGACGCCCTGGCCAAGGAGTTTTCAACCTGTCCGAGCAAGTCAAAAGGCGGGGACCTCGGGTGGTTCGGCCCTGGCAAAATGGTCAAGCCCTTTGAAGAGGCGGTCCGGAAGCTCGGTCGCGGATCGGTCTCGGGCGTTGTCAGGACTCAGTTCGGCTACCACATTATCAAAAAGACCGGGGTAAAGTGACGCTTCGAAAACCCCGGCCGGCTACGGCAGAAACGGGTTGACTACCTCAACGCCCATGTAGACCTCCCCGTGACTGAGATCCTCCGAGAGGAGTACGGTCGACTCACTTAACGAGGCGGCGGCGATGATCAATGAATCCCACCATGAGATGGTGTGCTCGATCTGCGCTTGATGAGCCCGTCGAAGACACTCCGAGTCGATCGTCACAGGCTGCCAGGCGAAGAGCGCCTCTACATCGCTCCACGCTTCGTCGTTCGGTAGTCCCGGGTCGAGTTTCTGAGTGACCGTGACATAGTACTCGTTCAGAACCTGCGTACTAAGGCGACCGGAGCGGTTTTCCCAGGCATCTCGCAATAGCTCGAAGGCGATCGGTTGCTTCGACGGCTCCGAGAGGTCTCGGGAGTAGACCAGGATGTTGGTGTCGAAGAAGCGCCTATCGCTCATGCACCTCACCCCTCGAAGGAAGCTTCTCGGACCGGCGCTTTAGCTCTCGAGGCTCTCGGGAGAGGAACTGCTCCTTCGCTTTCGAGTAATCCCGTTCCTCCGCCATCTTCTCTTCGAGCAGTTTGCCAAGCATCCTCGAGACGCTCGTATCGTGTTTAGCGGCCCACACTCGTGCCCAGCGCGCAACCTCTTCGTCGAGGGAGACGGTCACGTTCTTCATATTCTTTCCACGATAATAGTGTAACACTGATTTTGTGAGTTTTCCAGCCCAGAATCAATGAGCCGGCGATGATCCCGGGAGGTTCCTCCGCCGGCCCTAGGTCCGGATTCCGGCACTACCTACCGAACCGCTGTTTCCAGACTAAAGGCGGGGAGCGGCCTGATCTCCCCGTCCCCCAATTCGCTTGGGGTCGACCAGGTTACAACACCTAGGCGCGCCACGGTTCGATCTTCCTGGAGCACGAGACGATAGGCGAGGATGCCGTGGAGATAACTCCTCGAGCCGATATCTTCTCCTTTGTCATCCACCGCGTTGGGAGCAAGGCTCAAGCCGAGACCGAAATCAACACGATGGACCCGGCTACCGGCGCTGCCCATGAGGGTGATAGGAATATGAAACCCCGGCCCCTCGATCGCCGGAATGGAAAGGGCGAAGCCACCGCGGATATGGAACCGAAGAACCGGTCGGATAATCGGCGTAAAGGTGTAAATGGCGCCAATGCCGCCGCCGGCAATACCCCCGACCTCCGCTCCGATTCGGTGCTGAATTAGTCGAGTGTTGAACATATCCTCCGGAACCCGCTCTTCTTCTTGAGCGGTGAGAGGAAACGTCACAAGGGCTACAAGCAACATGATGAGGACTATCCGGGTGGTCATACGGGTATTATGATTGCCAAGGGAGTCCGTATCAACCTACCGCGGACAAAACCGGCCGGCCCGACAGAACGGCCCGGCCCTGCGAACAGGGCCGATAGCGGTTCTACTGGATCTTCATACGGTCCCGGTGTCGCTGCAGGAAGCTGTACTTCACGTGCAGGAGGCTCGGGACCACCACGAGGGTCATCACCGTGGCAAAGCTCAGGCCGTAGAGCATGGTCCAGGCGAAGGCCTTCCAGTACTCCGAGGACTCGGAGCCCAGGACGATGCGAAAGGTGTGCACGTCGAAGCTCACACCCACGGCCATGGGAACCAGGGCAAGGACCGTGGTGAGGGCGGTCAGGAGAACCGGGCGGAGTCGAGTCTTTCCCGCCTCGATAATGGCGTCCCGCCAGTGCATGCCGTCCCGGACGAGGTTGTGCGTGTAGTCCACCAGGACGATACAGTTGTTGACCGCCACTCCGGCGAGTGCTATACAGCCGATGCCGGACATTATGATCACAAAGTTCTGCTGCCCCGCGAAGAATCCCCAGAAAACCCCGCCCAAGGATAGAAAAACCGAGAACAGAATTATGAAAGGGTCCGCCACGGAATTGAACTGGGCGACCAGGACAATAAAGATGAGGAAGAGCGCCACCACGAACGCCTGCACCAGGAAGGTGGTGGACTCGTTGCGCACGTCAAGACCCGCCCCGGTTCCGATGGCGTATCCCGCAGGAAGGTCGCTCTTGACGGTGTCAACTCTGCTCGCTATTTCCGCGATTATGGTCTCCCGGTTCTCGATCTCCGTGTCGAAGTTCGCAGAGACGGTTACCGCCCGGTTGAGGTTTCGCCTCTTGACCACCCCTACCGTCGACTGAGGCGCGATCTCCGCCACCGCGGATAGAGGGATCCTGGTACCGTCATATGCGACCACTTCGAGGTTTCGCAACATGGCGAGGGAGTTTCGCGCTTCCTCGCGATAGCGGACGACAATGTCGTACTCGTCCTCCCCTTCCCGGTACGCACCAATGGTGGAGCCGTTCATGGCGGTACGGACGGTGTCGGCGATGTGCGATGTACTCAGGCCGTAGTGAGCCGCCTTGCCGCGATCAATGGAGACCTGAAACTCCGGCCGGGAAGCTTCGAAATCGGTGTTCACATCCCTGAACTCCGGGTATTCCCGGAGGATCGAGAGAATCGAAGAGCTGATTTCGCCGAGGACGGTGTAGTCCTGTCCCCTAACCTCGTAGGAGACATCGTCTCCGTCCGGCGGCCCCTCTTCAGCCTCGGAGACCTTGATCACCGCGCCGGTAACCTGCCGCACCCGCTCGGTTAGCTCTCGCACCGCCTCTCGCCCGGAGACCTCCCGGTCCGCGTAGGGCTCAAAGGTGAGATCGATCTGCCCGCGATGGGGCTCGGTGTCTCCGCCGTCTCGGCCAGCTACGCTCTCGAAGTTCTCCAAGGAGGCGGGAGTGCCGCGGACAACCTGCTCCAGCTCCCGGACCACCTCGTCCGTGCGCTCCAGAGGAGTTCCCTGAGGCGCCTCGATGCTCACCCGGGCGCGACCGGGGTCTAGAGAAGGAAAGAAGAGCATGTCCCGGCCATAGTTGCCGTAGAGAACGAAACCTATGACAACGACCACAAAGGCGACTCCGATGGTAATACCAGGCCTGTGTGTGGCTCGCCGAATGACCCGCTCGTAGAAGCTTTGAATCCTGACAAAGAAGCCGCTCCCCTCGTTCATCCGCTTCATCTGCTTCTCCGAGACTTCGAGGAAAGAGGCGCAGAAAGTCGGGTTGATTGCGAGGGCCACTACCAGGGAGGAACCGAGCACCACGATGACGGTGATCGGCAGGTACTTCATAAAGTCGCCCATGATCCCGGGCATAAAGATGATCGGGAAGAAGGCGAGGCAAGTCGTCAGGGTGGAGGCGATAATCGGCCCCGACACCTCCCGGGCGCCATCTATGGCCGCTTGAGTTCGGGACTTACCCATGCTTCCGTGGCGAAAAATGTTTTCCACGATAACGATGCCGTTGTCCACGAGCATTCCCAGGGCGAGGATGAGACTAAAGAGCACGATCATGTTCAGCGTCACCCCCATGATTTGGAGGATGAAGAAGGACATGAGCATGGAAAATGGTATCGCCAGGGAGACGAAGAGGGAGTTACGTCCACCGAGAAAGAAGATCGTCACCAGGAGCACAAGGACAAAGCCGGTGGCCATGTTGTTCTCCAGGTCCGCGAGCATATCCCTTATATAGCGAGACTCGTCGTAGGAGACGACGACCTCCGTCCTCGGAGGCAGGGTGGGTTCGAGCGCTGCCACCCGGGCCTCCACGGCGTTCACAACGTCGAGGATGTTCGCACCCATCCGCTTCTTGATTGAGAGGGTGATAGCCGGCGTGCCGTTGAGACGGGAGAAGGTCTCGGATTCGGCGTTCTTGAATCGGGCGGTTCCAACCTCTTTCAGGCGCACCTGCACGTCCCCATTGCCCACGAAAATCTCGTTGAACTCCCGAGGGTCCTGGATCTCGCCGGTCACCGAGAGGGTGTAGTTGCGCTGCTCGTTTCGGAGCACCCCTCCGGGAATCGAGACGTTCTCCGCCTGAATCGCGTTCGTCACGTCCCTGATCGTGAGGCCGTAGTGCTGCAACTTGAGCGGATCGAGCTCAATGGCGAGCTCCTTGGACGGGCGGCCGGCAACATCTACGTCGAGAACACCGTTGACCCGCTTGAGGTCCTCCTGAAAGAGCTCTGCGGAGTTATCGATAATATCAACACCGTCTGGATGGGAAAGGACAACCACAAAAATCGGCCAGTCCGAGACGTTGAACTCCCGCACAAAAGGTTCCTCGGCGTCATCGGGGAGCCGCGGCTTTGCAAGATCTACCCGATCCTTAACTCGTCGCAGAGCGGTTTCCACGGTTACGTCGGATGTAAACTCGACAAAAATGAAGGAGACGCTCTGCCGGCTCTCGGAAGTGATCTCTTTGACGCCGTCCATGCCGTCGAGCTCCTGCTCGATGGGCTGAGTCACGAGGCTCTCGATATCCTCCGCGGAGACCCCGACGTAGGTGGTGTTGATAAAGATGTAGGGCTGCTTTATCTCCGGGCTCGACTCCCGAGGGAGCTGGGCGTAGGCGATAATGCCCATAATGACAATGAGGGCGGCAAAACTGAAGACCGCCATGTGTTTCTGAATAAAGAGCTTGATCATTGGTTACACGTCCTGCCGACCGATAATTCGAATCGCGCTTCCTTCGTCGACTTGGTTAATTCCGCGAACGACGATCTCTTCCCCTGCGGAGACACCATCGAGGATCACCGTCTCCCGTTCGTTGGAGGGCCCGAGGACAACCTCCCGGAGGTCCGCCACGGAACCGTCCGCCACGACGAGATAGGTACTCTCCCCTCTGGTGACAAGGGTGCTCGAGGGCACGACCACCGCATCGTCGATGGTGCGCAGTGGTAGCCGCACCTTCGCCGTGGTTCCCGAGAGGATCGCCTGGTCCGGGTTATCGATATGAAGCTCTACCTGAAAGGTGAGGTTTCGCTCCGAGCGACGCCGGGAGAAGGAGACGATCTCCCCCTTCCAGACCCGTCCCGGGAGGGAGCCGAGGGTAACCTCAGCAGTCCCTCCAATGGATCGCACCCCGGCGATGTCCGCCTCGGGCACGCCAACTCGCACCTTCATCCTGGAGAGATCGCTCACGACGAACGTAGCCTCCCCGGGAGGCACCTCTTCGTAGAGGTCAATGTATCGGGCGACCACGGTTCCGGAGATCGGGGTGATCGCAAGGGCACCGTCCCGGACCTTCTCGGCGTCGAGGAGAGCGGTTCTACTCTGCAGGAGCGCGAGCTCCGCCTGGTCAACGGCGAGTTGGTAGCTATTGCCTTCCTGCAAGAAACGCTTCTGCCGCTCGAAGTTCTCCCGGGCGAGACGCGCGTTGTAGACCGCCGTCTCATACTGCCGGATCGCTTTTTCCGCCTCGATTCGAGCCAGGGAATCTCCCGCCTCAACCTCATCTCCCACGGAAACGTTGATCTCGTTTACCCGGCCGCCAGAAACGGTAATGAGCTCCACTTCTTCGAGGCCAGAGACCTCACCGTAGTACTCGCCGTAGACCGTGAAGGGCGTGCTCTCGAGGCGTACAACCTCCACCGGGACCGTGAGATCAGCTTCCGTTGGATCGGCGGCTTCTTCCGGACTTCCCGAACACCCGAGGAAAAAGACGGGTGCGAGTATTGCAACAAGACTTGCGGTAATGACTCTATATCTCATGTTCGCTCCTAATTGCGAGCAGATTCTGCTCTTGTCCTCTGTAACCCATCAGAGGACCCTAGGTGTCACCATAGAAGAAAATTCGACCTGCTATTATGAGAAGATGATGAAACGCTCCAAGGAGGGGCCGGAACGGGAGAGTGGGCGTGGAAGGATCTGGTGGGCGCAGGCGTATCGAGGTATTAGATGGTGACTCCCGCGTCCCGCATGGTCGCACGGCAGACTCGCCGCACCTCTTCTGCAGTTTCCGCGGACAGCGCCTTCCGGGCCAGTCCCCGGGCGTCCTCAACGCTGAAGTGACGTATCGCGTCCTTCACCCTGGGTATGGAGGCGGAAGAGGCGCTCAATGAGGTAACCCCGAGGCCCATGAGTATGAGAGCTCCCGCGGGGTCACCACCTAGCTCACCGCAGACGCCGCAGGGGACGTTTTCCGCTCTCGCATGTTCAACAACCCTCTCGATCGTTCGGAGCACTCCGGGATGGAGGGCGTCGGAAAGGTACGCAAGGCTCTGGTTTCCCCGGTCCGCGGCGAGAACGTACTGCGTGAGATCGTTGGTTCCTATGCTGAAAAAGTCGCTCACCCTGGCAAGCTCCCGGCTCATCTCAACGGCACCGGGAGTCTCAATCATAATACCGAGCTTGACTGGCCACTGATGCTGTACGCCTTCGCGTTCCAAGGAGTCGTGAGCCTCATCGAGCCGGTCCCGGACATGCTTCACCTCTTCCGGCGCAACAACCATCGGAATCATGAGCCGCAGATCTCCTGAAGCCGCGCCTCGCAGCGCCGCCCTGAGATGACTCATAAAGAGCTCCGGTATGTGGGGGTAGAGGCGTACTCCCCGAACACCGAGAAACGGGTTTGCCTCCTTAGGAAGGGAGAGATAGGGAATCTGCTTGTCCCCGCCGATGTCGAGGAGACGAAGCACCACCGGCCGGTCGCCGAAGCTCCTGGCCACGGAGGCGAAACTCTCCGCCTGCTCCGCCTCATCCGGCGACTCTTCCCGTTGGAGAAAAAGAAACTCCGTACGAAAGAGCCCGACGCCATCGGCTCCGTTTTCCAGGGCGCTCTCGCTCTCCGAGGAGCGCCCGATATTGGCGTATACCGGCAGTGAGGCGCCGTCCGCGGCAGAGCCTGGGGCCTGAGCGATTTCCTTGAGCTCTTCTACCCTCGCGTTCCAGTCCGCCTCGGCGGCGCAAAACTTCTCGAGCTCCTCCCCGGTGGGCTTTTCTATGACCTTCGGCGTCCGTGCGTCCAGGACGATCAGCTCTCCCTCCGAGAGCTCTCCCACTCGGTCGTAGCCGGTCACCGCCGGCACGCCGAGAGCTCGGGATAGCAGAGCCGCGTGGGATGTCAAATCTCCGACTCTGGTAACGATGCCGAGAACCCAGTCCGGAGAGAGCGCCATAGTTTCCGACGGGCCGAGCTCATCCGCCACGACTATGGCCGGTTCAGCCGGTCTCTCCGGAAGTGGTGCTTTCTCGGACTCCAGGGCGAAGAGAAGGCGGCGAGTCACGTCCTCCACGTCCTTTGCTCTCGCCTTCAGGTAAGGATCCTCCAGGACGCGATAGCTCTCGGCGCTCTCCTCTCCGGACTCCTTCACCGCAAGGGAGGCGTTCTTACCTTCCCTTTCGATACGGGACTCCACAGCGCCAAGAAACTCCGGATCCTTCAGGATGAGAAGGTGAGCCTCGAAAATCCCCGCCTCCGCTCTCGCACCGCGACGATTCATCTCCTCTCTGGCCCTCTCGATATCCCGCTCGACTTCTCCCAAAGCTTCTTGGAGCCGATCCCGTTCCTCCCGGCTCTCGCCAGCGGGCTCCCGAGATACGATCGGCTCTCTCCGGTTCAGGAGGTGCACGGGACCCACTACGAGGCCCGGAGAGACCGCAAGAAGTTTACCGGGCTCCGCGCCTCGAGACTCCTCGAGGAACGCCTCCGGCTGCTCCTGGGTCACAACCCCGGGCCCCGGGGAGAACTCCTCTCCGAAGTTCTGCCCCAC
>CAYZHV010000116.1:0-11414 GCA_964478055.1 uncultured Spirochaetaceae bacterium | reverse complement strand
TAGAAAGAAGGGGCTGCCCTCTATCGGGACAGCCCCTCGGTTACGGCAAGTCGCCGGAGCGTCTCGATAAGACGTCCGGTCTCGTTACTCTTATCAAAGAAATGGTCCGCCCCCGCTTCCAAGGCGTAGGGGCGAAGCTCCGGATGATTCGTGTAGACCAGCAGGATTGGGCGCCGCTCCAGTTCGGCGAGCGTCGAGACGAGCTCGATGCCGTTCATGGAGGAGCGGCGCAACTCCAGGTCGATAATCATCAAATCCGGGTTTAGCTCCCGGGCACGATAGAGACCCGAGTCGGCGTCGGAGGCCATGGCGACCTCCTCGACGCCGGCAACCCCGCCCAAGAGACGGGGCAACTGTTTCCGGATCTCCGGGGAGTCATCCACCAGCAGCAGCCGCATAGGTGGAACCCGCCCGTTCGATCTCTCGACGGTTGAAGAGGGCATTGGGGTCGAGGATCATCACAAACCGCTCATCAACCTTGGCAATTCCCTCGAGAAAGTCGGAATCCACGGAGGTACCGATTTCCGGAGGCGCTTCGATCTGAGTCGGCTCTATCTCGACCACCGCATCCACGGCGTCCACGAGACAGCCTACGGTGGTCGCCTCGTCTTTCTCTTCCGCCGGGGAGAGTTCCATTACCACGATGGCGCTGTCCACCGTCCGATCGACCTCCTCGAGGCCGAAGCGGCGGCGCATATCCACTACCGGGAGTACCGAGTCCCGAACGTTGATAATCCCTTCCATGTAGTAGGGCATCTGCGGGAGCCGGGAGGGCTCGGTAAGCTCGAGCACCTCCTGCACCCGGGTAACGCTCAAGGCGTACTCTTCTTTATCCAAGTAGAAGGTCAAATACTGATTGGTTAGTTCTTCTGACATCGGCTCCACCTCCCTTAGTACGTCTCGAAGTCCTCGTCGAGGGCGTCGGAGCCCTCATTCAAGGCGAGGGTGATCCCCTTCTCCTGCCGGCTCTTTCCGTTGTTGCTCACTCCGGCACCGACGAGCTCTCGCTGCCCCGCGCCGGCATTGTTGGCTTGGCTCTGAGCCTCCTTGGGCTCCGCGCCGTTGCCACCGTGCTGGGCGGTCGTCTGGGGGGCAAGCTTGTTGCCGCCCTTTCCGGAGGTGAGCGCCTTTTTCTGTCCGTTGCCGGCTCTTGTCTCCTGGTCGATCCTGAAGAAGGACATCGTATCCTGTAGGTGGTCGGCCTGGGCAGAAAGCTCCTCCGCCATGCTGGACATCTCTTCAGCCTGGGAGGCGTTCTGCTGAACCACCTGGTCGAGCTGAGAGAGAGCCTTGCTGATCTGCTCGCTGCCGGAGCGCTGCTCCTCGCTGGAGGCGCTTATCTCCTGTACGAGCTCCGCGGTTTTCTGAATATCCGGAACCAGGGCGTCCAGAAGCGTTCCTGCTTCCTGGGCTACGTCGACACTGGAGGAGGAGAGCTCGCTAATCTCTCCGGCGGCCTTCTGGCTCCGTTCTGCGAGCTTACGCACCTCCGAGGCGACGACGGCGAAACCCTTGCCGTGCTCGCCTGCTCGGGCAGCCTCGATAGCGGCGTTCAGGGCGAGGAGGTTGGTGTTTCGCGCGATCTCCTCGATAATGCCGATCTTCTCGGCGATGCTGGTCATCGCCTCCACGGTCTGTCGCACCGCTTCGCCGCTCTTGGTCGCGTCTTCGGCAACCTTCTGGGCGACCCGATCAGTCTCCTTGGAGTTGTCCGCGTTGTGATCGATGCTCGAGTCCATCTCTTCCATGGAGGAGGAGACCTCTTCGGCGTTGGAGGCCTGTTCCGTTGCTCCCTGGGACATCTCCTCGGAGCTCGAGGCGAGCTGCTCACTGCCGGAGGCGACGTTCTGGCTCGAGGAGTTGATTTCCCCGACGATATTCTTGAGGCGGGTTACCATATCTCGCAAGGAGTTGGCGAGGATGCCTACCTCGTCTCCCTGGTTTACGTAGAGGTCCGTGGTTAGATCGCCCTTGGCAACCTCCTCAGCAAAGGAGACGCCCTGATTGAGGGGTTTTGCGATCATATTTGCCACGTAGAGGGCGACAACGGCGACGAGTATCGCAATTACCGCGGCTACGATCAGAATAGAGATCCCCAACTCCCGGATCGGAATAAAGACCTCGCTCTGGTCGATCTCTGCGAGGAGTGCCCAGGTTGTGTCATAGACCTCAACCGGGGCGAATGCGGAGAGCACGGTGCTACCGGTGTAGTCGGATATCGTTCGGGCATCGGATTCGCCGTTGAACACCGACCTGGTCGCCTCGGTCTCTACGCTCCCAGTCTCGGGATTGGCAAAAGAAGCCTTCACACTGCGATTCTCAGGATCGAGAAAGGAGTCGGAGCGCATAAGATTCTCCGGTCCTACGAGGTAGGTCTCCCCGGTTTCGCCCATGCCGCTGCGCTCCTGCATGATAGCGTTGAGCTCGCCCAGGGGCATTTGCAGGGCCACGACGAGGGTGGTCTCACCCTCTTCTACCAGTGGTTCGGCAATAAAGGCCGCCGGCACCCCGCCGGAGGGCTCGTAGGGACGAAAGTCACCAAAGGCGAAGTCTTCGGTTGCAAGAGCTTCCTGAACCGCCTCGCCGAGAGAAGAGTCGGCGTAGGGACCGTTGAGAATGTTTGTGTTGTAGTCCGACTCTTTTGCAACGGTGTAAAAGATGTCTCCTTCCGGATGAATCAGAAAGAGGTCATCGTAACCATACTCCTCAACGTACCGGTCAAAGTAGGCATCTTCGCCTTCTCCCATGCTCCGGGCGATCCCCTCTTCCAGGTCCATCTTAGTGATGATGGCCCAAGGATTTCCTCGCGCCTCAAAGGCGGAAAAGATGACCATTACGAGCTCGCCGGCGCTATCGGTAATGACACGGCTTCCGGTTTCGCCGTCCAGGGCGTCATGGAGATACTGGGCGTCTACGTCGGTGACGTCCGCGCCGTAGTGAAAGGCGCCGTCTCCCATAGTCTCCATGTCACTTCGGAGAATGACTCGCCCGTCAACCCGCTCGGCCACGTAGCTCTCGCCGGTCTCACCCATTTCCGCGCGGTTGCCGACGATGGCGTTCATCTGTCGGTGCACCGGGCCCCCCGGGCGTATGCTCGGGGCAGTGTCGTCCAGGTAAGAGGTAACGGCGGTGTACTGAGCGTTGTGTGCGGCGTTGATCAAACTGAATGCGCCGTCTTCCAAGGCTTCCACCGTGTCCTGCAGGACGTTCATGTCATCCCGCCGGTCAGCGAAGTACTGCTCCACCTGATTCAATTTGATATCCCTCACTGAGCGAAGCTGCCCAATGGAGTCGTTCTGGAGCGCCTGGCTGGACCGGGTGGCTGACCAGATACCGACCACTGCGAGGGGTATCAATCCAACTACCAGAAAAAGTCCCAACAGCTTGGGACGCATTTTGATATCACGTAGTCTCTTCATAGGATATCTCCTTACGATGCGCATTCTGATCGTTGAGAGATACCTTCGGTATCATTGTTAGTGTGAAAATCGTGTAGCAGTTTTTGTTACAGCTAGGGGGTAATTTCGTGCTCCAGGGCGTAGCGGACGATTTGCGTAGTAGTGTCCAGGCCGAGCTTCTCGAGGATCCGGCGCCGGTAGGTGTTTACGGTGTGAATGCTCAAGCTGAGCTCCTCAGCCACCTCTCGGACGCTTCGGCCCGAGCCGATGAGGGCGAGGATCTGGTACTCGCGATCCGAGAGTCGCTCGTGCGGCTGAGCCGCGCCCTTGGGCCCGATGGAGAGGGCTAGTCTTTCCGCGGTTCGTTCACCTACGTATCGACTGCCGTCGGCGACTTTTCTGATCGCCTTTACCAGCTCCTGGGAGGCGTTATCTTTGGTTATGTAGCCCAGGGCTCCCGCCTGGAGCGCCCGGAGGGCGTACTGCTCTTCGGAATGCATGCTGAGGATGAGCACCGGGAGCCGAGGAAACCGTCCTTGAAGCTCCTTGAGCACTTCTAAACCGTTGCGATCGGGCAGAGAGATATCCAATACCAGGACATCACAGGGCTCGTTCTCCAGGTTCTCGAAGGTTTCCGCTGCATCCCTGGCCTCGGCGGTCAGAGTGAGATCCTCCTCCCTCTCGATGAGCCGAGCAAAGCCGCTTCTGATGAGCTCATGATCGTCGGTGATCACCACGCGGATCATGTTTCCGTCTCCTCCGGTATTCTTACCTCCACCGTCGTTCCTTTGCCCGGCTCGCTGGAGACCTCCAGAGAGCCCCCGCACGCTTCGGCCCGTTCTTCCATTCCGAGGAGGCCGAAGGTTTTCTCATCCTTCGCGGCGGCAGGATCGAATCCTTCCCCGTCATCAGTTGCAGAGACGCTGAGAGCTCCCTCTCTCCGGGAGACTCGAAGATAGAGGTTTTCCGCCCCGGCGTGCCGGGCGACGTTGGTGAGGGCCTCCTGAACAATCCGAAAGAGCGCCAGGGCGCATTTTTCTCCCACTGCGGGCTTCCCGGATAGCTCGCTCTCGAAGGAGGCGGTTACCCCGGTTCTCCGCTCAAACTCCTCCACCTCCGCTTTTATCGCCTCCACCGGACCGAGGTGATCGAGCACCGAGGGCCTGAGCTCCTGCACCAGGTTTCGTACGGTGGCCGAGGTGCGCCCAAGTACCTCCCGAGCCTCCGCAAGGGTTTCCTGCAAGGACTCATTTGGCTCCTCTCCTTCGACCCGAGTGCCCTCTTCCGCCAGGGTGAGAAGGATGTCCAAAGATGTAAGAGCCTGGCCGAGCTCGTCATGAATCTCCCGAGCAACGTAGCGATTCTGCTCCTCTCTCATATCCTGAATGTGCCGAGAGAGACGCTGGAGCTGGGAGCTCTTCTGCCGGAGCCGCTTCTCACGCTCTACTGCTTTCCGCCGCTCCTCGAAGAGATCGGAGGCCATACGTATCGACTGCAGAAGGAGGGGGAAACCGGAGTTCTTGAGCACGTAGCCGTACCGGGTTACCCGGGAGACCTCTCTCAGGGTTTTGGGGTCGGCGTAGGCGGTGAGAAAGACAATCGGCAGCTCCCGGCGGCTCAAGATCTCCTCCGCGGCGGTTATCCCGTCCATACCACCGCCCAATCGTATGTCCATCAGGACGAGGAGCGACTCGGGGCCCTGTACTGCCTTTGCCACGGCCTCGGAGCCACTTCGGGCAAGCTCGACGTCAAACCCTTCCTGTTCCAAACGTCTAGCCTGGTCCTTGGCGACGATGAGCTCATCCTCAACGAGGAGTATCTGCGGCAGCTGCTGCGAGGGCACGTCTATTCCTTCGAAAATTCTCTAATCAGAAGTTCCTAGGGTTGGGGTACAGGGTCAAGTTGGCGGTGATTCGACAGCACCGCCGGTTTGGTCGGTTTTCTTTTGTTATAATTCGAAGTATTATTGTAAAAGAGGTGTGCTTCGGCGACATTGTGCCTGTAGACTGATCCTTTCATTTTCTCTAAGGAATTTCCGTTCTATAGGCTGCGTGAGCAAACCGGCTACCAGGGAACAGGCCAATTGTCATCGAGCCGAGGCCACCGGAGGGAGTGTTCTATGCCGCTACTCGAATACTTGGCCAGCAGTTGGAACCAAATACTGCGCGAACTGCTTACACATCTAAAGATTGTTGTGGTAGCTCTGCCCTTTGCGATGGCTGTTGGCGTCCCCACGGGGATCCTGATTTCCTACAACAAGCAGGTTGCAAAGGTTGTCATCTACATGGCGGGGATCCTTATGACCATTCCGAGCCTGGCGCTTTTCGGCTTCATGGTCATTCTCCTGGCGCCGTTGAAGGCGGGCATTGGCATGCCTCCGGCGGTTGTAGCCTTAGTGGTCTATTCCTTTCTCCCGATTACCAGAAATACCTTAGTCGCAATACGGGCGGTGGATCCGGGGGTTATTCGCGCTGCCCAGGGAATGGGAATGACCAACCGGCAGATCCTTCGAAAGATTCGACTGCCCCTGGCGATACCGATCATGATGGCAGGCATTCGAAACGCTGCCGTTCTCGGTGTGGCAGTAACGACGATTTCCTACCTCGTCGGTGCCGGAGGGCTGGGATACTTCATTTTCTCGGGCTTGAGTCGCACGCGCCTCGACATGGTGCTGATCGGAGCAGTCCTTGTCGGCCTGCTCGGCATTGGGACCAACTACGGATTGCTTCAGCTCGAGGAGTGGCTGACCCCCCGAGGCATAAAGATCAGCAGAGATCAGTAAGAGGAGACGCAGATGCCTATTGAGCTTGACCATGTTACGAAGAAGTACGGCGATCTGACTGCCGTCAATGACCTCTCCCTCACCTTTGAAGATCAGACCCTTAACGTTTTGATAGGACCTTCGGGGTGTGGAAAGACCACCTTGCTCAAGACCTTGAACCGCCTCCTTCCAATCACCTCCGGTGATATCCGCTATGAAGGTGTCTCCATACATGACATCGATCCGATCGAGCTGCGCCGGAGCATCGGCTATGTCATTCAGGAGATTGGACTCTTTCCGCACATGACCATCTACGAGAACATCGCGACGGTCCCTCGGCTCCTCAAATGGGAGGAATCTCGGATCGAGGCTCGCGTCAAAGAGCTCCTGGAGCTGGTCAACCTCGATCCGGACAAGCACCCGACGCAGTACCCTGCGGAACTTTCGGGAGGCCAACGCCAGCGAGTCGGGGTGGCCCGAGGGCTCGCCTCGGACCCGAAGATCCTCCTCATGGACGAGCCCTTTGGTGCCATTGACCCGATTAACCGCGAGACCCTGCAGGACGGCTTTATCGAGATTCAGCGAGAGATTCAGAAGACCATCGTCTTTGTTACCCACGACATTCGGGAGGCTGTGAAGCTCGGGGATAAGCTTGTCATTCTCGATCAGGGTCAGCTCGTCCAGTACGACGACGTCATGGAGATCATAAACAACCCGGTTAACGAGTTCGTAGAGGATCTCCTCGGCTCGGACCGCGCCATGAAAGGGATGGAGCTTCTGAGGGTGGAGGACAACTACGACAGGGAGTACTTCTATCTGACCCCGGATCTCTCAGTGGCGGAGGCGACTAAGCGTCTCGAAGATGCGGGGCGAACCTTTGGCTTTGTGAAGGACGAGAGCGACAAGCTCCACGGCTATGTCAGGATTCGGGACCTCAAGACTTTGAGTGACGAACGATCGCTGACCGACGTGGCCCGGACCGCGGCCACCATAAACCCGACATCGACCCTGATGGAAGCGATCTCCATGATGCTGACTGCCGGGATAACCTCGGCGCCGGTGATTAATCGTCGGGGCAAGATGCTCGGGGTGATTCGCTTCCGAGAGGTCTTTTCGCATATGGAAAGCGTCACCAGCGGGGCGGAGGAGGCGTAGCATGGAACTCCTTCTCTACGTGCAGGAAAACGCGCTCTATGTGCTGCAGAAGTTCTGGCAACACTTCTATCTCTTTCTCGTCTCCTGGCTGATGGCCGTAGTCGTGGGTCTCGCGATAGCGATTATCGCTACCCGTCCGGGGCGCCGCCGTTTTGGAACGGCTCTGCTCTCAGTAACCGGCGCTGCCCAGTCAATACCGAGTATCGCGGTCATAGCAGTGGTCTTTATCTTTCTCGGGATCGGCGCTTCTCCGGCGATAGCCGCGCTCTTCGTCTACAGCCTCGTTCCGATCACCTTTAACAGCGCCAGCGGCCTCTTCGGAGTATCTCCGGGAATGAAGCAGGCCGCCCGGGGGATGGGAATGACCAACAGACAGATACTCTGGAAGGTGGAGATCCCGGTCTCCATAGACGCTATCGCCTCCGGCGCCCGGAGCGCGGCGACCATTAACATCGGCACCGCAGCCATCGCCTCAGCAATCGGAGCCGGCGGTCTCGGGGAGCTCATCTTTATCGGCCTCCGGGTGAACCGGCCGGTGCTCATTCTCGCCGGAGCGATTCCGGCAGCACTCATGGCGGTCCTGGTGGACACCATCCTCGCCGGAGTGCAGCGGTTACTCACGTCAAAGGGCCTGATCAAACAGGCAGAAGGTACGATATGACCCCAAGGAGGAGTCTTATGAAAAAAGGAATGATTCTTGTGACCGTCGCTATTGTGGCGCTCTCTTTTCTACTGATTAGCGCAGGTGGTGCCGAGGGACCAACGGTGACCGTGGGTGCAAAGAACTTTACCGAGCAGTACGTCATGGGCAACATGATTTCTCTGCTTCTGGAAGACGCGGGAATACCCACGAACCAGCAGTTTGGGATGAGCTCCCAGGCGGTTCGGAACGCTCTCGAGACCCAGCAGGTCGATCTCTACGCTGACTATACCGGTACCGGCTGGCTCGTCTATCTCGGTCACGAGGAGAGCATCAACGACCCTGCCCAGCTTTGGGAGGAGCTCAAGGCAGAGGACGAAGAGCAGAACGACGTTATTTGGTTCGAGCGAACGCCGGTAAACAACACCTACGCTCTCGCCGTAGAGAGCTCCTTTGCCGAGGAGAACGGTTTGGAGAGCTTGAGCGACCTCGCGGAGATGGTAAACAACAATCCGCAAGAGGTAACCTTCGGAATCGGCTTCGAGTTCTTCGAACGCCCTGACGGCTTTCCCGCTCTCTCGGAGTCGTACGGCATGGACGTGCCTCAGGGGCAGGTGCGGACCATGGAGCTCGGCCTTACTTACGACGCCATAGCCCAGGGTGACATCGATGTTGCCATGGTCTTTGCCACCGACGGCAAGCTCCGGGAGTACGACCTCGTCGTCCTCGACGACAACGAGAACTTTTTTACCCCCTACAACCTGGCGGTTTGCGCGACCCAGGAGGTTCTGGACGAAGTCGACGGCATCCAGGAGGCCCTCGATCCCCTCTCCGATGTTCTCACCGCGGATGTGATGATCGAGCTCAACTATCAGGTCGACGCTGAGGGTATGGAGCCCGAGGCGGTGGCCCGGGAGTTCCTGGTTAGCGAGGGGCTCATCGAGGGATAGCGCCGGCCGCCCCGACGGCGACGCAGAGCGTGGCCAAAGGGCAGTAGAACCTCGCCCCCGGCCCTTGGTTCGGGGGCTTTTTCACATTCAGGGAGTGGGAGAGTACACTCTACTCATGAGTGAACCATATCTTCCCACAGCGCCGGAGGACCACACCTTAGAGGGCTGGCTGCGCTGGTTCGACACCTTCCGGGATCACACGGCCCTCGGTGTTCACGGTATTGAGCTCCGGTCGGTGGATGATGAGGGTTTGGTGCTCGCCATGGAGATCGGCGATCACGCGCGCCAACCCTACGGACTGCTCCACGGCGGTATGAGCATGCTCCTCGCGGAGTCAGCGGCAAGCCTCCACGCCTGCTGGAAGGTGGATCTCACCGAGCAGATTCCCGTGGGTATCGAGATAAACGGCTCTCACCTGCGCTCGGCGACCTCCGGGATTGTGCTCGCAAAGGCGGTCCAGCTACGCCGGAGCCGCACTCTGGTGCATCACCAGGTGGAGATAGTTCAGCAGGAGAGCGGAAAGCTCATATCCCAGGTTCGGATGACCAATCTCTACCGCAAACCGTGACCGGGACCTTCTGCTGTCGACCAGAGTACCGCCAGCATTACGACCGGAACCGCCGCGGCGGCGAAAAAGACGCTCCGTACCCCGCCGGACGCGTAGACAAAACCGGTGAGCGGGGGACGCGGTTCAGGGTGTATCATGTTAGAGAGAAGGTACACAGTTCACCCTTAGACTATCCACACTTGCTCCGGGAACGCTCGCGCTAGAACTTGGAGGAAGGAGGAGTCGTGAAAAAGTCTCCGCGGATCAGCGCAATCAGCTGGAGGTCCCAGAAAGCAGACGTTCCTGGTTACAGGCGAGGGGAGTGGGGTTGGAAGTTCTCCAGTCCAAGAAGGCGGTAGACGAATATAACCGGTTGGCCCAGAATGAGCCCCTAGGAGCGGTGATACACTCCACATGTTGAGGTTGTCACCGGCTTCTCGACCCTATCATGTTTGAATATACGAGGAGGAAATGCGATGGATCTTGATCTCATCAGGTCGTTGAAGGCGGAAGCCTCGACCAAAGTTGTCCTACTGGTAATGGACGGCCTCGGCGGCCTTCCTGGACCGCAAGGGAAGACCGAGCTCGAGGCCGCCAATACGAAGAATCTGGATAAGCTCGCGTCACAGAGCCTCTGCGGACTCCACGAGCCCGTTGGTGGTGGCATTACTCCCGGGAGCGGGCCCGCGCACCTGGCGCTCTTTGGTTACGACCCCCTCCAGTATCAGGTCGGTCGCGGTGTGCTCAGCGCCGCTGGCATCGACTTCGATCTCCAGGGGACCGACGTGGCGTGTCGCGGCAACTTCTGTACCGTCGACAAGGACGGCCTCGTTACCGACCGCCGGGCGGGACGGATCTCTACCGAGAAGAACCAAGAGCTCGTGGAGAAGCTCAAGAAGATCAAGCTTTCAGAAGGCGAGGTCTTCGTGGAGACGATCAAGGAGCACCGCTTTCTCGTTGTTTTCCGCGCCAAGGGGCTCGGAGAGAAGGTGAACGACACGGACCCGAAGGTGGTTGGCCACAAGCCCCACGTGGCAAAGGGCGGTAATGACGCCTCCCAGGCCACAGCGGCGCTGGCGAATGAGTTTGTCGAAAAGGCTAAGGATATTCTCTCCGGCGAGGATCAAGCAAATATGGCCCTCCTGCGCGGCTTTGCCAAGACCCCGGCGTGGCCTACCTTCGAGGAGGTCTACGGCACCAAGGCAGCATCCATCGCAGCGTATCCGATGTACCGGGGCCTTGCGAAGCTTCTCGGCATGAAGGCCCTCGACGCGGGAGAGGATCCCACGGAGAAGTTCGAGACCCTCAAAGCGCATCGGGATGAGTATGACTTCTTCTTCATCCACGTAAAGAAGCCCGACAAGGCGGGGGAGGATGGAGATTTCGATACCAAGGTGGAAAGCATCGAAAAGGTGGACAAGGCGCTGCCGACGCTCCTGGAGGCGAAGCCGGACGTCCTCATCGTCACCGGAGACCACTCCACCCCCTGGGCTCTGAAGAATCATAGCTGGCATCCGGTACCGACGATTATTCACTCCGCCTACTGCAGGCCCGACGGAGTGAGTTCCTTTGGTGAGCGGGCATGCCTCGCCGGTGGTTTGGGACCGCGGTTCCCTGCGACAAACCTGATGCCCCTGGCTATGGCAAACGCTCTGCGAATCGAAAAGTTCGGCGCTTAGGCGCTGTTCTTCCCGGGGGGCCTCCCCGAGAGGCCCCCGAGCTTCTGCCGGCCACCAGGGTCGCTAGGACTCGCAGTCGGCCCCCGGATCGCTAACCGGTCCTCGTTACCCTCGCCTGCTAGACGTTTAAGGAGTGCGGCTCTATGCGACCCGACTCACTCGAGCAAATTAACGAGACACTTTGGGAACTCCCAACTACTTATAAGACCGGGATGCAGGTCCCGGCCCGGATCTACGGAACCGAAGAGCTCATCGACGCTATGGACCAGGGAGTATACGATCAG
>CAYZHV010000115.1:0-11439 GCA_964478055.1 uncultured Spirochaetaceae bacterium | reverse complement strand
GCCCTTTCCGGGCAGGGTGCCGCAGATTCGGCTGGCGGCATGCATAAAGAGCAGTTGTGAGCGCCGCCGGGGGGAGCGCGCCATCGCCACGCGAATACGGAGCCGGTTTCTCCCCACAAAGAGAGCGGACAAAAGAAGAAGAGCAAGAAACGCCGGCAAGAATCGCCGCACCTGTTCCATCGCGGCCAAGGCACCACCATCGCCGTCGGCGGAGAGTTCTTCCTCCCTGTCGAGCTCTTCGAGCTCGTCGTAGCGGGAAAAGATCTCTTCCAATAGACGCGCCACCTGCTCCTGATCCTCCCCCATGGAGAGGTCGAACTCCTCCCCGGGAGCGAGCTGTTGCGAGGTGGGGTCGAATTCTATCCAACCGTACTCCTCGAAGTAGACCTCCACCCAGGCGTGGGCCATATTGGCTCGAACCGGATGAAAGTTGAGCACCTCCTGCCGAGGATCGAGAAAGAATCCCACAGCCACCCTACTCGGAATCCCGAGACTCCGGGTCATAAGAGCCATCGAGAAGGCGAAGTAAGAACAGTAGCCTTTGCGACTGTTAAACAGAAAGTGGCCTAGTTGGTCCCCGTCCGGGGCGGCCCCGGGCTTGAGGGAGTAGTAGTACTCTTCCTTGAGATACCGCTCCAGGGCGACGACCTTTTCGTAGTAGCCTGAGGCATCCGCCGTCACCTCCCGGGCGAGTTGCTCGAGAAGCGGTGACGCCCCGGACTCGGTGTAATAACTGAGCCACTCTTCGCTCTTATCCCGGGGCGGAGAGGCAGAGGTGAGCTCCTCCGGGGTGGCAACGGACGTTCGGCTCTCGACGCGGTAGATGCCGTTGAAGGATGAGTCGTCCCAGTTACGCAGCGGCGCCACCCGGACCGGGTAGTTCACGGCGATCAGGCTGGAGGGATCGAAGTTGACGACGTAGTACTCCTGCTGAAGCGGAACCCGCCGTCGATACTCCTTCGGCTCGTACCGCCGGGGACCGGAGCCTACACTGTCCGGCACTCCCTCGAAGCCTCGGCTCTCCCGATAGAAACCGCGTTCCGCCGAATAGCCACCAAGCACGTATCGACGCAAGAGCCGACTCGGCGGGGCGCGCCGCTCATGGTAGAGGAGCACGAGGTCCCGGCTCAGAGAGATCTCGCTCTCCAGGGAGAGGTAATCCGAGAAGTCGAACCGAAAAAGCGTCGGCCGCAAGAGTCCTCCCCCCTCCTGAACGGAACCTTCGGCGTAGCTATTGTAGATAAAGAGCACCGAGAGAACCGCCACCGGCAGGAGCAAGAGGAGAAGGAGGGCACTTCTGGTCAGCCGTCGCGCCTTGGGAGGGACCCCTTTCTCCGTCCCCCGTGCTTCTCGGTAACGCTCCAGGGTCGTATTGGCCCCGAGCACCGTGAGTAGAGAGGCAAGAACGAGGATCGCAGCCACGGCAACCCAGATAGGGTGGTCGTAAAGCGTCAGGTCATACTCTCCCTGCGGGAAGAAGGTAAGAAAAGCCCCAAGGGCGAGTAGAAACGCCTCGTACACCGGAAAACGCCGGTATCGGGCTGATAGATAGGCAAAGAGAAACGCCACCGCGATCGTCGGGGCCGTGGGCAGAAAGAGAAACTCGAAGAGGGAGGGCAAGGCGTCCACTCGTGGAGTATCCGCGATGAGCCGCAGAAGCCCAAAGGCGCCGGAGGCGAGAAACCAGACCAGGAGAATGCCGCCGAACAGCGCTCCCAGGGCCGGGAGAATCCGCAACCGCAGCCGAGCGAGAAGCGTGCCGCCGTAGAGCGCCATCCCGTAAAAGGGCAGAAAGAAGAGGGGTGGCACGAGTCCGTCGGCGTATCGGTTGAGATGATAGACGATAAAGAGAAAGAGAATTGACCGGCCGAGAAAGAGTAAAGTTCTCAGGCGCTTTTCACGCTCCATGCCTAACCGAATGTATCATGTTCTCTCCCGGGGAACAAAGAGCAACCGTTCGACGAGGTTTCGCTTCTCACCGGCTGAGGCCGGGCACTCCACCTCCTGGAGCCGCGCCGTTCCCCGACTCAGGGCCGAGGAGACCCGGGGATCCCGTCTCGCCGTTGCCCCTCGGGGTGTCACGAGAATCGCCGCGGAGTACCGGGCGAGATCAACCTCCGAAGCAGGTGGCTCAAAGGAGTCCCAGAGGGAGGAGAGAAATTGCTGCGCCTCCTTCTCAGCCTGCTCCTCGCCGGTGGAGCCGTTAACCAGGCGGCACCGGTATCCCTGGGACCGGAGCTCCTCCAGAAGGAGGAGCGCCTGCTCCGCCACCTGGTCCGAGCAGTGTCCCGGGTCACAGATCACGGCGACCCAGCGACGGGCCGGGGGAATCTCCTCCCCGATACGAACCAAAAGCTCATCGGTCCGGGCCAGGGCTTTCCAGTTTAGCCTGCGAAGGTCGTCCCCGGGATGGTAGGGGCGGCTCTCGATGAGTAGCTCGTTCCGCCGCAGCGACCGTCCCTGCCGCGACCGGTCCGCCCTCCCCGCACTCGTCGGTCGCCGCCCCGGTCCGCCCCCGGGCTTCGGCGGGACCAGTAGCTGCAGGCGATCGGGATACCGGACCTCGGTCCGGGCAAAACCGAATCGATCCGCGAACCGAAGCGCTACCCCCGAAGCCTCATAGAGCCCCCGCCGCTCCGGAGTAAACTGCCAGCTCTGACGCCCCCCACCTCGTGCCGGTCGCTCCAGGTTTATGACGCGATCGTGAAACCGAAACTCCAGTCGCCAGCGCGCCTGAATCCCCGGCAGCGGAGAGGTTGCACTGGGAAGATCGAGAGACAAGGAGGCTCGCTCCCCGACGCCCCGGGAGTGCTCGGTTACCGCGGCGGTCACACTCTCTTGCCGTCGCCGTTGGATCGTCTCGAGGAGAAAAGTCCCGGCATAGGCGTAGAGAGAAACGAGGACCAGGGTCACCCCTAAGAGGGACGCGAGAAGCTCATCCCGGGCGAGTCCCGCTATCAGGAGAAAAAGGGAAAGAAAAAAAAAGCCCAGCCCCTAGCTGTGAAGCATGCCCAGCGCCGCACGGCCTGCCTCCTCCACCACCGCTGAGGCGGTTGCGTTGTCTCTGCAGACGATACGATGGACCAGGACAGGACCGGCAACGGTCATCACGTCCTCGTCGGTAACGTAGTCCCTCTGAGCGATAAGCGCCCGGGCTCTCGCAGCAGCGAGAAGCATCAGGGAGCCCCGGGGAGAGACGCCGTAGATCACCCGGTCATCCCGGCGGATCCGGTTCACCATGGCGATAATTGTCTCCATGAGACGCTCCCGGCAGTATACCTCTCCCGCGGCGATTTGCGCCGCCACTACTTCCTGCCGGGTGGCCACGGGATGGAGCTCCGGCAACACCCGATGGGAGGGGTCGTCCTGAAGGATACCCTTCTCCTCCGCCGGCGCCGGGACCCCGATGGTCAGGCGCATGAGAAAGCGGTCGAGCTGCGCCAGGGGCAGGTTGTAGGTTCCCTCGAACTCCACCGGATTCTGCGTTGCCACCACGAAAAAGAGCGGGTCCATCTCGTAGGTCCGGTTTCCAATGGTAACCTGCTGCTCCGCCATGACCTCGAGCATAGCGGACTGCACCTTGGGCGTAGCACGGTTTATCTCGTCCGCCAGGACTATGTGGGCAAATACCGGCCCCGGCTGAAACTCGAACTGCCTCCGGTCCGGGTGGAAAACGTCGACTCCGGTAATGTCGTAGGGCAGGAGATCCGGAGTAAACTGAATACGGCGAAAGAGCGTCGGCCGCGGGTCATCGCTGCCAATGAGGCGGGATAGAGCTTTCGCGGCGGTGGTCTTTCCGAGACCCGGGAGGTCTTCGATAAGCAGGTGGCCCTGAGCAAGAAATCCGGTGAGAAAGAGATCGAGAAATCCCTCTTTACCCCGGATAACCCGTGAAAGCTCTCGGTGAATACGTTCTAGGACCTCGAAGTGCTTCTCCATTGTCCGACTACCCTATCACGTAGGCCGCAAGGAGTTCATCCATCTCCTTCCGGTCCAGAGATTGGACTTCGTGCGCTCCCCCCTCTCGTAGGCCAAAGATCCGGGTCTTCCCGGGCAGCCCCGAGAGCGCCTCTGCGGCCTCCCGATAAAGGGAGAGCTGATAGACGTACTCCTCTGGCCGTAGATGCCGGTCCGTCTTGAAGTCCACCACCTCGCAGCGCCCCTCAACCTCGGCGTAGAGATCAAACTGTCCCTGCAGGAGCAGCTCTCCCAGGACCGGATGGTCGTACCGGGCCAGGACCGAGAGCTCCGTCTCGATACGCTCTGCTCCCTGCAGAGAGCGCCAGAGCTCGGAGTCGAAAAACCGGCTGGTCATCTTCTCCGCCTCCCGAAGGAGCTCTTCCTGTCGTTCCGGTGGAGCGCCCTTGAATAGAGTTGCCACCCAGTCCGGGTCCAGCTCCCGTCTCTGGCCGCTCTGAAACGCCTCGATCCTGAGCTCTATCAGCCGGTGGGTCAGGGTCCCCAAGGCGCGCTCCTCCTCGCCGCTCTTCGCGCCCGGGGCCGTCGCCGACTGCTCCACTGTGCTCCGCCGCTCCGATCCAACGGAGCCGGCACCGGCAAAGAGCGGGCCCAGATCCTCCGACATCTCCCGATGGAGAGCAAACTCGTTGAGCTCGCTCGGAAGGATCCTCCGACGAAGGGTCGGCTCCTCCACCACCTCGCTCTTGGCGTAGAGCTCCATCCCGGAAACCGGGGAAGCCGGCTGTTTTCGAAAGAGGCCCTGGTACTCTTCCCGACTCAGATGCTCGATCTCACCTATCGAGAGCGCCCCGTTCAGAGCGCTCTCGGGAAAGCCATTTTCCGCTGCCTCTTTTAGGTCCACCTCCAGCGCCTGGGCGAGTAATTGGAGCATCGATTTGCCTTCCTCGCTCTTCATATTCCGCTCGTGGAGGTATCCGGAGAAGAAAAGATGGCTCTCCGCCCTGGTAGCCGCCACGTAGAGGAGGCGGCGCAGCTCAGCCTCGGCCTGGAGCTTCTCCAGCTCCTCCGCGCGCTTGGCGAAGTAGTTACCGGGAGGGGTGTTTCCCCGCTGGAAGGAGAACTGCGTGAGTGGATCCTGGTGAATATCGATAAGGAGGCCATGCTCCTCGTCCACGAAGTATCCGGGGCCACGGTTGTTGCCTCCGGTGTTCCCGACATCCATCACAAAGACCACCGGAAACTCGAGCCCCTTCGACTTATGAATGGTGAGGAGCTCGACCCGCCCCTCCCCTTCCGGGAGTTCCAGGTCCTCGAGGCGCTCGAACTCCCCGAGACTCCCCCGGAGGGCCCGGAGAAACTCCTCCATGGGCCGTTCTTCGAACCGCTTCGCAAGCTGAAAGAGATACTCGTAGTGCTCCAGATAGGGGTGGTTCATCGGATCACTCAGAAGGAACTGCCGATACCCCGCCTCGAACCATAGATAATCCACGAGCTCCGTGGTGGACTGGCGGTCCACCACTTCCGCCGCCTCGAGGTACCGCGCCCGGGCCGCTTCATACTTCCGCCGATCTCCTGGGTCCGAAACTGCCTCCGGCGGCTGGGAGAACGCCCCTCCTCCGGCGAGGAGTAGCTCCAGAAAGCTATCATCCCCGATGCTCAGGAACGGGGACCTGAGAAGGGTGGCGTAGGCGAGCCGATCCTCGGGATAGATTACGGTTTGAAGAAAGGCGTAGATGTCGTAGGCGGGAGCCTCGATAAAGAAGGAGCGTATGCTCTGAGAGCCATAAGGGATGTCATGCAGCCTGAGCATCCGCTCCAGGGCGTACTGATTGCCGCTGGAGCGAAAGAGCACCGCGAAGTCACCCGCCGTGGGTCGACGAAGCTCCCCGCTCTTCCGATCCCGAATACGTTGCTCCGGGTCTCGGATCATCGCTTTGATAGTGCCGGCGATCCAGTGCGCCTCACTCTCGGCATTGGAGAGGTGCTGCTCCGGGTCCCGGCTATTGCCGTCGAGGATGGCGAGATGAAACCGCGAGGCCAGGGGCGTCTCCTCATCCCGGGGCTCCAGGGACTGGAACCGGGCGTCGAACTCCTCCCGGGGCTCGCCGAAGACCGAGTCGAAGAGGGCGTTGAACCCGCCGATGAGCCCGGGTTCGCTGCGGTAGTTCTTTCTCAGCTCGATGCTCTCCCCGCCGGCCCGGGACAACTCCTCCGAAAGCCCCTTGAAGACCGAAACATCCGCGCCCCGAAACCGGTAAATGGACTGCTTCTCATCCCCGACAAAGAACAGCTTCTCCGGGCTCAGGGAGGCGGCGTCAGGGATTCCCCTACTCAGGTTCCCCGGGGCCTCGGAGAGAAGAAAGAGAAGCTCCCGCTGATCGTTGTTGTTGTCCTGGAACTCATCGATCATGATGCGGCTGTACCGGGTCTTGTAGAACTCTCGGAGCTCCGGATCGTCCCGAAGGGCCGCGATGGAGAGCTCCACGACGTCCTGATAGCTCAGAAGCCCGCGCTGCCGCTTGACCTGGAGTACCCGGACGCGAAACTCCTCCAGGAGCTCCATGAGCCCCGGCACAAAAGTGTCCAAGGAGACACCAATTCGGCGCAGCTGCTCACTCTCGGGTCGCAGCGCTACCACCGCCTCCCGTAGGAGGAGGATCCCTTCCTTGGTGCCGGAGCCCGGCTTGTTTATCCCCTCCAGGGTGAAGGTGAGGTGCCTAAGCCAGCCGAGGAGCTTTTCGGTCTCCTCTCCGGAGTGGGCTCGGCGGCACTGGACGTCGATATCATCCTCAGAGATTGCCCCGTCATCGTCGAGATCGAGGGTACCCAGGGCGTCCACCGCCTTTGCGACGGTCTTGCCGTCCTTCGGGTCGAGGCTGGCGATCATCCGAGTCTGTGCGGAGATGGCCCGGAGATGCTGCCGCATCGCTTCCGATAGAGCGGCCCGCTGTCGCTCTATCGGCTCCATAAGGCTCTCATCCCGGGCAAGAGAGAACTGCGTCGTGGCGAGGGAGAGTAGCAACTCCCGCCAGACGCCGGTAAAACCTCGGGCGGCCAGAAGGCTCTCCATGGCCGGATCCTCTCCATGGCGCAGAAGAAAGCGGAGGCTCTCCCCCTCCATCACCCGGCGCAACTCCTCCTCGTCCACGGCGAAGTCCGGGTTCAATCCGAGCTGCAGGGCGGCGCTTCGGACAATGCGGCCGGAAAAGCTGTCCAGGGTAGAAATCTGCGCCTTCTCGAACTCACCTACCGCTCGTCTGGCGGCGGCGGAGCGCTCCTGCCGGGCGAGGAGACTGCGGTATATCCGCTCGTACATCTCCGCCGCGGCCTTTCTGGTAAAGGTCAGGCAGAGGATCTGCTCCACCGGAGTCCCCTCCTCCACCATCGCGAGATACCGCTCGGCGATTACCCGGGTCTTTCCGGAGCCCGCCCCGGCGGTAACCACGGCGTTTCGACGAACGCTTACGGCCGCTTTCTGGGCGTCGTTTAGCTCACTCATTCCGGCTCCTCACGCTAAAGCGACTCCGGCAGATCCCGCGGAAGGGGCATCCTTCGCAGTCCGGGTCCTTTTCGTCACATCGAAAATCTCCGGTCCGGATTCGAGCGGCCAGGTCGCCGAGAATCTCCCGCCCGGTCTCGAGAAAGGCGTAAAACTTATCCCCTGAGAGGGGCGGCTTTGACCCCGGTCGTTCGGAGCGCAAGAATCGGAGTTCCCCTTTCTCGACGGAAAGATAGTAGAGCTCTTCCGTGAGCTCCGGAGAGCGGCGGAGCTCCTTTTCCGTCGCCCAGAGATACATCGGCAGCTGCAGACTGCGCAAGCTGTCGAGGGTGCCATACTTGTCGGGACCGATCTCCTTGGCCGCCGGGAGGGAGCCTTTCTTGTAATCCACGATGGTATAGGAGCCTTCTTCCGTGGCGGCGAGGCGGTCGATCCGCCCGACGATTCGAAACCCCTCCATCTCCTCGGCGAAAGGATGTTCCACATGGGTAACCCGGTAGGGCGGAAGCGACTCCATTTCTTTTCGGAGAGCCCGGAGAAGAAGTGGCGCCGCCCTTCGAATCAGAAACGTCATGACCGGCCCGGGAACGCCGAGCTCTGTTCTCCGGTACCGCTCGCCGACGCTCTCGGCGGCTCTGGCAAGCAGGGAAGCCACCTGCTCCTCATTCTCCTTGCGAACTACAATCTCCTGTTTCTGGAGCTCCAGGTTCAGCTCCTTGAGGACGTCGTGGTAGAAGCTTCCAATCACCAGGGCGCTCGCGTCCTGCGGGTCCAGATCGAGTTCTTCGATTCCGAGGAGCCGCTGCAGGAGGTAGCCGAAGGGAGAGGTCAGATAGCTCTGCACACCGGTATGGGAGAGTGAAACGAGTTCCTCCCCCCGGAGCAGAGCGTCTCGAAGTCTCTCACCCTCGATCCTCTGGGCGCGATAATCGACACTGCGGCGACCCTCGCGCTGTTTCGCCAGCCAGAGTGAGCCGGTCTGCTGCCGCCGATAGAGCCTCCCGATTTCGGGAAGTGAGATTTCTCCCCGGAAGTACTGCTCCTCCAGCTGGTACGGGTCCTGCCGTCTAAGCTCCTCCAGGGAGCCACGGCGCGCCTGCTCTCCGGACTTTCCCATGAAGTAGGCCGGCGGAATCTGAGCCCCGCCTTGATTGACCCCGCTGTAGGAGATCAACACTTCCGTACCGGACCGGGCGTACGCTTCGAGAAACGCTTCGGTCATGTCCCGGGGCTCCTCCCCGAAACGCTCCCTCAGGTCTTCCCGGAGAAAGGCCAGGGGCTCCCGGGTGACTCGCGTTTCTCCATGAGTCGCGTTTACCACGAAGTGGTGCTTCGGAATGATGCCCGCAGAAACCCTGTAGGGATAGACGGAGATCCCCTCGCGAGGATCCTGCGCAACGTAGAGCTCATCCTCCAGGAACGATAGCAGGTGGCTCCAGGGTGAGGAGACCGAGAGCGAGAGGTTTCGCTCCATGCCGACAAGCCTTCCGACCAGGACCGTAGCCCGTTGGAAGACTGCCTCCCCGCGATCGGACCAGAGAGAGTCATCGAAGAGAGCGCCGATGAACTCGTAGAGCCGCTGCTGGAGCTCGGCGAAACTGGGAGCGCTCACCAGCTGCTCCGAGAGCGTGGCGACCCGCTTGAATAGCGATGCCAACTCCTCGTCCCCGTGGAGCGCCCGGAGCCACCGCGCCCTGCCCGCGCGCCGGTCCGGGGCGACGCAGCGTGCCTCCCGACCCCGGGAGACAAGACGCCCGCCGAGGCTCCGTTCTTTCCATGGCAGGCTGCGATCGAGTAGAAGCGATGCCATGGCGTCCGGATGGTACGCCGACTCCTGGAGCTCGTCGAGGAGGGTAAAGAAGCGTCCCCCCGGGAGCTCCGGGAGGGAGAGGCCCGCACGCTCCCGGAGCGGGATGCCGTAAGCCGCCGCCAGGGAGCGGAGCTCGGGACGAAGGGAGTCGAGGGAGGCAACGGTTACCGCAATCTCTCCCGGCCGCACTCCGTTTAGAAGGAGCTTGTCGAGGCGAATCATGAGAGCCCGGAGCTCCCCGGCGACGTGACCGAATTCCTCCCGGCGCATCTCCCGGGGCGCCCCGAGCTCCTCCGAGCGCACCAGCTCCACTCCCGCTACCTTCCGCAGAGCGGTCTCATATTCAGGATAGTCTTCGATAAGCTCCGGAAAGAAGAGCGTCACCCCGCCGGCGATCTCCTGGGGCTCAGGCTTCACCCAGGAGGGCTCAAAGTAGCCATGTTCCGCGAGAAACGCCGCGTAACTGCCGTGGAGGTTGCGATAGCTGGAAGATAAAGCCTTCGGCAAGGTACCAAAGGCGCCGGAGCCGAGGAGTCTCGGGAGCTCCGGAAGAATAGAAGCAACATGGGAGGTGGAAACGCCCGCCTCCGGCGCGAGCTCCCCGAGGAGGTCCGGACTCTCTCTCTGGAGACTCGCGACAAAGAGTCGCCGGGCGATACTATTCACCGGGCGTGAGGCACTTTCTCTCGGAAGAAACCGCTCCTTAAAGGAGTCCCAGGACTGAAAGCGATCCTGCTCGACCGCTCGCTGCTCTGTTTTGGTCACAAGCCAGCGGCGCCAGAAATCCGCGGCCACTTCTGAAGGAAAGACAAAAAGATGGGACCGATCTCCCGACCGGCCCCGTATAAGTTCTTCTACCATGCAGTGCTAACGTATCCCCGCCGGATGGACGTAGATGATTTCTCCCTCTTTCGTACCAATCGCGAGTCGCTCCCCGATTTCGACCGGTCTGGTTCCCGGGAGGGAGGGCATGTCGAGTCTCGCCTCCACGCTACCATTGGAGCTGTTTCTCACCAATAGCTCACCCGAGAGGGAACCGTAGTAGATTCTGCCATCCTTGACCAGAGGCGCCGCAACGGCGTCGCTAAAGGGTCCATACGCCTCGGCGCCGCTGGAGAGACTGAGCACGTAGAGGGTCTCCCTGGCGTGAACGTAGACCCGCCGACCGTCGGAGACGGGATTGGTAAACACACCGCGCTCCGCGTCTCCGGTGAGTTGCGTCTCCCAGAGAAGTGACCCGCTGCTGATGCTAACCGCCGCCACTGTGCCGCGACGGCCAACCACCACTGCTCGATCACCTTCGATTACCGGAGCGATCGCCACTGGTTGCGCCGCTCCTGTCGGTATGGAGTGCGCCACCGCTCCACTCCGGGCGTCGAGGACCATTACAGTCCCCTGTTGATCGGCGATGACCAGGGAGTCTCCGCTCACCCCGGGGCTCATCTTGGAGCCTCCGGGAATCGGTATACTGCCCTGTTCGCTCAAGCTTCTTGGATCGAGAAGGAGAATCTCCTCATCCGTTGGGAAGTAGACGGTTCCGTTACCGTAGCCGATTTGCCTGCCGAAGAGATGACTCTCGGTATTGGCAAGATCTCGGCGTCCCGTTACTTGTCCCGAAGCGGGGTCTACCGCCAGCAACTCCGCAGCGCCGGAGAAGTAGATCCGTCCTCCCGCGGAGACAGGCTCGGAGTTCTCGTTACCGGTGTTGGCGCTCCCTACGGTCCACGCTCTGGATCCTCGAGAATTCGCCGCACCTAGAATCCCCGCAGAGTCAGCGCCCACTACAACATTCCCCGCTGCAGCAAGTCCTCTAACCAGGGAATCCCGGGAGACCGGAACTATGGACTCCACCGGTCGGGGCTCGAGATTAAGCCTGTAGGTTCGGCCGCTGGCACCGGCGGTAATCGTCCTGCGAATCGGAGAAAAGCCCGGACGAGTCGCGACGATTCTCAGGGCCGTCCCCGGCATTACCTCGAGCTCCAGGCTCCCTCGACCGGAGCTACCGCCGGCGATTTCGATCCTCGCATCCTGCGGATCTGCCACCAGACGAATCTCCACGGGCTCGGGTTCAGGTTCCGGTTCGGGCTCCGGCTCGGGAGCGCGCTCGGCAGTCGCCGCCGGCGCGGGTGTCGCCTCCGGTTCAACGCTCACTTCAGGCTCCGGTTCGGGTTCGGGCTCCGGTTCCGGTTCCGGTTCGGGCTCAGGTTCC
>CAYZHV010000114.1:0-11461 GCA_964478055.1 uncultured Spirochaetaceae bacterium | reverse complement strand
CGGGACTTGAAGGCGGCATACCAACACGCTTGTTGATACTTCACATGTGTCGCGCCCGCTCCTCTTTCGGCAGGTGCTCCAGAGCGTAGCGCAGGGAGGTTCGAGGCATCGTCTCCCTATGGGCCAAGAGAAAGCGCTCTAGGGCGTCCCGGTCACGATCCCCCACCTCCCTGAGCATCCATCCCACCGCTTTGTGCATCAAATCGTGGGGGTGATCTACCAGTGCCTCGGCGATTCTAAGGGCGTCACCGGTCTCCCCGCGCCGAATCAGGTGCTGTGTGGTAAGCATGGCGATTCGATTCTCCCAGAGGGAGTGGGAGGCGGCGAGGCGATCGAGAAGAGAACGATCTCGCTCCTCCAGATAGGGTCCGAGAATCTTGGGAGCCGAGGTATCCACCAGGTCCCAGTTGTTTATGCGGTCGGTCTTGCGAAGATAGAGAGAGACAATCGACTCTAGGAGTTCGGGATCTTTTTGCGCCTCTCCCATTTTGAGGGTGAGAATGATGAGTCCGGTCAGCCTAGCCTCGTGATACTCCTCCTCCAGAAGCCGCTCGCACTCCTTTAGAGAGAGGTTCCGAAAACGGCGGGCAATCGCCCTCTGCGCCGGCACCGTAACACCAAGAAAACGGTCACCCTCACCGTACTCCCCGGGGCCGCACTTGAAGAACCCGAGGGAGTGAGCCGCACGCTCCGGGTCTGCTTCGCCCCTAAGAGCTTCCAGGACTGCCTCCGCCCGCTGCGGGCCCGTACCTTCGCTGTTCTTACTCATCCTTCAGCAACGTTTCGATCCGCTTCATTTGTGAGGCGGACTCGTTGAGGCGAAACTCGATGGAGTTGAGAATCCAGAACACGAAGTGATTGTACCGGTGTTGGCTGTGGATCATCCAGACGATTTTGATGGAAACCAGGAGGACGCTAATCTCCAGAGAAATCAGAGGTGGCAGGAACTTGGTTGTAAGCTCCAGGAAGAAGAACGTCAGTATGACGGTAAGAAAGACCGCGTTGATCCAGTTGTCCCGGCGGGAGTACTTTTGCCCACCGATACTACCGATCATGTGACGTATTCGGTCGCGCTCCTTATTGAACTCCTCGAGTTCCTTTCGAAGCTCATCCCTCCGCTTCTCCAGCTCTTCGGTTTGCGCGTCCCGGAAGCCGGGCTTTCCCTTCTCTTCCTTCTCCATGGCGGGGAGTATACCACGGCTCAGTCAGGCGAGTAACCGTATCTTAGAGAAGACGTAGTCCAGGGTATCCTCGTTTATCGTGACGCGATAGTAGGGAGATTCATTCAGCCGCTCGCTCTTCTTGTTTCGGTACTGCAGATATTTCTGCGGCCTGTTCGAGTCGTACCAGTAGGAGAGCCTAAAGGTGCCCCGGTCGATTTCCAGGTTCGTCATACCCCGTTTGCCGAGAACGCAGCCGGAGTTGAACATGCAGGGAACCACCAGATTCTCCCGATAAAGGCTGTCGTTTTCGGCGGCCCCTGGATCGTTCTGCATTAAGTGGTGGAGCTCTCCTTTGAGGTAGCTCACCTTCTTCTCGATCTTTTCCCGCTTTCGCTCTTTGGACTTCGGGTACTTCCGCACAAGTCGCTCGATCTCAAAGGCTATGGAATCCCGCTTTGACATTGACTCGAACAGCGGACGGTGAGTGTGGCCGATAACGGATATAATCTTGTGATCGCTGGCGAAGTCGTAGACCCGCCGCTCCGTTTTGAACCGCTTTCGGCTGTCGTGGGCTACGGAGTAGTTTCGAATCCGCAGAGGTGTGGCAAAATACTTGAGACTGAAAGCGACCCAATGGTTGTATTTTTCGTACCGTTTCGCCGTCTGATGTCCGTGAAAAATGAAGAGCTCACCGCTCCGATGCCGGAAGCGCATCCCCTCGAGGACGGGCTTTTCCAAGAGCTCCCCCGAAAGGTGGTAGAGGTCGTGATTTCCGACGATTCGGATGAGGCCATTCCGTTTTTCGAACTCCTCGAAAACGTCGTACACCTCCTGCCACTGCTCCTGGATCTTATTCATCCGAAACCGCTGGAGCTCCTCCACGTCTCCGTTGAGAATCAGGCAGTACCCCCGCGGCAGATAGTAGTCTCGCAAGACGTTGGCAAACATCTCACCGTTGTGGAGAAAATCGTCACTTGATTTGCCGGTTCCCATATGCAGGTCACTAAATATGACATACCGGTCATGGTCTTCCAAATTGTATACAGGTGAGCCACGGTAGAGCTGCTGGAGGTTATTGTAACTAAATTCTTCTCTCTGCATGGAACGTAACGGCACGGTAGGTCTCATAGGTTAACGTTTGGTTAGGATAGAGGATATCACACCTATTCTCCCCGTGTATCTAGAAAGGACGGTGCGCAAATCGCCTCTTTGTCATTCACCCTAGCGGACTAACCGATACTGTAAGGAAATGGAAAGAGTGTGCTATATTTTGCAAGGAGGAACGTGAGCGACTCGATGAATCGACCCGCCTATATCGATCTGGACGACAGAGACAGAGAGGCGTTTCTTTCTGAGCGCGGCAACTTCTCGCCGGACGAGCGGACGATATTCCGCGAACTGGCCTCCGTCTGGGAACGGAGAATCGACTACGATCGCTTTCTCAAGCGTGTTCGAGAAACTGGTGGGCCCTCGCAGGTCGCGGCCCTCATGAACAAGCTCTGGAACGCCCGGATCGGAGTCCTGAGAACGCAGATGGTCGAGGGAGAACGGAAGCCCGTGGCCCTTCTCCTGGTGGAAGAAGAGAGCTTCGATTTCTTCTTCGAAGCGGTGCAGGAGATCTACGTCGAGCTCACTGAATCCATCGGCAATCCGCTCCCCTTTCGCTCTCGTCTCGAGGAGCGGGGCCTCTCGGTACCCGAAGCGTTTCTGCGAGTCCTGGACAATGAGGCTCTGCTCCGGGTGTTCCAGGAGAAGGAACAGAAAGAGCCCTATATCGCTTCCCTTGTCTCGTTGAACAACTACCAGCTCATACTGCCTAGCACCCATCTCAGGGCGTTCATTAATATCGCCATGCTCAAGATTCGCTACTACATGAACAACACCTCTGTCCTCGAGAGTGTCGCCAGGTACCAGGACACCAGCCTCATGTCGGTAAAGCAGGGTCTCGGCGGTAAGGAGCCTCAATTCTGGCTTACCCTGGCTTCAACGGTAGTCGACAAGCGGAAAGAGTTGCAGGCGAGTCGCAATGTCTCAGTAGGAAAGGACTTCTACCACGCCGCATACCTCCTCAGGCGCCTTGTCACCGCGCAGATGGAAGAGGCGAAGGAGCGGAAGAAGCAGCAGAAGGAGCGTGAAATCGACCTGGAAACCGCGGCGATGAGCGTAAAGGAGGCGGATACGCCTCTTCTTGATCAGCCCGAGATGAACGGAATCATTGACCGGTTCAAGGAGAAGTACGGCTCCGATCTCGAAACGTTCAGAGAGGAGTTCTACGAGCGCTATGTCCACGCCAAGGGAAAGCGAAGTCTCCCGAAGGTTGTGATGGTCGATAGCTTCTACATCCACCGAGACAACTTCTATCCGGTCTTTCTCGAGCGCTTCCAGGTCCTCTCCAGCGAGCTTCGGCATCACTACAAGGAAAGAATGTTGGAGGAACTGCGCCGGGGAAGCAGTGATAGCACGGTCTTCTACAGTCACGAAAACTTCGAGAACGACATTCGGGATCAGATCGCGGGGAGGGACAGCTTTGTAGCGTCGGTACTCTCCAAACCGGCAATTCTGGCGGAGGCGGTAATACTCTACGCCAAACAGAAGAAGCACGTGAAGAGCATGGATGACCTCAAAGAGCAGCTCTCCCTCTACTTCAATCCCGAAAGTATGAAACTCCTGGATTTGCCGACAATCTTCAACCTCAGCCTCGGTGAGATCTACGACGATGCCTTTGAGGAGCTCCATATTCTCAGACGTATCTGGATCCGTCTCACAGGCAAGTACAACGCTGTCCGGGACAAGTACGTCAGTCGGTCCGTGGTTCGCTCTACGGCGAGAAAGAGAAGTGAGTCCCTGCCGAAAGGCATCTCCTTGGGAGAAGAACAGGAGGTGGCGGAGCCGAGAGGGCTACCGAGACGCCTACCGAGACTCGAGCGTGGAGAGGCTCCCCGAAGTGGTGGCGAGCGCCGACGCCCGGAAATCTACAAGCCCGAGCGGCGAAGCCGAAGCGAGCAGGTGGAAACTCAGAAGGTCAAGAAGCCTTACTCCAAGAAGCAGCGCGACAGCGCCTGGGAAACCTTTGGCCAAACCATTAAAAAGAAAGACGAGTAGCCTCAGACAAAAAGACTCCCTCGGGGCTCCTCGTTTGGAACGATCTGAACAGCCTCGGTCATCCAGCACTGGTCAAACTCTCCTCCTTCCTGCCTGACCAGGTAGAAGTCGTAGCTGAAGGTTCGGTCTTCCACGGTAAGGACCACCCGCTGCAGAGCCACGCGACCGCGTATGAGGGGCTCTCCCAGGCTCATCTCGTCGTAGACCAGCATCGGCCTGAATAGAGGTCCCTTCATCATTTTGGCAAACCGCTCCAGCGGCCCCGTCGCCCGGCGATTATTCGGCGAGGCGAAGCGAAAAGCCACGGCCATGCCGCGGTCCTCCTCGTCGTTCTGTCGAAACGCAGTCAACTGGAGCTCAACAACCTCCCCCGGGCTTAGCTCCGGCACCGGCTCCACATCCTCCAGCTTTTCCAGCTCCGTGGTGGTGACGCAACCGAGGAGAAGGCCGACGAACAGGACGATTATGGTTATCTTTTTCATGCACCAAAAGTATGAAACTTCACGCCGGAGGGAAACAGATGTTTGAGACGGTGATCGTTGGAGGAGGTATACACGGCACCCTTCTACAGCTTGCGATACTACGACAGGAGGGCTCCCTTCCGACTGTAGTGGATCCGGAACCGGAGCCGTTGGCGGTCTGGAAGCGGACCACCGCGGCCTGCGGCATGCGCTACCTCCGTTCCTCGAGCAGCCACAATCTGGAGCTCGATTTTCACGCCCTCCGCCGGTTCGCCCGAGAGCGGGGCTACGGGGAGGGACACTTCATTGCGCCCTATATGCGCCCCTCCCTGGAGCTCTTCAACGCCCACGCGGAGTATCTCGTCGAGCGGCACGGCCTGGGCGAACGGGTGCGCGACCAGATAGTGGAAATCGCGCCGGAGAATGACGGGTTCCTACTTCGTGGAGCAGAGAGTTCTTACCGAGCCAAAAGGGTCATTCTCGCCCCCGGGACCCCGCCCCCTGTCTTGCCCTGGCCCGAGGAGAGCGTGGATGAGCCCGAGCGGGCACTGCACGTTTTTGACCCGCGTTTCGACCTGCAGAGCTTCGAGCCCGGCAATACCGTGGCTATAGTTGGTTGCGGAGTAACCGGTGGGCAGCTGGCCCTCAGTCTCGCGAGTCGGGGCCTCCGGGAAATAACCATCTTCGACATAACCGAGCCCACCCAGGCGGACTACGACGGGAACCCGTGCTACGTTGGCCCCAAATGCGCGGATCACTTCGAGGCGATTAAGGAGCCGGAGGAACGACGAAAGGTAATCACCCTGCAGAGGTATCCCGGAACCCTTCCGAGGGACATCTATGTAGAGCTCGCTGCTCTGCGAGACTCCGGAGTCCTCCGGACCGAAACGGGAAGGGTAGCCCACCTGAGTCAAACCGGCGAGAGAGTCGAAGTGGAGCTCACCGCGGCCGACGGCTCTCCCAGGCTCTTCGCCTTTGACCGAGTCGTTGCAGCCACTGGATTCGCCGCCGTTCCTCCCGCGAAGGAGATAGTAACTCCCCTCGCGGAGGCCGAGGGACTGCCGCGCGGCCCCCAGGGGTACCCGGTCCCGGACGAGACGCTCCAGTGGATGCCTGGACTCTACGTCGCCGGAGCCCTCGGAGAGCTCCGTATTGGCCCCCCGGCCCGTAACATCATCGGCGCCCACCTGGCGGCGAGACGCATCCTTCCGAGCCTCCAGGGCGCCTTGGTGGCCTGAGAGGTCTCCGGGGCCGGCTCGCTCAGAGCCCGCTGACCATTGAGAGACCGCCGTCCACCCCGAGACGCTGACCAGTAACCCAGCTCGCCTCCTCCGAGAGGAGGTAGAGCGTTGCCGCGGCGATGTCACCGGCCTCGCCGACGCGCTTGAGGGGATGGCGATCAGCCGAGGCTTCCCGCCGCTTTTCATTGTTGAGTAGCCGCTCAGCCAGGGGCGTGTCGGTAAGGGATGGTGCCACTATGTTGAACCGTACCTTTTTCGAGGCGAGTTCCGCGGCGAGAGAGATCGCAAGCCCCTCCACCCCGGATTTTGCCGCGGCGATCGAGGCGTGAAAGGTCATGCCACGGGAGGTGGCGACGGTGCTGTACATCACGACACCCGCCCCGCCGTCGGCAGTGAGAGATCCGAGGGCGTACTGGACCACACGGACGGCGCCAACAACATTGAGCTCGTACTCTTTCTGAAAGGTCGCCGGCTCGAGCTGCCGAAAGGGGGCGAGCTCGATGGAGCCCGGGGCGTAGACCAGCCCATCAAGGCTCTCAGGCAGCTCCGGTGATTGGGGCTCAATCTCTTCTGTTACATCAACCTGGGAGACGTGAACACCACGATCCCGGAGATCTGACATATCCCGACGGGCCCAGACCCAGAGCTCCGCCCCTTCGTCGAGGAGGCGTTCCACCACCGCTCGCCCAATTCCGGAAGATCCGCCAACCACAAGTATCCGTTTCTGTGAAAATCCCATGCGGGGGAAAATAACCCCCGCAGGCTCAGGAGGAAAGTAGTTCGAGCTCTTCGCTCTCCGACTGGTACTCGAGGATGCTCGCCCGGATACTGGTAAACACGATCGGGTAAACCACGTTGTAAAAGTAGGAGCGTTGCACGATGGCGTTCTTCTCCTCTTCGAAGATTCTCTGAATCCGATCTCGCTCCTCGACCATGTACTGCTCGAAGTTGCCGAACTGCGCCGGGGTATCCCTCCGAGAGGGAGAGGTCTTGATAATGTCCTGATACTTGCCGAGCTTCTCGAAAAGGTCGAAAAGAGAGTACTCCTCCCTGATCCGCTCCTCCAGAGAATCCACATTGCCACCGGTCTCGTTCATGAGCTCTCGAAATCGCTTTGGATACATCGGTTCAAACATATCCCGACGTCGCAGCTTTATGCCGACCCGGGCAAAGAGCTCCTCGATAGCGTCGACGATGTACCTATTTCCACGATACGCCTGCAGAAGGGTGAGAATAATGTCCGCCCCGGAAGGCCCCTGGTCCAGAAGACTCTCCACCTGGCTGGAAATCTGCTCAGGAAGCCCGGGGTTGACCTGAATGCTGTAGGTCTCGTACCGGGCGTTCTTCTTCGACTCAATAACGACGAGCTTGTATTGAAAGAGCTCATCCTTACTAATGTGCTGATACCGGCTTCCGAGAATCTGGTTCTCCCGAATAAACCGCTGGTAGTACTCGTCCACCACGCCAATCTGTTCGAGAATCTCGTAGTATTCCCGAGCGATACGCAGACCACCCACCGGGGCTGTGGTTTCCATTCGCTTCGCGTCGATAACCGGCACACCGATCACGTCCCACTGCCGAGCCCCTTCGGGCCCGAAGTTGCCGATGGTAACCTGGCCAATGCTCGCGCCGACGCGTATACGAATTTGGAACATGGCGTTCATGGAAGACATGAGCTCGTCATCCTTACGGAGACGAGAGATGATCTCGAAGGCCCGCTGCAGAGCGTTGCGATCCTCCTCGGAGGTGTTCTCCGAGAGGAACCGGGCATTCGCCTGATTGAAGAGCACCGCCACCCGCTGCATTTCCACACACGTGTAAAAGAGCTCCTTGGCGATTACCCGAAGCGCCTGCTCCTCGTCACCCGTGCGAGTACGCTCGTCGGTGAACCCACCGTAGTGAAACATCACAGAGTCGCCCTCGATCTTGTTGAGGTAACCCCCGTGACGTTTAAGAACGCTATTGAAGGCGGTGTAGAGCCCGTTCAAGACCTCTTGGTTCTCCTTTGGGCTCAGGAACTTTGAAAGAAAGGTGTAATCGACGATGTCGATAAATCCGACCCCGACGTGGGTCTCCCTGGAGGTACTCGGTATACCGCCAAGATCGAGGATCGCATCAACCAACTGCCGAGGAAGATAATACTCCTCGATTTGCCTCCGGAGTTCTTCTACGTTTTTTGACATTCTACCTCAATAATAGGTCGTGCGCCATTACGACGCAAGACCGACAAGCCGGAGGAACTCCTCCTCAGTGATAATCGCCACTCCGAGCTCCCGGGCTTTCCGGTTCTTTGAGGATCCCGACTCGGGATCGTTGGTGACAAGGTAATCCAAATCTTTCGTCACGCTGCTCTTGGCACTCCCGCCAAGGCCACGTACGCGCTCCTCCGCCTCAGGGCGCTTCATGCTGTTCAAGGAGCCGGTAAAACAGAAGCTCTTGCCCGAGATCGGTGACGCCTTTGGCGCCGCCACAATCCGCACCTCGCCAGTCTCCAGGACCGCGTCCATATGTTCTTCCAGCTCGACGAGCCCCTTTTTGAGGGTCTCAGCGGTGACCGTTCCAATCCCGTCAACCTCGGCGAGCTCTTCTACCGAGGCACTTCTCAGTTTCTCAAGAGTATCATACCCCGCGGAGACCAGTTTCTCCACGATAAGCTCGCCGATGCCGCCGATATCAAAGCCCGCCACGAATCGAGCCAACCGAATCTCTGAGGCGGCCCGGAGGTTCCCGAGAGCCTTCCGGGCGATCCCCTCCCCCATACCCTCAAAGGCCGCGATCTCCTCCGGGGTCACCCGATAGAGATCGGCAACGTACTTCACCTTGCCCGAGTCGAAGAGCCGATCGATCAGAACAGGGCCGAACTCTTTGATGTCCAGAACCGAGATCCACTTGCGCAACCTGTGTTTGAGCCGGAGGGGACAGGCGAAGTTGGGACAGTAGAGACGCTTTCCCTCGTTTACCAAGGTGGTGCCGCAGGCAACACAGGTATGTGGAACTTCCACCTCTCGAGCTTGGGCGGGGTTGTGCACCACTTTTTCGATCTTCGGTATGATTTCGCCCCGCTTGGTTATGACTACCTCTGAGCCGATCTGGATACCGAGCTCCCGCAGGTGTTCCGGATGAACCAGGCTCGCCCGCTGCACAGTCGTACCTGCCAGACGAACGGGCTCAACAATGGCGACGGGAGTGTATGTGTTTCCGGTGGTGCTCCACTGCACCTCTCGAACCTGCGTCACCGCCTGTTCCAGGGCAAACTTGAAAGCGATCTGCTTCTCCGGTCTCGCCCGCTGCATGTCCTCCCGGTCGATATCCGGGGATTTGACCACCAAGCCGTCGATGTCGAAGCCGAGGTCCCCGCGCTTTTCGGAGATTTCCTCCCGGTACTCGATAATCTCCCCGGGATCCTCGAAGACCCTGTAAGACACCACGTCAAAGCCGTTCTCTTCGAGCCAGGCGAGCTTGGATATCTCGTCGGAAAAGAAATCCTCCTGATCCCGATGCATCGCATCGTAGACCATTACCCGGAGGAGATCGCTCCCCACCCCGTCCTTGCGCTTCATCACGCCGTTCGCGGCGTTCCGGCAGTTTGCCTTGTCAGAGTAGTACTTCTCGTGGATCTCATGCTCCATCATCACCTCGCCTCGAACCGCTCCGGTGAATCCGTCGCCGATCTCCTCGATCACTCCGCGCATCTTGCGAACGTTCCGGGTGATGTCGTCTCCGATCCTGCCGTCCCCTCGCGTCACTCCCGCGACGAAGCGGCCCCCCTCATACTGGAGCTCCATACTCGCTCCGTCGAGCTTGTACTGCACCACGTACCGAGGGGCGGCAATCTTCTTGGTCCACTTTTTGAAAGCCTCGGGGTCTGCCGCCTTTTCCTGACTCCCCATGGGGATAACATGTTCCCGCTTCGGAAAGCCCTCGCTGCGGTCCGTTCCCACCTCCGAGAAGACCGCATTCTCCGGATCTAGCCTGCGAAGCTCATCCCAAAGGGCGTCGAACTCCGCGTCACTGATCTCAGCATCATCGTTGTAGTACCGCTCCTGGTGGTACCGCACGAGCCGTTCCAGCTCTTGGACTCTCTCGCTCATGAGCCTTACTATATCGAATGAGGAGTGCGGAATGAAGCGACTCTTTGTAGCCTTTGACATCGATGAACAGCTCCGCTCCGAGCTCGAACAACGTGCGAGAAAGTTCATGGACGAGCTCCTGGAGCTTCGGGAGGCGGTACGCTGGATCCCGCCGGAGCGCTACCACATGACCGCCATTTTTCTCGGAGACACCGAAGAGAGTCGGTTACCGCAGATAAGGGAGGCCATGGAGGAACTCGATCTCCCCAGGAGGGTAGAAATGCAACTCGGGCCGCCTATGGTCTTTCCCAGGCCTCGGGATCCGAGAGTCCTCGTCTGCGCTCTCACGGAGGGAGGCAAACAGCTCGAGGCGGTTAGCACGGCACTCCGGGATTCCCTAGGCAGGCGGGAAATCTCTTTCGACAAAAAACCGTTCCGACCGCACCTCACCATCGGATACCTGCGCAAACGCCCACGGAGGGTGCAGCGGGAGATCGCCAACCGGTGGCTTCGGGAGACCACGGAGCCAAGCGGGAGCGGCAAGGTAACGAGGATAGGCCTGTATGAGAGTGTTCTATCACCGGAGGGGCCAACGTATACTCTGCTCTTCGACCGATTACTGTCCACCGCCATGGAGAAGAGATAAAAAAAGCCCCGGAGGAAAGGAGGAAACCTCCGGGGCGACCCACTGAAACAACCAAAAAGGAAGATGAAGAAACGACTGACGTGCTCCGTATCCGGTTGCGTTCGTTCTATAGAGTAAAACACCGCCTCAGACGTTAGGTAACACTGGGTACCGCAGAATTTTATGCTTCTTTGACAAAGAGAGGCCGGCCCGGCGTGGACCGGTTATCATCGTAACGAAACCCCTCCCAGCGGGCGGTTCGGAGGGTTCTCTCGAGTTCTTGCAGGTTCCAGCCGGGGGAGGAGGCTTCGGAGTCGAGGACGACCCTGGCAAGGCCACCACGCCCCTGCTTCGTGTGAACCGAGAGGCGTTTCTCTTTTCCGTCCCGAAGGGTGAGAAAGTCCGGAGCGATGCGGCGAATGCCCCGGTTTGCAAGCGCCTCGTCATCGATGAGAGCGGAGTACTCCTTCGAGGCGAGGTCGAGGAGTACCGGATCCCGACCGAGAGCGGGCTCATTTAGAAGCGCCTGATTCACCTTTTCACGCCACTGCTCGTAGAGACTCTCAGGTACCAGTCCGGGCACCCGGTGCTCGAAATCAAGGCGATAGCTCTCCACCCGATCGAAGGGGCGTAGTAAACCGTAGAGACCTGAAAGGATCCGCAGGCTACGCTCCGCCGCCGCGCAGGTTCGCTCAGAGAACCCGTCCCGGAGGAGGGAGGTGAAGGCGGGACCGCGAAAGAGGTCCAGAGCCCTGGTTTTCGCTGTCTCCCCCTGGTAGACACGATAGACCTCCTTCGC
>CAYZHV010000113.1:0-11618 GCA_964478055.1 uncultured Spirochaetaceae bacterium | reverse complement strand
GGAGAGGGGGACCTCCATTTCGAAGCTGGCCCTGCAGTACTCCGCCCAGCACCCACAGATTCCGACCACACTCTTCAGCTCCGCCCGATCGACATCCATCGAACGCAACTTGCAGTGGTATTCAGAACCGTGTGACTATGCTCTTGTCGCTGAGGTTCAGCGTATCCTGGAGCCTGTTATGAACTATCAGTGGGACTACTAAGAGTTCCCAACAAGGATATCGACCGATGGTAGTGGACGCGCATCAGCATTTCTGGGAGTACAACGAGAAGGACTATGTCTGGATGGACGACCGGATGGAGAAGCTCAAAAGCGATCACACCCCTGAGCACCTCTCTCCGCTGCTCCAGCAGGCCGCAGTCGATGGTACCGTGGCAGTCCAGGCGCGGCAAATGGTGGAGGAAACCGAGTTCCTCCTGGATCTGTCTCATCGGCACGACTGGATCCTGGGCGTGGTTGGATGGTTCGACTTTGGTTCTAAAGATCTGGAAGCGCAGGTAGAGCAATATAGCGGCGACCCCAAGCTCAAAGGCGCCCGAGAGCTCATTCATGATATGCCTGACCCGGAGTATGCGGTAGGTGCGCAACATGTCCGGGCCGTGGGCCTCCTCGCACGATACGGCCTTGCCTACGATCTGCTGCTTCGGCCTGAACACCTCGAGCCAGCCACCCGGCTGGTCGACCAGTATCCTGACCAGCGCTTTGTAATTGACCACATTGCCAAACCGAATATCGCTCGTAGGGTGCTCTCGCCCTGGCGGGAGCGGATGGCTGAGATCGCCCGCAGACCCAACGTCTACTGTAAGCTGTCGGGAATGGTGACCGAGGCGGTGTGGGGCAAGTGGGGTCCTGGGGACTTCGAGCCATATATTGAGACCTGCCTCGAGGCCTTTGGCGCCGAGCGACTCATGATTGGTTCCGACTGGCCCGTCTGCACCCTCTCGGGAAGCTACACCGAGGTCATGGCAATTGTGCAGCGTTATGTCGAGCGCCTCAGCGACAGTGAGCAAGCCGAGATCCTCGGCGAGAGCTGTGAGCGGTTTTACGGGCTCCAAGGATAGTGAGGGAGAAAGCGCAAACCGCTCCGGGCGATCAGGAGGCACCGCCGCGAGGGCTTTTCCCACTCTCGCGCGGTGCTAATAGTCGGCTCGCCTACGAGCAGCACCAGTTCGACCCAGGCGAGGCAGGGGAGGGCTCTTGAACTCTCGGGCCCACCTTACTGGGGATCTGCGGCGTTACCGCCTTTCGGTGTTTACGCTTCGGAGAGCGTCCTGAATTGTCGCCAAGGCGGATTCGATCATCTCACCGAGCCGATGATCAGTGTAGTCTCGGCCGAGCTTTGGTCCGGGTAACTCCAGATATCCGACAACTGCAGGGACAGGCCAGAGATTCTCGTTGTCGTAGATGAGTCGTATCGTCTCTTCGAGATCGACGATACCCGCTTGCCGTTCATGCGCATCAAACCCAAAGGTCGACTCAAAGGTCTGGTCGGTATTCTTGAAATGAAACTCCGCCATCCAAGGAATGCCCGCCGCGAAGAGGCTCACGTTGTCCTCAACCACTTGTCGCTCACTGTCTGCGAGTCCATGTGATATATCGCCGCAGAGGAACGCGGGCACCGTGGAGGGCTCTCTTTCATGATGCGTCTGGAGCTCCTGCATCATGGCGGCAATCTCAGCGCTGCTGCTAGGGGGCTCGGCCTCACAGGACATGGGTTCGATGGTGAGGCCCTTGAGTCCTTTGTCAGCGGCAAACGCCATGAGTTGTTTCATGTTTCCTAGAAAGGTCTCGATCCCTCGCGCTTTGGACTCGATTCTGTCGCGGTAGACGGCGCCGGCGTTAGATCCACAGTAGTCCGCTCCCAGGAGCGATGCAACTTCTATGAACCGTTCGTAGTTACGCCGTGCCACCTCCTCCAGCCTGGGATCTTCGCTCATAAAACCCCCAAGCTCACGGTAAGCAGTGAAGCAGCTGCGTATCTCGATTCCTCGGCTTTCCGCCTTCTTTCGTAGCTCCAGAAAATAGGAGTCGTCCAACTGATACAGCTCGAAAAAACTGCCGAGCTGCAACTTGTTGACGTGGCTGTTACGCATCAGGTCAAAGAGCCAGTCGAAGGTGTAACGGTACGTGATCGGATCGCTCTTGACGCCGACTGAGAGCTCGATACCCACCTCTATTTCTCCTGCTTCTCGATGCCCGCGACATCGATGACAACCTTGTTGAACCAGAAAGATCTTTCGAACATCTCTTTAAGGGTGGATGGCGCATCGTCCAAGGATGGTCTGTGAGAGATAAGTGGCCCTACCTGGAGTTCTCGACCCATACGGAGGAGTACCTCGTCCCATTCGCTTCGGCCCGCAGGGGTGATCTTGCTGTTCCAGGTACCGTATATCGTGAGCTCTCTTCGCAGTATGCTGGAAACCTCTTTCTTTCCGAGCTCCAGACTATCCTCGATGTTTCCGAGAAAGACCACTTGTCCAAAGGTGGCCGCCGAGTTGAGGGCCTGGCGAAACGTCTGCGGCAGACCACAAGCTTCGACAACACACTCCGCCCCTCTTCCCCCGGTAACTTCCTGCACGGTTTCCACGGTATCTCCCAGCTTCGGGTCGATTACGCCAAAGCCGAGTTCCTCCGCGATGCGGCGTTTGCGATCATCCGGCTCAGCTATGAGGACACGTGCGGCCCCGCGTATTCGAAGCCATTGACCAACCATGAGACCAACCGGCCCCCCTCCGATTACGAGGGCGGTGGCGGCGGTGGGGATACGCAGTTTCGAAACACCGTGGAGCGCCACCGCCGCGGGCTCCGTCAACGCCGCTTCCAGCAGGTCAACGTGATCAGGTACCCGAATCAGATTCGCCTCAGGTACCTGCAGATACTCCTGAAAGCCACCGTCCCGGCGCGATCCGAAATAGTCGTAGCCGGAGCTAACCGCGAGTTCCCCGATTTGCACAAACGGGTCAGAGGGATTCGGGAGGAGGGGAAAGATCACCACGCGATCTCCCTCCCGGAAGAGCTCGGATCCGCTTGACTCCTCAACTATGCCTGACATTTCGTGGCCAAGCACTAGAGGATAGTGGTAGGCACCGTTCAGGAAGGCCCGTGGAATGTCGGAACCACAGATCCCCGCTGCGGCGACCTTTACGAGGAGCGAGTTTTCTCCAATCGAGGCTGGAAGTTCGCGTTCTTGCACCGAGAGGGATGCGTTGGAACTGAGTACGACAGACTTCATGACACCTACCATAGAATGGATCTTCTCAGAAGACAAGGCGGAATTGCGTGATCTTTGGCGTATTTTATTGAGGATGGTTGTATTTGACGAGTTCTGATTGGCCGTGATAGCATAGGCCAGCTATGAAGATGAAAGCGGCCTTTCTGGAAGGGATCGAAAAGATCTCGGTACGAGAGACTCCTGTGCCACAACCCCGGGCGGGTGAGGCGCTTCTCAAGGTGGATAGCTGCACCGTCTGTGGTTCCGACATTAAGATCTTCAGATATGGCAACAAAAGGATCCAGTATCCTCGAATCGTCGGTCACGAAGTGGCCGGTGAAATCGTAGAGGTGGGACCCGGCGTCGAAGCCGTCACCTTGGGAGAGCGGGTTTCGGTAGGGGCGGACATACCCGGCGTGTGGAATACAAATGTTCCTGGCAAAACGACCTTCATCGATTACGCCACGGGACACGAGTTCGACGGTGGGTTCGCCGAGTACATGCTGTTGAACAGCGACATGCTCCGCTTTGGGCCGGTAACTCCTATTCCCGAGGGGGTGAGCTACGAGGCTGCGGCGCTGGCGGAACCCCTTGCCTGCGCCCTGCACGGTTTGGAGATGGTGCAGTTTGCCCCAGGTAAGAGCCTCGTGGTCATCGGTCTCGGCCCGATAGGTATTATGCTTCTGCAACTGGGTCGAGCTTTCGGAGCGAGTAAGGTCTTCGGAGCTCAGCGCTCTCGAAAACGGCTCGACATGGCTCGAACGTTCCTGCCGGAAGGGAGGTTCATTTCCACGCAAGAAGAGGAGTTAGTGGAGGTGGTGTTAGAGGAGACGAACGGCCTCGGAGCCGATTGCGTCATTACCTCCGCGGGTACGGTGCAGTCACACATCGACGCGATTAACATGGTTGCCCATAGGGGTTACGTCAATCTCTTTGGAGGTTTGCGAAACGAACCGAAGCTGTCGATAGACTCCAACACAATCCACTACCGGGAGTGCTTCGTAACTGGTAGTCACGGTTCTCTACCCCGCCACCACAAGCATGCGGTTCAGCTCATAGCGCGGGGCTCGGTGGAGGCGGACAGATTAATATCCAAGCGCTTTCCGCTCAACGAGATTGCTGAGGCCTACGCGTTCCATGAGTCCCGGGAAGGCCTCAAATGTGCGGTCAAGCCAGGATTCGTGAGGTAGGCAGATGGCGAAGCGTTTCAAGTTGTCCCCATCGCTTATGTGCGCCGACATGCTTCACCTGGCGGAGGAGCTCTCCATGTTGGAGGAGCACGGGGTGGAGTATCTGCACATCGACGTGATGGACGGACACTATGTGCCCAACGTTGCCCTGGGACCTCAGCTCTGCGAGCAGATTCGCGGGCACACGAGAACACCTCTCGATGTGCATCTCATGGTTGAGCACGTAGATGCCTTTATCCCCATTTTCGCGGCTGTTGAACCGCGGTTTATTTCGTTTCATCCTGAGACATCCAGGCACCCGATTCGGACGATTGAGCAGATTGCAGCACACGGTATCATTCCTGGCATTGCGATCGATCCAGGTATGGGGATTGAGTCGGTTCGCCATCTCCTTCGGGAGGTCGGATTGGTCTGCGTCATGAGCGTAAATCCGGGGTATGCAGGGCAACGGCTGGTGCCGTGGACACTCGAGAAAATTCAGGATCTGCGAAGATATCGAGAGCAAGCGGGACTTGAGTTTGAGATTGAGGTTGATGGCAATGCTAGTTGGGACAACATTTCCAAGATGGTCGTTGCCGGGGCGGAAATCATTGTGGCTGGGTCGTCGTCGCTTTTCAGTGCAGAGCTGGGACGAGAAGAGGCTTTTGAAAGGATGGTCAAGCTTTCCGGATCCCAGTAGACTGCTGCCAAGCGAAATTCTAGTAGGAAAAGGTGCATGATTGAGAGAGAACGGGAAGAAACGATTCTTCGCGTCCTTCGCACAGATCGATTTGCGTCGGTCCATGACTTTGTCCGCCTTACCAAGGCCTCAGAAGCTACCATTCGGCGGGATCTCTCACGTATGGAAGAGCAGGGACAGCTCCGCCGCGTGCGAGGTGGCGCAGAGCTCCCCGAAAGCCCTTCGGCGATCGATGCCGTCGGACGGTTCGCCAGCTCTTCGGTAGCCGACCGTCCGCAGCCGTTTAGCGAACGACTCGGACTTCAGGCCGAGCAGAAGCGGCAGATCGCTAGGGCGGCGAGTGAGCTTTGCGGGCCTGGGGACACTGTCTTTATCGATGGTGGTACTACCACATTCTTCATGGCAAGATACTTGAGAGAGAAGCGGCTCACGGTAGTTACTAACTCTTTCGCCATTGGTGAAGAGATGCGCTCCTGCCCGAGTTGTAGGATCGTCCTTGCCGGCGGTGCCCTCGATCCGCACTCCTTGCTGATTCAAGATCCGACGGGCCGGGACTTCTATGCCGACTATTCCGCAGACTGGCTCTTTATGAGTGTGGACGGGATCAATGAGCACGGTTTAACGAACAGTAATGCCGGGGTCATACAGCAGGAGCGACAGATGATAGCCCATAGCCGACGCACCGTCGTGCTGGCGGACTCGAGCAAGTTTCGGCCGAGCGGACATATGCGGCTTTGTGGTTTTGACGCGATAGATACAATTGTTTCAGACGGCTTTCTTTCGACTGCTCTACGCGAGATGGTGCAGGATCGGGGGATAGAGCTCATTATTGCCGGCACGTAACGCTCAAACCAGAAGAGGCGGACGCCACCGGGGTAAACCCGATTTACGACCGCCTCTTCGTCCAATTCCGTCTTGCCCGACCTGGCCGGACTAGATCATCTTTTTCGCCTTGGTCTCCTTCCAACTACCGTCTTTGCCGCTGTCGAGCACTGCCTGACAGACACGCTGGGTCTGCAGGGCGTCCTCGAAGGTGGGCCCGACGGTCTTTCCCTTGGAGAGGGCTTCCAGAAAGTCCGCGGCCTGATGGGTAAAGCTGGCATCGTAGCCGATCGACAATCCCGGTCGCCACCACTTGGCCATATACGGCTGGTCGCCGTCGGTGACGTGGATAGAGCGCCATCCGCGCACGAGGGAGTCGTCATTGTGGTCAAAGAAGCTCAGGCGATGCAGGTCGTGGAGGTCCCAGGCGAGTGAGGCGTGCTCACCATTGATCTCGATATAGTACTTCGCCTTGTGTCCCCGGGCGTAGCGAGTAGACTCGAAGTTGCCGAGGGAACCGTTTTCGAAGTCACAGAGGAATATGCAGGCGTCGTCTATGCCGACCGGCTGCTTCTTCCCGGTCTCCGCGTGCTCCCGCTCCTTGATAAAGGTCTCGGTCCGGGCGCTGACCCGGGTAATCGGACCGTTCCACCACATGGCCGTGTCGATGCAGTGAGCGAGAAGGTCCCCGGTAACGCCGGAACCCGCCGCGGCTAGATCGAGTCGCCAGGTGCCGGTGCCGCCCTGGGGAACCGCCGCGGAGATCGTCCAGTCCTGGAGGAACTGCGCCCGGAGATGGAAGATGCGTCCGAGCTTGCCGGAGTCGATTACCTGCTTTGCCAAGGTAACCGCGGGAATGCGTCGGTAGTTGTACCAGACCATATTGGGTACGCCCGCCTGCTTGACGGCGTCCACCATCTTCTCGCCCTCTTGCGGGTCCATGGCGAGGGGCTTCTCCGTGGTGACCATTTTGCCCGCCTTGGCCGCGGCTATTGCGATTTCAGCGTGCAGGTTGTTGGGCACGCAGATGTCGACGAGATCGATATCGGGGCTTTCGACTACTTTCCGCCAGTCGGTCTCCACCTTCTTGTAGCCCCACTTGTCCGCGAAATCCTGTGCGTTCTCCTTGGTACGGGCACAGACGGTATGCAGCACGGTCTCGTAGTCCGAATCAAAGAACTTCGGAGCCAGGGAGAACGCGGTCGCATGAGTCCAGCCCATGAATCCGTAACCGATGGTTCCTATTCTGAGTTGTTTTTTCATCTCGACCTCCTACTCATCCCACCCGTGGGCATCTTGTACGGCCAGGAGCGTCTCCAGAATGTCATTCCAGGTCTGCTGCTTCATCATTACCTCGTTGGAGAACATGCAGCCGTCCCAGCAGATGTGCTTGAAGCGCTTGGTGAGCTTTCCACTCTCGTCCCGGAGCCAGTAGCCGGCGTGATGTGCTACCTTCAACTTGCCGTTCGGATCGTTGGGAAGGCAGTGACGGCCGGTCTTGTCGTGAGAGCCCGAGCCGAAGACGGTGGCGTCGTTCTGCGCCACGTGAAAATCCATTGTCCAGGGGCGCAGCTTGGCGGTGAGCTCCTTCATGGCGCTGTCCAGCTTCTCTTGTTCCTTCCAGTCAAAGTTCTGCGGCAGAATTGCATCTTCCGGTGCGTTGTAGCCGAGGAGGTAGAGCAGTGTGTGCGCCATGTCCGCCTGGAAACCGACGGTCTCGGGCATGTTGACCATTTCCAGGAGCTCCACCATGCGTCTCCAGCTGTGCATACCGCCCCAGCAGATCTCACCCTCTGCGGCCAGTTTCTCACCAAAGTCCTGGGCTATCTTGCCCGCTTCCCTAAAGGTCTCGGCGATCTTCTTCTGGTTGTTGTCCGGATCTTTCGCCCAGGACTCGACATCCACGGCGGAATCGATGCGCACGACACCGGAAGGGCGGAGGCCCATTTCGGACAACCATTGGCCGATCTGACACGCCTTGCGTACCGCCTCGAGAAACGCCTTCTTCTCGTTCGCGTCGCCCATGGCTGATCCACCACCCACTGGCGGCCATACCGGCGCCACGAAAGACCCTATTTCGAGTCCGAGACCACCAATCTTGTCGCCGAGCTTCTTGATGTCGTCACGGCTCGAGTCGATCGACGTGTGCGGATCGGCAAGGAAGAGATCGATACCGTCAAACTTCCGACCGTTGACCTCCGCTTTTGCCGTGAGCTCGAGCATCGTGTCGAGGTCGATGGGCGGGTGGTCGGTTCCCGGCTCCTTGCCGACAACCCCCGGCCACGCGGCGTTGTGCACTTTGGGGTACCTTTGAGTCTCTGCCATAACTTACTCCTTTGGGAATTAAAGCAGTTCTATTGTTGCTTTCACCGGCTCACGTTGCGCGATTCCGACCGTGCAGAGAGGCTGATGAAATCCTTTTCATATCTCACCACGACATTTAGGCGTTGTCAATCAAAAACGTTCACGGTCGATGGAATGCGATCGAAGGAGGGAGAAATTGCTTGACGGGTCTATATACTGGTGCTACTCTGCGTTCAGGAGCGTCGGAAATCGTTTTCAACGGGCATAAATTGTATGAATAGTGGTTTTGTCTTTTATGTTAATTATTGCTCTATTCACATCCTTTTCTTATAGATGGTTGTGAGATGTTCGTATGGCGTCTATGAGAGATGTTGCTGCGATGGCAGGTGTATCCGTCTCAACGGTTTCCAGAGTCATCAACAACACTCGACCGGTTGACGAGAACACCCGGCGTTCGGTGGTTGATGCGATAGCAAAGGTTAACTACCGTCCGAACCTATTGGCCTCAGGCCTTCGATCAAAGAGCGGAAATCTCATAGGCCTCGCTGTTCCGGAAATAAGCGAGCACTCCTTCGACATGTTCATCAGATACACCGAGGAGCGCGTTCGGGCGCACCGTTACGGTTTGATCCTCGGTGACATCCACAACGACCCGAGCGACGAAGCGGAATTCATCGACCATCTCATTCGAAGAAATGTCGATGGCATCATCTTCATTCGCGTCTCTGACGAGAGTCGAGCCCTTGAAATGCTCGATCGAACGGAAATCCCTTACGTCGTGCTCGACCGCGGGATCTTTACGGCCAATGCGCCAACGGTGGTCATGGACAACCACCAGTGTGGATATCTTGCTGCGCGGCACCTGGCCTTCCTTGGACATCGCGAGGTCGCTTGTCTCACCGGGCCACTCAATGTGCGCCTCTGCCGAGCTCGCCTCGAAGGGTTTGTCGCTGGGTTGGAGGCTTCTGGTATCACCCTAGATGGCAGCAACATCTATGAGGGAGACTTCACCTTCGACGCAGGGGTATCACTGGCAAAGACCCTGATCCAGAGCTGCAATCAGGCTACCGCTGTGTGGGCGCAGAATGACCTCATGGCAATAGGAATTATGGCGGGATTGCATGACCTAGGATACAAGGTGCCGGATCGCCTCTCGGTCGTCGGCGTGGACGATATAGAGGCGTGCAGAATGGTTCGGCCCAAGCTCACTACGATCCGTCAGCCCTTCGAGGCCATGAGTGCCGCTGCCGTAGATCTCCTGATCAGACAGAGGGAGCTCGGAACACGGCTTCTCGAGCAGATCGTGCTTCCGCCGGAGCTCGTCGTACGGCAATCGAGCGCCGCCCTAGGCTCGCAAGGGATGCGGTCCGACGGCGAGGTCGCTGAGACGGGAAGATGAAATTGATTGCACGAAGAGAAACCACGCCTGATAGCGGCATTAATGTTCGAGGTGATTTGAAAGGAGGATGCGCAATATGCCGGGACCGGTAATCCTTAGAATGGAAGGAATACACAAATCGTTTCCTGGCGTAGATGTCTTCAAGGGCTTCGATTTCGACCTGCGCGCCGGTGAGGTCCACTGCATTTGTGGCGAAAATGGTGCGGGGAAATCTACGCTGATTAAGATTCTTTCCGGTGCCCACGCGCCTGATCAAGGCGCGATCTACCTGGAGGACAAGAAACTCGAGGGACTGACGCCCCACGCCTCGATGGAGGTTGGAATTCAGACAATCTATCAGGAGCATAACTCCTTTCCACAATTGAGCGTTGTCGAAAACCTCTATACCGGTAACGAGGAGGTAAAGGCCGGCCTTCTCGACAAAAGGAAGATGACCGCCCGCGCACGGGAGATCCTGCAGCACCTGCATTCCGACGTTCAACCAGAGGATATTGTGGGCGATCTGGGAGGAGGCTCTCAGAAGATAGTCGAAATCGCCAAGGCGCTTCTACAAGAATCCAAGGTCATCATCCTCGACGAGCCTACCGCGTCGTTCAGTCAGACCGAGATAGACACGCTCCTAGGCGTGATTCGCGAGCTGGCCGATAAGGGTGTGAGCATTATCTACATTTCGCACCACATCGAGGAGGTGTTTCGAATAGCTGACCGCGTAACGGTTATTCGTGACGGGGTGCGCATCCTTACGGAGGCGGCCGCTAATCTCGATGAACAGAAGGTAATCTCTGCCATGGTGGGCAGGGACGTCTCTCTCTTCTATGACCGAGAAGAGGTCCCGGTTGGCGAGACAGTAGTGGAAGTCAAGGGGCTCACCGGCAACGGTGTTCGGGAGATCTCATTCAGCGTAGGAAGGGGCGAAATCCTCGGGATTGCCGGAATGGTGGGATCCGGCCGGACGGAGCTCGCAGAGCTGCTCTTCGGTGCCAAGCCGATCGAGGCTGGCGAGATCGTAGTCAATGGTAGCGCCGTCGACATATCATCGCCACGCTCGGCAATAGCCCAGAACATCTGCTTCATCACGGAAAACCGCCAGGCCACCGGGCTCTTTCTCGATCATCCCCTCGATCGCAACGTACCGATTGCGAAGTACGCTAAAACCGCGACGCCTTTGGCCCTGCCGAAAGAGGATGCGGAGTTAACCCAACACTACGTAGACACCCTCGGCATAGTCACCCCCGGGGTGGAGCAGAAAGCGGCTTTTCTCTCCGGGGGCAACCAGCAAAAGGTCGTTTTGGCTAAGTGGTTTGCCACAGGAGCCGAGATTTTCATCTTTGATGAGCCGACCCTGGGTATCGACATTGGGGCAAAAGAGGAGATCTACAAACTGATGGTCCAGATCCTCAAGGAGCAGAAGGCGATCATCATGATCTCCTCGGATATGCCTGAGTTGATTGGACTAAGCAACCGAATTGTTGTAATGCGCGACGGAAGCGTGGCGGCGGAGCTGCCGAAGGACCAGATTAGCGAGGAAAACATCCTCATGTATTCGATAGGAGGAAAGTAGGTTGAACCTCAAGAGAATTCTTAAGCACGACAACACGCCGATTCTGTTGGTGTTCTTGGGAATGATACTGGTTGTCTTTCTAGTGGAGCTCTTTGCCGTGCGCGGTGGAGACCTGAGTAGCGTGGCGTTCGTGCGACCGATGAATGTGTCGAATGCCCTGATGCAGGTAGCGATCACCGGAATTCTGGCGATCGGCATGACACTTGTCATGATCTCCGGCGGTATCGACCTCTCGGTAGGTCAGATGATGTCGTTCATCGGTGTGCTTACGGCATACCTCATTCGGAACACTGAACTGGGCGACGGCATGATAATGCTGGTAATCATCTTGGTGGCCGTCTTCTTTGAGTTGGTGATGGGTTTCATAATCTCTCGGACCACCCTGGAGCCCTTCATCATCTCTCTCGGTTTTATGAGTATCTACCGCGGCTTTACCTACGTCATAACCGGCG
>CAYZHV010000112.1:0-11801 GCA_964478055.1 uncultured Spirochaetaceae bacterium | reverse complement strand
ATCGCGGTAAAGCTCTTTGTCAGCACCCTTACGGCGGTAGTGGTCTACGTAGCCTTCAATTTCATCGGGGTCGATTTTCCCTTTATCTGGGCGGTTCTCACCTTTCTCTTCAACTTTATCCCGAGCATCGGCTCAGTGGCGATCACGGTTCTTAGTGTTGGCTTTGCGGTGCTCCAGTTTCTGCCGGACTGGCAGCGGATCTTTGCGGTGCTGATCTCCATGGGGAGTGCCCAGTTTCTCATCGGCAATGTCCTGGACCCGAAGCTCCTGGGCGATCGGCTCAATCTGAGCCCGGTGATTATTCTCTTTTCTCTCCTCGCCTGGGGCTGGCTCTGGGGGATCGCCGGACTCTTCCTGGCGGTGCCCATGACCGTTGCGATCAAGATAGTCTTCGAAAACATACCGGGTCTCGAGCCCGTTGGTATCCTCATGGGTACTGGCAACTACCGCGCCAGAAGGCGGCGGGGAAACAGCAAGGCTGAGGAAGAAGAAAGAGTCTCCTGACGCCAGAGGTGAATACAACATGAGCAAAAAACGCATTCTGACCGGGGACCGGCCGACAGGGCGGCTCCATCTGGGCCACTACGTCGGCTCTCTCCAGAACCGGGTTCGCCTGCAGGAGGAGTACGACTGCTTTTTCATTATCGCGGACCTCCATACACTTACCACCCGTCCGGAGAAGGACAATGTCGAAGGCATTACCGAGAATGCCCGGCAGATGGTCCTGGACTATCTCGCGGTAGGGATCGACCCAAAGAAGTCCTACATCTACCTTCAGTCGGCGGTCCACGAGGTGTACGAGCTCAATCTCATATTCCAAATGCTGGTTACCGTGCCGAGGCTTCAGCGGATGCCGAGCCTTAAGGATATGGCGAAGGGCGCCCAACTCGGGGAGATGCCCTACGGGCTTCTCGGGTATCCGGTGTTGCAGAGTGCGGACATCCTTCTGCCCCGGGCGCATCTGGTTCCGGTGGGCAAGGACAACGAGGCCCACGTCGAGCTGACCCGGGAAATTGCCAGGCGGTTCAACAACCTCTACGGTGAGGTCTTTCCGGTCCCCGATGTCATGGTGGGCTCCGTGCCCACCCTGGTGGGGACCGACGGCTCCGCGAAAATGTCCAAATCCCTGGGCAACGCGATTCTTCTCTCGGACGACGAAAAAACCGTGGAGAAGAAGGTCCGGGGCATGTACACCGACCCGAACCGCGTCCGGGCGGACATCCCCGGAACCGTGGAGGGTAATCCGGTCTTTATCTACCACGACATTTTTAATCCGAGAAAGGAAGAGGTAGCGGATCTCAAGGAGCGCTACCGGACCGGAAAGGTCGGAGACGTGGAAGTGAAGGAGAAGCTTGCCCGGGCGCTGAATGAGTTCCTCGACCCGTTGCGGGAGCGCCGGGCGGAATATGAGGCGGTGAGCGGCCTCGTAGACGAGGTGATTTTCGAGGGAACCATGGCGATGAGGGAAGAAGCGCGAGCTACGGTGACCGCGGCGAAAAAAGCGATGGGCCTTACCGGCGTCTGGAACAAGATCAGCCGAAAGGCGGAGAGCGTCCGAAAGAAGCGGGAGAAGCAGGAGTGAAGGAGATTCGGGCGGTTCTCTTTGACATGGACGGCACGCTGATCGACTCGGAGCCCAATTATCGCATAGCGGACGAACGCTTTTTCAAAGACCTGGGTGTCGAGTTGCCCGAGGAGGTCTGGGACCTCTTTGTCGGTATGGGCAGCGCCAATGTTATCGAGTACGTGAAAGAACGCTACGGACTCGAAGGCGACACTGAGGAGCTCTTGTCGATGAAGGACCGGTACTTCCATGAGATAGCCGAGGAGCGAACGGAAGTCTTCCCCGCGACGGTCCGACTCTTGGAGTCCCTGAACGAGAGGGGAATGCCATGCGCCATCGCCACGGGCTCATCGAAACAGACCCTGGCATTCTCATTGGAAGCGACCGGACTCAGGCAGCGGTTTGACGCGACGGTTTCCGCCGACGAAGTGAGTGAGGGAAAACCCTCACCGGATGTCTTTCTGGAGGCTGCTCGACGGGTTGGGGTCGAGCCGGAGCACTGTCTCGTCCTGGAAGACTCCCGCTCCGGAATCGAGGCTGCCCTGGCAGCTCGGATGGCGGTGGTTGCCCTCCCTTCGGTCTCCTCACTCCGGGGCGATCCAATTCTCGAGAAGGTGGACCTACTCATTCCCCACGGTGCGGCGAGCCTGGGGCCGGAGAAGGTACTGAAGCTGATAGATGAACGAACCGGAGCAAATGGGCGGGCCGCAGGCTGAGCTCCCTCTAGGAGCGGACTCTCTACTCTCCGAGTTGCCCGAGCGGGAGAGGGACGCCACATTCGTGGACCGGGTCTGGGAATACCACCGTAACCACCGACGCCCCATGGCGTGGCGTGACAAAATATCCCCCTACGGCGTTTTTGTCTCGGAAGTGATGCTCCAGCAGACCCAGGTTGCCCGGGTGCGGGAGCGATACCCTCGGTTTCTTGCTCGGTTTCCCTCCTTCGAGGCTCTATCGTCGGCTACCTTGGGGGAGGTTCTCTCGGAGTGGAGCGGCCTTGGCTACAATCGGCGGGGGCGGTTCCTCCATGAGGGCGCCAAGCGAATCGTCTCGGAGTTCGACGGTAAGCTTCCGGAAGAGCCCGGGCTCCTCGAAACGCTCCCGGGAATCGGTAGAAACACCGCCGCCAGCATCGCCGCCTTCGCCTTCAATCGACCGGTGGTCTTTCTCGAGACCAACATTCGAACAGTCTACATCCACTACTACTTTCCGGGAGAGACCGGGGTCTCCGACAAGGATCTGTTGCCGATAGTCGAGCGCACCCTCTCCCGAGAGGAGCCCCGGGAGTGGTACTACGCTCTCATGGACCTCGGTGTCATTATCAAGGCGAGAGTCGGTAACCTCGCGAGAAAGAGCAAGAGCTACTCTCCCCAGAGCCCCTTCAAGGGCTCTCTCCGAGAGGTTCGGGGAGCGCTTCTTCGGCTTCTGACCGGTGAGGGCAGGAGCCTGAGCCGGCCTGAGATCGAAGAGGCCCTCGACTTCGAAACTAGCCGCATCGATCGCGCCCTGGGGGATCTTGCCCGAGAGGGGATGATCCTTGCTGAGGAGCCGGAACAATACCGAATCCCGGAATGAGGGGATCCGATGAGTTTGCGCTACCGAGAGGCTCTCTCGTCTGCCCGGCGCACCAACGCGGTGTGCCAGGCGAGGAGAGCCTCCTCATCTTCCCGTCGGCTCGTTGCTAGGTCCGCCATAATCCTGAAGGCAGGCTCGGTCTTGGAACCGCGCATCCAGACGAATCCTATCGGCTTGCCCTGATCGCCCAATAGTTCCACCTTGAAACCGCCCCGCTCGTCTCCGCTCCGGTTACCGGGCCCAGGAAACTCCCGGGTTCCTTCGTAGTTGACGATTCGATAGCTCTCGATCGCCCAGTTATCCGAGAGCCAACCTTTACGTTCCTCGAAGGCTTCCGGAAAGATTTCCTCGTAGGCGGCCTTGAGTTTGCCGTGGTCCTGGGAGGAGATCCTGAGAATCGCACGTTCCTCGTAGGCACCGGTGGTATGGTAAGCCGGCAGCGAGCGCACCAGGGAGAGAAGGTTCCGATCACCGGTAGGGGCGCTGCCGAGTTTCCCGAGGACTCCCTCGAAGGCTTCGGTCCTGGCGAGCTTGATCATCGCTCCCACCGTGGAGAGGGGGTCGCGTACCTGAGAAGGGGGAGTGATGTTCCCGCCGTTGCTTCCCTCTCCCATAATGATGACCCGTCGATCCGAGAGCTCCGCGGCGCGGTCGATTACGTTCGCTTCTCCCACTTCCGCTCGGTGCACCTCGGCGCCCCAGAGGCGGGCGAGGGCGTCAACTCGCAGGGAGGTGGGACCATTTCCAACCACCGCAAGGGGGATGGAGCGGACGGAGACCAGTTCATTCCAGGCGAGTTCGGCGACCATGGCGAGGGCAAACACTTCCTGGGCGTGGAGTTCTTCCGCCTCGCCGGTGCGGGAGTTAATGAATACTAGATTGCCCCGATCGCCGTCGTTGTCGGCGACGTAGCCGAGGCGAAAGGCCGGGTCCTCCCGATACGCCTCCTCGAGAGCTTCTTTGCAGTCGGCGAGCCCCGGCCCCTCGGGGACGATACTGTGAGCGATCTCCCCCGGGGCGTCGTGGATAGCCCGGACCCGCGCTCCGAGGCTTCGGAGAAACTCTTTGTCGATGGAATTCGCCCGGGCGCTCCCGTTGAAGTCGATCACAATCCCAAGAGGACTCGCGAGCAGTTCCTCTTCCAGTTTCCCGAGATAGGAGCCTCCCTGCTGTTCCAGGGGAACCCGGAGCATGGTCTCCAACACCTTTCCCCGATACGCCTCCTCGGCCTCGGCCTTGTACTTCCCGAGGCTGGCGTACACCTCTTCGAGACCCCGTTGCTGCCCCTTCTCCCGAGCCGAGGCGGCTGACCCGAAGCGATTCTCGTCTCTAAGGCACTCCCGGAAGAGCTCTGCCGCTGCCGCGGCGGTTCCTCCGCCGGCGACCCGGCCATCACCCATTCCGAACTTGATTCCGTTGTGTCCCACGGGGTTGTGGCTGGCGGTCAGAATAATGAATCCCCGGACATTCCGGGCCGCTCCGGTGTAGGCGAGAACTTCCGGCGTCGGACTCACCCCCAGAAAGCGCACCGGGAGCTCCATGCCCCGGAGTACTTCGAGCACCACCTTTGCCAGAAGCGGTCCCGTCGGTCGGGAGTCCGTTGCCACCACCACACCACCTTCTCCTCCGGATTCGACTAAAAGGCTCGCGATGGAGTAGGCCGCGGCGGCCGCCACATCCTGTCTTTCCCGGCTCACCTCTCCGTCGAAGGAGTCTTCGGCCTTCGCAAAAACCCCTCGCCAGCCGGAAGATGAAACCACCATGGTGTCTAAGAACCTTAGGCGCTCGTTGGAAATGCTCATTTGGTTGAGGAGTATATCAGCAGCGCCAGCCCAATAGAAGCGGGGTTGCGTGGTGGTGTATCTTAGGCTATACATACAGTACGGGCGATATGAAAAAAGTACTTCTTATTGATGAATCTCAACTTTTTCGCGACTACTTGGGAAAGAAGCTCGAAGATCAGGGAATCGAAGTCGTCATGGGCGTTAATGGCCTCGACGGCGCTCTGAAACTGCGGAGCGAGCATCCGGACCTGGTAATCATGGACTACTACCTGACCCGGAACAGCTCGTTGGAGCTTCTGGAGAAGAAGAAGCAGGATCCGAACGTGGCTGAGGTCCCGGTGATCATGGTCTCCAGCAAGGTAGAGCGGGACAAGGTCCTGCAAGTCGCGCGGTACGGCGTGAGAAAGTTCTTTTCCAAACCTGTCAAGATCGACTCGTTGATGAAAACCGTGGGGGAGCAACTCGGAGTAGACATGAGCCTCGACACCACTCCGTCGATTATCGAGGCTCACTTCAACGATCGAATCCTTTTTATCGAAGTTGCCCAGGGGCTCAATACGGAGAAGGTCGAGCTTCTTAGATACAAGGTGCAGGAGCTTCTGGAGCTCTACTCTGTAAAGGTGCCCCGGGTGCTCGTTATGATGTCCGGCATTGATGAGAGCACCGCTGACTCCTTTAAGCTCACCGCCCTCTTTGACGTGATTCTCGATTCCACGGGATCCAAGAAGCGGCACGTGAAAGTGCTTACATCCAGCGATTTCGTCAAGAATTTTCTGAAGAACCACTCCGACTACGGAGAGATCGAAGCCGCCACCAATCTCGAAGACGCCATGGACCGCCTTTCCGGAAAGAAGTCCAATGAGCCGGTCTACTCTCCGGACCGCAGAAGCGCGGCGGAGGAGTTTATCAGCAAGGGGCACAGCGCCTCAGAGAATGAGACCATTCGGATGACCTTCGAGGAGGAGCGGGCACTTCCGAACCTCTCGGAGCTCGGCTCGGAGATCAAGGTCGCGGTTGTGGACGACGACATGGTGATTCAGGAGCTCGTGAAGACCGCTTTCTACGATACGGATTTTCAGGTTGTCTCCTATGACGACGGTGAGTCTTTTCTCAACGACGAAGAAGCACTCAATGCAGACCTGGTTTTTCTCGACTTGATGATGCCGAAGATCGACGGCTTTCAGGTGATGGAGGAGATGAAGAGACGGGGCGCCTCGGTGCCGGTTATCGTGCTTTCCGCTCTTAGCCAGAAAGAAACCGTTCTAAAGGCCCGGGAATTCGGTGTGACCCGTTATATGATCAAGCCGATTCAACCGGAGAATGTCATACGCAAGGCCGCGGAGGTCTTGCACAGCAATTTCTGAGGTTCCGCTACTATGGCCTCCGAAATGAGCAAGTATCAGGTTATTTTTGACCACGCTCCCCTGGGCATGGTCACTATGGACAGTTCCGGGGGCATTCTTTTTACCAATCAGAAGGTTGAGTCCATGCTCGGGGTTTCCGGGATGGATCTCCGGGCAAAATATCTCTACGAGTTCAGCGACCCAGCGGACGCCGACTCCCTTAGGGCGATGTTCGCGGACCTCACCTCTCAGGAGATCGAGAAGTTTCAGCTCACCGGCCGTTACCTTCGAAAGGACCGGGAGCGAGCCTGGTGGCGTCTCGATGTTCGGTACGTCCACCCTGAGGACCATACGCCCTTTATCCTTGCCATTATCGACGACATAACGAGCCAGAAGAATAGCGAGGAGAATCTGAGAAAGGCCAAGGACGCGGCGGAGCGGGCGACCAAGACCAAGTCCGCCTTCCTTGCAAACATGAGCCACGAGATTCGCACGCCCCTGCACACCATAAGCGGGACTGTGGAGCTCATGAGCGAGACATCTCTCGATGAGGAGCAGAAGGAGTACGTAGAGCAGCTCCGCTTTGCGGGAGATGTACTACTCGCTCTCATTAACGACATTCTCGACTTTTCCAAGATCGAAGCTGGTAAGCTCACCCTGGACAAGTTTGACTTTACCCTGCGGGAGAGCGTCGAAGACGCAATAGACATGGTAAGCCTCCAGGCACATCAGAAGGGACTGGAGACGGCGATATCCCTGGATCCGACGCTCCCGTCACACCTACACAATGACCCGACCCGGCTTCGGCAGGTGCTGGTTAACCTCGTAAACAACGCCGTCAAGTTCACCTCGAAAGGGGAGATTAGCTGTTCCGTCAGCCGCCGAGACGCGAAAGGGAAGAAGCTCGTTCTCTTCGAGGTTCGGGATACGGGCATCGGCATCCCCGAGGAGAAGCGGGCCAAACTCTTTCGCGCCTTTTCCCAGGTTGACGCCTCCACGACCAGGCGATTCGGAGGGACCGGTCTCGGGCTCTCCATTTCCCGGGACCTGGTGCACATGATGGGTGGAAAGATCGGTGTGAAAAGCAAAGATGGGCAGGGCTCACTCTTCTGGTTTACCCTCCCGGTGGATGAGCACCTGGATGACGAGTCCATAGGCGACGAGGCCCGACTCGACTCTCCTCCCTACCGGGTGCTCCTGGTAGATGACAACGAGACGAGTCGGGAGAGTGTTTCCCGGTACCTTCGCTTTTGGAACGCCAAGGTCGAGCACGCGGTGGACGGCGCTGAGGGACTGCGGAAGCTCCGGGAGGCGGTGGACGGCGGTGAGCCCTTCGATGTTGCCTTTGTGGATCTCCTGCTCCCGGGCATGGACGGGTGGCAGCTCGCCAGTGAGATCAACGCAGACAAAAAGATAAATAGCACCGCCCTGGTGCTCATGAGTCCCACCGGCGAAAGCTCCGGCGAGGCCAAAATGAAGCTCCTCAAGTGGTTTAACGCCTATATGAGCAAGCCGGTTCGAATTCTCGAGCTCCGGGACGCCTACCGAACGGCGACTCAGGGGGAGCTCGATCTCGCCGAGGCCGAGGGAGAAGGGGAAGAGCTCGAGGCTCTCGAGCCCCTGGAAGAGATCCCCGAGGAGGCTCCCAGGCACTTCCGCCGGGTGGTGGTGGCGGAAGACCACTACGTCAATCAGCAACTTTTCAACACCATTCTGGAGAAACACGGCTACCAGACGATCCTCGCTTCCACTGGTGTGGAAGCGGTTGAGGCGGTCAGGGCGAATGAGGTAGATCTCGTCTTCATGGACGTTCAGATGCCCGAGATGAACGGCTACGAGGCGAGTCGGCAGCTACGGGACGAAGGGTTTTCCCTGCCCATCGTGGCGGTTACGGCGAACGCGATCAAGGGCGAGCGGGAGCGCTGTCTCGCGGCGGGGATGGATGACTTTCTGACGAAGCCATTCAAGCCGAGAGACGTCCTTCCCTTTCTCAAACGTCTCGAGGATGACGCGTACAGTCGCAAGAAGACAAAACCCGCGGCTCCCGAAGCGCCTACCTCCGATTTGTCGGGCGCAGAGGAACCGGCGTTGGCGCCTCAGGAATCCTATGACGAGGAAGCTCATCCAGATGACGAGATTGAGAGCGTAAGCGAGGCGCCCTGGAACCGAGCGTCAGCCCTGGACTCATTTATGGGACAGGAAGAAGTACTCAACAGGGTTGTGAGCAATTTTATCGTCAAGTGTGACCGGCAAATAGAGGAGCTTCGGGAGCTGGTCGAGGCGCGACAGTTCAGTGACGCCAGAGTCTTAGCCCACGCCATCAAAGGAGGGGCGTGGAACCTCTCAGCGAAGCCCCTGGGAGACGCTGCGGCCATCCTCGAGGAGACCACCAAGCAGGAGGATCTCGAGGCTTCCAGAGCGCAGCTGCCTGAGGTGCGAGCGCGATTCGAGGAGTTCAGAAGCGCTCTTACGGAGCTGGTGGACTCGGTCAAATAGTCGCAAAAGTTTCACCTTTTTCCGGCATCCTGTAACCTTACTCCTCAACACTTGTTTATTAGAATGAAGCAAGCGCACCGCACCTAGGCCCCGGAGATTTCGACCTCCTTTGCTCCGGGGCCTCCTTTTTGTTTGTCGGGGCCGACGGATAATCGTCGGCCCCTTTTTTTAGCTTAGACTCGCTCGATGACGCCGCCGGCGTAGGTATAGCCTCCGCCGAAGGCAGCCATGCCGAGCTTGTCGCCGGAGGCCCGGTTTGCGAGGATCTCCTCCAGGCAGAGAGGGATTGTACTCGAGGAGGTGTTGCCGTTGTAGGCGATATTGCTATAGAGCTTTTCCCGAGGCTGTTTGGCACGCTGCCGTATCGCGTTTATGATGCGCTGGTTTGCCTGATGGGGGACGATCAGGTCTAATCCATCCACGGTGGTCCCGGCGACGTTACACGCCTGGGTTAGCATCGCTATCATGCTTCGAACGGCCTCGAGATAAACTTTGGGACCGTCCATGGCGATGGTCTCAGCGGGTTGCGTCGGTACCGAAAGGGTTGCTCCATCCTCTCCCTTGGCGGAAATGACCGGCCTATAGACCTTGGCCAGAGCGCCGTCGAGGCTGCTTCCCGCGGTGACAAGGGTAGCTGTGGCGGCGTCACCGAAGATAGGTGCGGTGGAGGGGTCTGAGGTGTCGAGTTTCGGGGAGAGCGCCTCCGTCGTGACCAGAAGAACCGGTCGGGCCGGATCCTGATTGAGGTAGTCGTAGGCGATCTGCAACCCGTAGAGGTATCCGGAGCAGGCGGCGTTGATGTCGTAGGCTGGCGCCTCATACTCCGGGTTATCTCTGGTCGCCACGGCGTACTGGATCAGTGCCGCCATGGAAGGTGTTGTCTGAATCGGCGTTCCCGTGGAGACGATCCAGAGGCCGATTTCCTCGGGCTTGACTCCCTGCTGCTCGAGAACCCGGCGGGTCGCCTCCACTCCTAGGGTGAGGGCGTTTTCACCTTCTACCACCCAGGGGCGGGTCTCGATTCCGGTCCTCTTGACGATGTCCTCCGGGGACCAGGTGGGACACATCTCGGAGATCTCTTCGTTACTGACCACTCGCGAGCCCTTGACTCCTGCCAAACCCGCGATGCCGACTTCTACCTCCGTCCGGGAGGATGCGGCGGCCCCTGCGGCGGCGTGAATCTTTCTTCCGATATCGAGGCCTTCGATAATGGGCTCCCCCGGCTCCTCCCGAGTCTGGGGCTTGAGGTACTCTTCTCCCTCAGCCTCCTCGGTTTTGACTTTGAGTACCGGAGCTCCAACAGAAACGGTATCGCCCTGTTCGACCAGAATCTCCTCCACCACGCCGTCTACCGGGGACTTGAGCTCCACCGCGGCTTTGTCCGCCTCGAGTTCGGCGATCATATCCCCCGATGAGATCTCTTGCCCCTTCGTAACGTGCCACTCGACAATTGTTATGGACTCGTCCGAGGGGCTCGAGCCGATTGCCTCGACGAGGTGGTACCCTTTCTGGGCGGCCTCGGGCTCTCTCCACCGGACCGTCCCGCCCAGGAGGTCCACGGCGGTTTCCAATGTGCGCTTGAAGGAGGGCAGAATCTCCAGCTGGTTTCCGAAGTTACAGGGTACATAGGTGTCGGGCCTGGTTACCCGGCGAACCTCCACTTTTCGGCTCGCCCGCTCGGCAACGGTAGCTACGAACTCGGCCCCGAGGCCCACAGAGTGGTTGTCTTCATGGACAACCACTAATTTGCCCGTTTTCTCGCAGGATTGGACCAGTAACTCCTCGTCCCAGGGGGCGAGAGAACGCATATCGATGACCTCAGCTTCGACACCGTGCTGGGCGAGGACGTCAGCGCTCTTCCGACAGTGGTTAACGGTGTTTCCCCAGCCCGCGAGGGTGATGGCGGTTCCTTCCCGCACGATCCTGCCCTTTCCGATGGGGACGAGCTGCTTTTGCACGTCCCTGGAGGTTGCGCTCTCTTTGTTATTGAGGAGGTTCTTCGGATAGAAAAAGAGGGTCGGGCGGCTGGATTCAAAGGCGGCGTTGAGCATCCCCGCAGCGTCTCCGGCGGTGGAGGGCATCATCACATCTACACCAGGAGTGTGAGCGGCGAGGCTGTCAAAACTCGAGGCGTGGAAGGGGCCGAGCCCCGGTTTGTAGCCGCCGCAGGAGATCATGACAATAACCGGGCACTCCCAACCTCCGTCGGTACGCCAGTACATGCTGCCGAGTTCCGAGACGATCTGGTTGTAGGCGATGGGAAGAAAGTCCGCGAACTGAAGAAACGCCACGGGACGCCGTCCCGCCAGAGCTTCTCCGATAGAAACACCGAGAATGAGGGACTCGCTCAAGGGGCTGTTACGGACCCGGCCGGGATACTTGGAGCTCAGCCCCTTGGTTACCCCAAAAACGTCTCCTTTCGGGTCTTCCAGATCCTCGCCGTAGAGGGTTACTCGGTCATCCTTATCCATCCGGTTGTTGAGAACCTCCCGGATCGCTTCGAGCATTGTGAGAGGCGACTCGGCCTCGCTGGCGGCTTTACCTCGATACTCGAACTTGGCCGAGGAGAGCCTCTCCGGAAGCGGGCGCTTTGCCCCGGTGTATGGTTTCGGCTCGGCGCTTCGCTGCGCCTCTTTGGCGTCAATCTTGAGCCTCTCGATAGCCTCGTCCTGGATTCCCGTGATCTCCTCGTGGGTGACACCGTGTTCCAAAAGCCACGCCTGCAGGTGGGTCAGGGGATCGCCGGTTTGAGCGACCGCAGCGATCTCTTCAGCGGTGCGGTACATTCGCTGGTCATCAGCGTTGGTGTGGTTGTGGAGCCGGTCCACCTCGAACACGACTATTTGCGGCTTTCGATCTTCTCGCATCTCAGAGACGATGTTGCCGAGGGTTTGGTGGGCTTCCATGGCGTAGCGGCCATCGATTCTCGTGATGGGAATGCCGTAGAACGTTTCCGCCTCGCCCTCCGGACGGGAGTAGAAGGTATTGCCCCGGGTCTTTGTGCTAATGGCAAAGGCGTTGTCTTGGACAAAAAAGAGG
>CAYZHV010000111.1:0-11810 GCA_964478055.1 uncultured Spirochaetaceae bacterium | reverse complement strand
CCCGGAGCCCTTCGAGATCGATCGCGGCACCGGGATACGCCTGGAGGTGGTAGGTCCCGGTCTCGATGTACCGGGCGGTAATTCCGCGAATCATGCCGTCGGCCATCTCCATCACGAGTATGAGGGGTATCATCGAGAGGGCGATGCCCGCCACGGCGGATATTGTCCGCCGCCTATTGCCGCCGCTCTTTCGCAGGAGATAGCGTGCGGCGATCTGCACCGCCAGGACAACCCGCTTCATAGACTCGAGAGTCCTCCATGCTCGAGCAGGTAGCGGCGCTCGCATCTCCCGGCGAGGCGGGCGTCGTGGGTGACCAGGAGCAGGGTCGTCCCGGTCTTTTCCACGAGCTCGAAGAGGAGCTCCTCCACCTGGGTCGAGTTACCTTCATCGAGGTTGCCCGTGGGCTCGTCCGCTAGAAGCAGGGCGGGCTCGTTGATGAGGCTGCGAACCAACGCCACTCTCTGCCGCTCTCCGCCGGAGAGCTGGGACGGATAGTGGCCGAGCCGTTCCGAGAGATGCACAACTCCGAGGAGCTCCTTGGCCCGCTTTTCCAGGCTCTTTCGATCTCCCCCGATCATCAGCCCCGGGAGAATGACGTTCTCCAGGGCGCTAAAGTCCTTGAGGAGGTGGTGAAACTGAAAGACAAAGCCCACCTTTCGGGCCCGGAGCCGACTCAGCTCCTCCTCGGAGAGCTCGTTGAGACTCTCTTCCTCCAGGAGCACCTCGCCCCGGGTGGGGCGGTCGAGACCGGCGATAATGCTCAAGAGCGTGCTCTTGCCGCTCCCGCTCTCACCGGTTATGCCAACGGCGAGACCGGGATCCACCGAGAGCTCCACACCCTGGAGAATGGTCAGCTCCTCGGCCTCACTGAAAAAGGTCTTTCCCACGCCTCGCAGCTCCACTGCAGCTTTATCCATTGACTTCCTCTCTCAAAATGGTCGAAGGGGAGACGGTGCTGACTCTTCTCGAGGCGGCGTACCCCGCCAGGGTGGAGGAGAGCACCGCAAAGAGATAGACCAAAAGCGCCTCGGAAAAGCGAATCTCCACCGGAACCTCGGCGAGATAGAAGTCCCGGGATGAGAAGATCTCCACCCCCGGAGCGACGCCAAAACCGCTGGTAAGTCGGGCGAGAAACCCGAGAACCAGGTTAATGACGAGCTCCGCCGCCTCGAAGACGCCGTTTATGTTCACCGAAATAAAGAGCCCTAAAAGGAGCCCCGCGGTGGCGCCGGCAAAGCCGATCATGATCCCCTGGCCGAGAAAGACCGAGGTCACCTCCCTCGGCGTGGCCCCGACCGCCCGAAGGAGAGCGATCTCCTCCTGTCGCTCCACAACGCTCCGATTGAGGGTGTGAAAGATGTTTACCGCCACCACGAGAAAGATAAGCCCCACCAGGAGAAGCATCATCGACTTTTCCACCCTCAGGGCGCCGAAGATGCCTCTGTTGAAGGTGCGCCAGGAGATTACCTCGTAGGGGCCGCCGACTTCCGCCGAAAGGAACTCTCGCAGACGATCCGCGGTCGTGCGCTCCTGGTACCGATTTCGAAGCTTTACCCCCAGGGTATCGGCGGCGGTGCCGAACTCCCCGACGGCGTCGGAGAGGGAGATAAACGCCCAGCTCCGGTCGAAGTCGAGATAGCCGGTCCGGAAAATGCCGGTTACCACCATCTGCGTCTCCTCAGGACGCCGAGCCTGGGCGGCGCTCTCCGGGAGGTGCACCAGGGATATGACTTCACCGACTCCCGCTCCGAGGCTCCGAGAAAGCTCACTTCCGATCACCACTCCACGACTCCGGGAGAGATCGAAGGAGCCCTCGACGATCTCGAGCTGCTCCGCCAACCCCGGGTCGAGCTCAGTTAGCTCCGGTGGCACCGCCCGGAGGAGTACCGTGGCAGGGCGCTGAAAGAAGCCCCGGGCAAGGGCTTGCACATCCGCGAAGGGCACTACGGAGGTGACGTTCGAAAGCTCCCTGAGCTCCTCCATCGACTCCTCCCCGAGGGCGGCGAGATCAGGGGCTTCCACCCGGAGGTGAAAGGAGCTCACCTCGAGGATGTTCTGTATGGTGGAGCTCTGAAAGCCGTTCATTACCGAGAGCACCGCGACGAGGGTCATCACTCCGGCGCCGATGCCGAGGATGCTCAGACGGACCGAGGCGTAGCCCCGGGAGTCTCCGGCTCGCCGCATGTAGCGCCCACCGAGAAAGGTGGTCCACCGACTACTCCTCACCAGGCTCCTCCTGCTCGAAGCGCCGCACCTCGACGATCCTGCCGTTTCGCAGCACCTCCTCTCGAAGGCGCAGATCTCCTTCGTAGTAGGTGCGCAGAAACGGCTCGCCCTGACGAAAGCGAATCTCTACCCGCCGGTCCCCAGGCTCGTACCGGGTCCGGCGGTAGAGGGTTCCGTTCAGAAGCTCCTCTTCCTGCAGGAGATCCCCTTCCTCGTCATAACTATAGAGAAACTCCCGGGTCTCCCGCTCTTCCACCAGCTCCCGGACGACCCTTCCTTGGTCGTCGTAGCTCTTTTGGACCCGGCTCACCAGGCGACCCGCCTCGTAGTGTTCCTCCTCCACGGGAAGACCCTCATCGCTGTAGGAAATCACCACCCGGCGTCGCTCCCGGGGATACTCCTCCGTCCGAAGACGGATCGCCCCGCCGGAGAACTCCTGGGAAACATCCTCGATCAGGTCGCCGTCTCGATACCGCCTCCGGCTGATGAGCCGTCCCGCCTCGTCGTACCGAAACACCGCGCGAACTCGCTCGCTCTGCGTTGTCTCCTCCAGGACCTCCTCGGTGAGCCCGATCTCTCCCGGGGTGGTACCGCTCAAAAAGCGGCTCTCTTCCTCGGTACCTACCACCTCCACCGCCCGGAGCCGTCGCTGCCGGTCGTAGCGATACCAGCGCGCCTCGAGGAGTTTTCCCTCGGCGTCGGTGGTGGTTATCTCCTGGGGCAACCCCTCGAGCCCCTCGGTCTCGGTGCGCACCCTGTAGAGCTCCCCGTCCCGAAAGAGCTCTCGCTCGGTTCTGCGATCGGAGACGGTTACCCGCATGACATAGGTGTACTCACTACGCTCCCCCTCCCCTATCGGCTCGATCGGCAGAAACTGCTCGTTCGAGCGGAAGAGTCCCGACTCCTGAGCCCCAAGCAAAAAGAGCGGCCCCGTTAGGAGAAGAAAGGCGGTGCATATCCTGATCCCAAGCGTGGCTCCCGCGTGAGGAGCCGGGAAAGGTCTCATCTATCAACGAACATCCACGAGCTCGGCGAGGTACTCCTCCGGCTCAAAGGGGCGGAGGTCCCCGTACCCTTCCCCTTGCCCGAGAAAGGCGCAGGGAATGCCGAGTTCCCGGGCAATCGGGATGAGCACTCCCCCTTTGGCACTGGAGTCATACTTGGCCATGACGAGCGCTTCCACCCCGACGGCGTCGTTGAAGAGCTCCGCCTGCCGGAGGGCGTTCTGCCCGGTGGTTGCATCCACCACCAGCAAGGAGCGGTAGTTCGCACCTTCCGCCTTTCGCTTGATGATCTTGTCTATCTTGGCGAGCTCCTGTACCAGATTCGCCTTGTTGTGCATTCTTCCGGCGGTGTCGATTAGCACCAGCCGCTCCTTTCGAGCCACCGCGCTCTCCAGGGCATCAAAGACAACCGCCGCGGCGTCGGAGCCAGTGGTCTGCCGCACGACCCGAAAACCGAGGCGTTCGCCGTGGGTGGCAAGTTGCTCCACCGCGGCGGCGCGAAAGGTGTCCGCCGCGGCAAGAACGATCTGCTCCGTCCCCGCGCTCCGGCGGAAATAGTCGGCCATCTTGGCTATGGTTGTGGTCTTGCCAACGCCGTTGACCCCGAGAACGAGAAAGACGTTGAGTCTCTCCGGATCGAGGGAGAGCTCGCTCTTCTTCAGGTGTTCGGAGAGGAGATCCCTGAGGGCTCCGGCGACCTCCTCTTTCCCCCGGAGCTTCTCCGACCTCACCCGCTTCCGCAGCGCTTCCACGGTCTCAAAGGTGACCTTACTTCCGAGGTCCGCTTCGATGAGGAGGTCTTCGAGCTCTTCGTAGAACTCTTCCTCTTCCTGCGAGCTACCGCGGAAGAGTCCCTTGAGCTTTTCTCCGAGTCCTTTCTTAACAGCCATACTGCTCCTTGCTACCGGTCGTGATACCCTTCGCCGGTTCGTATGTAGTCGAGAAGTCTGTAAATCATGTTCCCAAAGAGCGCCACGCTCACCCCGAGGGTGGCGTAGTAGCCGTAAAAGACCGTATCGGCCTGATTCAGCCGCCGTTCCGCCTCCGACTGTGAGAGCTCGCTCCGCGCCTGCCCATCTGGAAAGAGCGTGGAGAGATTACCGTAGATTCCGTTGAGAATGATAGGGGCCGGAACGGAGAGGACGAACCAGGTAAAGGAGCGATAGAAGCGATCCCGCTTATTCTCTACCACACTCTCCCACTCCAGGGAGCTGGGCAGAAGCTCCCGGTTCACCAGGTTTGGCGTATCCGGACCCACCACGAATTGTGAGTCGTAGTGCTCATGGAGCGAGAGGCGCACCTGCCGCTCCTCCGGGGGGCGTCGAATCATGTAAGGGGTGATACCCTGCCAGAGGGAATCAATATATATGCTTGCCCCCGGGGGTTCGGATACGACCGCAACGTACCCTGTCTCGGGATCCGGGATCTCGAGCTCGATCTCGTTGAGTTGGTCCCCCCGTATCCGCACGCTCCGCTCGATCGGAGGAATCGCGGGATGTTCGATCCGCAACGAAGCGCTACCGAGGGGGAGCAGTGGTACCCTGACACTCCCGAAGCCCCGGGACTCATCGTCGACAAAGACTTCCGCCCGTTCGGGCTCGTACCCGGTCACCCGGACTGAGAGGGGCGCCACAGGCCGCCCCGCCACAGCCCGCTGCGCCGCTGCCTCGAGCTGCCCCAGATTCTCCGGGAGCTCCTCCGCCAGGGAGGCGGTAGTTGCGAGCTCTCGCTCCCGGTCGAGGTGGTAGCTGTACTCATAGAGGGTCAGGAAGAGATAGTTGTCGCTCCTCTGGAGCTCGCCGTAGAGGAGCATGTCGCTCTCTCGCTCTTCCGCCTTTCGCTTGGGGTCGTAGATCGGGGTGAACTTCGGCTCCTCCGGGAGAACCATCTCCACCGGCTTTTCGAGGTCCACGTCGATGCGTTCCTGATCCGTGGCCCCTATTCGGGCAATCCGCTCCTCGAGCTCCTTTAGGTCCTCCCGGAGCCTCCTCGCCTCCTCTCGTCGGGCGAGCTCCCCCTCCTCCGAGAAAGGAAGTCTGTCGAGCTCGTCCTGTAGCTCGTTACGCCGGAGGAGCGCCTCCTTCAGGCTCTCCTCCAGGAGGCCCCGAGCGATCGCGCGACGCTCAGCAAGGCTCAGCTGATGGGTTGCCACGGGCTCCAAAGCGTCGATGAGTACCTGCGGGATGCCGGTAGCCACGCCAACCAGTTCCCGGTCCGAGGGGTCGGTCCGGATGCCGACAAGTTCCACGCGCCAGACCTCCCGCTCGTCCTCGGGCAGTTCCTCCCTTGTGAGCTGCTCCTCCGAGGGCGGAGGCTCCTGAGCCCCCAGACCAAGGGCGCAGAGCAGGAGGAGGCTTGCGAGAAGAAGCTGGCGCCTAGGATTCGGCGGTTGCGTGGGCGCGTTGCCAGCTTTGTCGGAGGTACTCTTCGATAAACTCATCGATCCCACCGTCCATGACTGCCTGGACGTTTCCCGTCTCAATGTCGGTTCGATGGTCCTTTACCATCGTATAGGGCTGAAAGACGTAGGAGCGAATCTGGTGCCCCCAGGCGATATCCTTCTTTTCCTGGGCGTTTGCCGCCTGTTCCTCGTCCCGCTTCTGACGGTAGTGCTCGTAAAGTCGGGACTGAAGCACCTTCATTGCCATGGCGCGGTTCTTGTGCTGGCTTCGCTCGTTCTGACACTGAACGACGATTCCCGTCTCCAGGTGCGTCATCCGAACCGCCGAGTCAGTCTTGTTGACGTGTTGTCCCCCGGCTCCGCTGGCGCGGTAGGTGTCAACACGAATGTCCTCGGGCTTGATCTCCACGTCGATATCATCCTCGATCACCGGAGAGATATAGACCGAGGCGAAAGAGGTGTGGCGTCGACCGCCGGAATCAAAGGGAGAGATGCGTACCAGCCGATGGATTCCACCCTCCGCTTTGAGGTACCCAAAGGCGTAGCCCCCGTCCACCTGAATCGTGGTGGACTTCACGCCGCCTTCCGCCTCCTGGAGGTCGATGATCGTGGTCTTATACCCCTTGTTCTCGCACCAGCGCAGGTACATGCGCATGAGCATGCTCACCCAGTCACACGCCTCGGTACCCCCGGCACCGGAGTGGATAGTGAGAAAGGCCGAGGCGTCATCGTGCTCATCGTTGAGGATCTCGAGAACCCGTAGCTTTTCGTACTGCTCCTGCAGAGTATGAAGGGTGGAACGAATCTCCCCCTCCACGGCGGTGTCGCCCTCTTCCAGGGCGAGATCGAGGAGCTCCGAGAGGTCATCCACCTGCTGCTTGATCTCCTCCCAGGGCTCTATTCGATCCTTGAGGCGTTTGAGCTTGGAAAGACTCTTCTCCGCGTATTCCCGGTCATCCCAGAAGTCCGGTCGAGCGGTTTCGGTCTCGATTTCGCTTATTTCGTTTCTGACCCGCTCAGGGTCAAAGATGCCTCCAGGTGGAGTAGATTTCTTCTTTGAGCTCCTCAACGGGGCTGGTAAACTCTTGTAGCATAGTGTCCTCCGAGGAATCGAAGTATACCAGACCCACCCGGGACGTTTCTACACCGTTGAAACTGTGGACAACACCGAAACCTGCCGATTATAGTAGTGATGAAGTTTATGAACCGTCGCATAGCCTCTATTCTGCTAGTTCCGCTAGTTCCGCTAGTTCCGCTAGCTCTACTGATTCTCGCAGCCGTTCCGGGAGCGAGTCAGGAGAGCAGCGCCGAAACTTCCTTCGAAGAAACGGACGTTTTCGCCCCTTTCGTCTCCCGAATTCGGGTGGCTGTCCGGGAACCGCAGGTACGCATAACCTGGCGGGACGCGGAGGAGATCGACGGTCCCTATCGTATCTACCGGCACACCCGGGAGATCAACGATCGCACCTTTGACAACGCCGAGCTCGTGGCGACCGTGGAGGGCGGCACGGAGACCTATCTCGACTCGCCCCCGGGGCCCGGGGAGTACTACTACGCGGTACTCACCGAATCCGAGGAGGGAGGGGTCTATGAGATCTTCATTCCCTTTCGAAACAAGACAATTCAGCCCGCGGTAATCTCCGAGCGACAGACCGACGTCGAGCAGGCCGCGCGGGTCTTCAATCTCAACGCCACGGTCGTGGGCAACGGTATCGAGCTGACCTACGACGCCTCGAGAAACGGCCGGCAGCTTGCCCTCTACCGCTCCACGGTCCCGCTTCGGGGCTACGACTCCCTCGCCACGGCGACCCGGATCGCCGTAGTGGATAGCATTCAGCGCCGCCACGTCGACTATCCGGTCCCCGGAGTACCCTATTACTACGGTGCCTTTGACACAGCGGAAGTGGAGGCCCAGGCACTCACGGTGGAAACAGGCGAGAATGTCCTCCGGGAGCCCGTGCAGGTGCGAATCAGCGCGGGACAGCCGACGGTGGACATGCCTCCCCGGGTCTCCCGGAGAGGAACACCCCTGCCGCTCCTGCGGCTCGAGACGAGCTCGGTAACCTCCGGTAGCGGAGAGCTCGCCCGGATTCCGGCGCCGCAGTCTCTAACTCCCCCGACGCGAGAGGCACTGGACAAGATCCTCGTCTCCGCCGGAGAGCAGCCCCCTCCGACCATGGAGCCGGTGATTCTCCCCACCGAGCGAGTCCTCGACGCCCGGGGCACCGCCGCGACCTTGACGGAGATCGTGCAGGAGCAGTTTTCCAAGGGAAACTACCGGGAGTCGGCGAGTCTTCTTTCGAATCTGCTTTCCATCACCCTGGAGCCGGACCTCGCCGCGAGAGCCCGCTTCTACCTCGGGCAGAGTAAATACTTCACCGGGGAGTACCGAAACGCCTTTCTCTCATTTCTGCTTGCTGAGCAGCGGTATCACACCGAGGCGACGCCGTGGATGGACAGGATTCTGCAGATTCTCGCGGACTCCGGTAAGAGTTCAAGTTAGGGGAGCTGACAAAGCCCGGTCCAGAGTTTCCGATCCCGTCGAATCTCAACTTCCTGGCCTGGGATCACGTCTCGGGATCAGAGCGTCTTGATTCCCAGCTTGAGGGTGGTGGTCCAGCTTCCACCGGACTCCATGGCAACCTCGTGCAAGCCAACGAGGCAGCTCGACGCGTAGTACGCCGTGAGCCCTCGGGGGCCGTGTCCCCAGCTGTATACCGGAAAGCTCCAGAAATCGCCCTTTCCCTCAGGTGAAACCGAGACAGTGGCCCCGTTAAAGAGGTCGTTAAAGAGAATCTCAAGGGCTCCTTCGATCTCCCGCCGATCCGGGGATAGCTCCGTAGGCTTGCTTCCTCGCTCCCGAACGAGGAGCCGAAGATCCTCCACCTCGGAGGAGCGAAATGAGATATTGATCTCCGGAGCAAAGCGGATTGTCAGGTCCCTTGTGTCATCGTTTCTAAGAACATAGGTCACCGAAAGTCCCGAGCGATTGAAAGTGTAAGTCTTTTCGATTGCCAGGGGCACGGTCCGTCGTCCGACCTTAACTGTCCCTTCTCGCAGCAGTGTAATTCTCGCGTGATCCTTGTCCAGATCCGTAACCGTGAAGCCCCCCTCTACAAAGTCTCCGAGCTCCTGGTACCGGGAGGCGGCAAACTCCTCGAGGGTAGTCTCCGGCGGTATGATGTGGTCCACAAAGGCGTGTCGCGGGTGTTCGTCGTAACCCATCTTTCGGACCTCATCGGTATGAAACGGCTCCGGCCGCCGGCTCAGCGTATCGAGATAGTTCCAGGGCTTTCGAAGATGGTCGAGCTCGAAGATCGACGCCCCATCGGTGTGAAGGTAGGCGTTTACCTCCTGTCCTTGGTAGAGATACTCCTCCCTGCCATCCATATCGAAGTCGACCCTGACGATGGAAGGGATAAATATCCCCTTTTGGCGGGTCGTCTTCTCCGCCTCGATGAGAGACGCGTAGGCACCCTTTCTCAGCTCGTTTCGATGAATCCCGCCGGAAGGATTGAGCCAGTAGGCGTGATGCGCCTGCCCTCTCCAGAGATCCTCCCGGGCGGTGAGCTTCCGGGACTTGTCTCCCCTCACCTGGTTTACGAGCACATGGGTGTACTGCATTTTTGAGTAGAGAAGATTGCTCTCCGGGTACATGGTGAGCATCCGTCGATAAATGGCGCTGCCGTCCGCCGCCTCGGGCTTGATCCACGTTAGGAGCTCCGCCTGGGAGCTCGTCTGGAAGTATATGCGCCGGGAGGGGGTCATGTTGCGGTTGTAGTACCCGGGCCGTACTACCTCGAGCCAGGAGCGTCGCTCCTCCAGGGAGCCGAGAAGCTTCTCGTACCATTTTAGGTCGAGAGCGTTTCCGTCGGGCATAAAGGTAAATACCGCCTGCTCCTGACCTTGGGCCACCTCCGCGAGGCGATCGAGAAAGAGGCCTGGTTCTACCCCCTCCTTCATCTGCTCTTCGAGATCCCGATGGATCGGAAAGACCGTAACTGTCTTTCCCTCGTCTTCGGTCAGGCAGGGCAAGAGGTACCGCTTCTGATAGCCGTCACTCCTGAGAAAGCTCGCCTCATCGAGAAAGGTGTACTCGATACCGCAATTCTTGAGATTCGACGCGAGACTCTGGTCCCAGATGCCCTGAGTAATCCAGGCTCCCCGGGGGCGACGGCCGAAGCGCTTGCGCAGAAACGCAGTCATCTGCTCGATCTGCCCGAGTCGATCCTGCTTCGGGACCAAGGGTATTATCGGGTCGTAGAAGGCACCGCCGATGAGCTCTACCTGCTTTCGGCTGGTCATCTCCGCGAGTACATCCGTGAACTCCGAGTGATTCTTCTCCATCCAGTTGAGCACAATGCCTGAGTAATGGAGCGTAAAACGGATGGACGGGTAGTTGTAGAGCAGTCTGAGGAATGGCTTGTACTGTTGGTCGTAGACGGCCTCCACCTCGCCGTCTGGAACGCCGTGGGGCTGACAGCTACTGGAACCGAGAATCAGATAGACTTTACTCATGCAACGCCAGTGACCCGAAGTCTAATTCCAAGTTCCGGTGTTGTAAAGGTTACCGCCCGGCGCAATTAGTTCCCCAGGAGCCGAAGCAGCAGAAGCTTGTCGAAGGCGTGAAATGCGAGGGAGAAGAGCCCCGCGGAGATAAGAAGAATCGGTCCACCCCGAAAGGCTGCGGGAACCCGTTCATACTCCAGCCGCTCCCGAACCGCCGCCAGGCCCACCAGGGCGAGCATCGCGCCGACCCCCGCGGAGATTGCCGCAAGAAAGCTCTCCAGGGGACCGTAGGAACGATAGGACGAGATAAGAAGTACACCGAATAGGGAGGCGTTGGCCACGAGCAGGACGAAGTACCGGCGAGTTACCGAGATTAGACGAGGACTCCAGCGGCGGACAAAACTGAAGAGCAGCTGGCTCGTCCCACCGATCAGAAGGGCAAAGACGATGAGCTGAAGGTACTCCGCGTTCAGGGGAACCAGAATCCAGTGACGAACCGCCCAGGTGAGAAGAGAGAGAAGCCCCATCGTCAGAGTCAGAATTAGGGAGAGAACGGTTGCGGTCCGGCTGCTCCTCGTGGAGATGAGGAAGGGGCAAATGCCGAGAAAATAGGTGAGCACCACGTTCTCCACGAAGATAAAGGTGAGTATCGTCCCGAGATAGGTCACTCGCTGCTCTCCTCTGCTGGTTCCGCCCTCTCTTTCTCTTTTACGATCACCGCCCGCTGGAACGCCGCTCTCAGATATCCGAGAAGCATAAAGCCCCCGGCCAGGTATCCCGCCACGCTGAGGATTCCCCCGGGCAGCACCTGGACCACCTGCCCGCCGGTGGTGGTGATCGAAAAGGTGAGCGTTCCGAAGGCAAGAAGCTCTCGTATCACGCTCACCATGAGGAGAGCGCCGGCGTAGCCAAGGGATCGCCCCAGGCTCTCCACCAGAAGCTCACCGTAGCTATCCTGTTTGAGCCGTGCACTGTAGAGGATGACACAGTTGACCGCCAGTATAGGAAGAAAGATCCAGAGCTTCTCGAGAATGTAAGGATTGATAAGCTCCAAAATCCGTTGAAAGAGGGTCACATAGGTGGCAATAACTAAAAGAGTCGCCGTTAGCCCCGCCCTCCGGGTCAGAAAGCGCCGCAAAGGATAGAGCGTTGAAACCGAGGCAAGGGTCACACCGATCATGCCCACACCAATGGTAAAGCCGTAAACCAGATGAGTGCTCACCATGAGCGCCGGCGCAAGGCCCGCGAGTTGCGCGATAAGCGGATTCTCTCTGAATAGCCCTTTGGTAAACGACTTCATCTCTAAAGCTCCTCCAGGACGCCCCGGGCAGCGCTGATCGCCTCAGAGAGGGCACGAACCGTCACAGTTGCGCCCGCCACCGCCTCCGCAGGCTCCCTCCGGTTGAGGGCGGATCTCAGAAGCTCCCGATCTCGGAGGAACCAGTCATACGCCGGGTCTTCTCTGTCCGAGAGAACATAGACCCTCTCTAGGGTCCCTCCGCGGCTGAGCCGAGCGAGAAAGCGCACCTCATCCCGGTACCCCATGACCGAAAGCTCGACGATGTACGCGGAAGCCCCGGATCCCAGGGGATAGAGCCGGAGTACCGGAGGTTCCTGCACTTCCTCAGGCTCCCCCACCGGCGCATCCCCGGAAAGCTCAGCCAGGGCC
>CAYZHV010000110.1:0-11850 GCA_964478055.1 uncultured Spirochaetaceae bacterium | reverse complement strand
GAGTCGACTTTCCTGCCCCGTTTTCTCCAACGAGCGCGTGAACGTCGCCCCGCTCCAGATCAAAGTCCACATCCTTTAGGGCGCGCACTCCGGGGAAGGTTTTGTTGATCCCCTCCATACTGAGCAATGGTGCCATTGATCCTCCTACTCAATCCGAGTGTGGGCCGGCCGAATGGCCGGCCCACGTTCTCGGTATCACTGCTTCTACTGGCTGGTAACCGGCTTGGGCTGGATGAAGTAGACATCCTGCTCGGGCTCGGTTCCGTTCTCGATGTAGTCCACGAGGAACTCGAGAGCCATGCCCGCCTGCTGACCAGGAAACTGGTCAACGGTTGCGTCGAGAAGGCCCTCATCGATGTACTGGAACGCGTCGGGAGTAGCATCGAATCCAACGGTTACCTTGTCCGCGGCGTCCACGCCAGAACCTCGCATCGCCTCGATGGCACCGATGATCATCTCGTCGTTGGCACCAAAGACCGCGTCGAAATCCGGGTTGGAGGTAATCAGGTTCTCCATGACCGTCTGAGCCTGGGCACGGTTGAAGTCAGCGGGCTGGCTCGCGATGATCTCAACATCGGAGTCCGCCATTACTTCGTCGAAGCCGCTCTTTCGGTCGATGGCAGCGGAGGAGCCGGGGGTACCTTCGAGCTCGATTACGCGACCGGAGCCGCCGAGAGCGTCGATAATGAACCGCGCGGCTGCGCGACCGCCTTCAACGTTGTCCGCACCTACGTGCACCAGGATCTCGTCGGTGTTGGCCTTCCGGTCGACGGAAGCAACCGCAATACCAGCCTCAACTGCTCGCTCCATGACCGGGACCTGAGAGTCAACAGTCATCGGGGAAATGAGGATTCCATCAACGCCGCGGGAGATAAATCCCTCGAGGTCCGAGGTCTGCTTTGCAGCGTCGTTCTGGGCGTCCGCGAAGAGCAGGGTTACACCGAGCTCCTCAGCCTTCGCCTCGGCTTGATCTCTCATAGTTACAAAGAAGGGAAACTGGAGGCCGGGTACGGACATACCGATTGTTATTCCCTCGTCCTCTGCAGCTTCGCCCTGTCCCGAAGCAAATAGCGCAACAGGAAGCAGCAGTGCAAAAATCATGGTAATTAGAAATAGTTTCTTCATAAGGGTCTCCTTTTTGAAAAGTTACTGAAAACTACCCCAGCCTCTTGGGTCTGAGGCACCCTGCTAGAAGCAGGCTGGAAAAAAGTTATTACATCCGTGCCGATTGCTCACCTCCTCTTTTTGCGATAGCCGTCGCCCCGTGGCGCCGGTCTTTTATGCGATTCGATCCTCAGTCTCACGGCTTCGGACCGAAATGCTTCAGCATAACGAGATTGTCGTATTCACTCTCATTCGTGATCTTGATACCGTTCTTTGCCGCATCAACCGAGACAAAGACTTCGTCTTCGGTCATCTGTCCAAAGCGAATCATCGATGGGGAGTTGATCTTGAGGGAGCCCATCTGGCCGTGGCCCTGCACGACAATAGCTCCGTAGGCCGCGTCGTCTTTGATCACCACCGATTGCTTCGGAAAGACCGTGAGCTCCTTGGCACTGAAGTAATCACTCTTGTAGGTGATCCAGTTCTCCTCGAAGCCCTGCTCGTGCATCTCTTCTAAGTTAGACACAGGCTTGGGCGGTGTGAAGCGATTCTTGTAAAGATCAGGGTCCACGTTGAGATCCCAGTCGATAAGACTCATGATAAAGTCCAGATCCTGTGTCTTATCTTCGGGCACGTTCTTCACCAGTAGCTCCCAGGGGGTGTAGGCATCCCACACGATTGACTGGAACATCGCAAAGACGTCCGAGGCACGCTGAGGCTCATAGGTAAGAAAGGAGCCGGGAGCGTGGAGCAGTCCTGGCGGAACATCCCATCCCGTGCCGGGAACGAGCTTGTACGCCCGGGAGAGCTCGAGAATGCCATTGTCTCCTTTGTGCCAGTCCTCCAGAGTCTTTCGCACCTGCGCTTTCGTGACTCCGGGATTTATGCCAAAGAACGTGTAAGGAAAGTAGCCTCGCTTGTTGTTGAGCTGTTTAGGAAAGTAGTACGCCTCGGGCTTGCCTCGCATGCCGACGAGGGCGGCTTTCTCATCATCATGGTGAAGGTGGTGCGGCAGGGGCTCGAGGTTGTCGAAGAACTTACTGTACATCGTCCAACCGCCGTGGGCGCTCATCACATCCTGACCGAGAATTTCGTCTCCGATCTCCTCGATGGCGTCCTTGAGAAGCACCTTCTGCTCCTTCTGCCCATCTTTGAAGTAGATGTAGCTCAGACCCTCATCCTCAAGAGTCTCAGGGCCGTTGTCGGCTTTCGTTGTGGAGGAAAACCAGCGCTCGTCGATGCCGCCGCGATGGGCACCAAAAGCGTAGTAGTCATCGGGATGAAGCTTGAGTCGCTTACCGGGAATACAAAATGATCTCGGCACCCAGTTCGGCGCCAGCCTGAGCACCCCATCTCCACTCTTAAGAGCGTCACGCACTACCTGAACGTTCTTTGCCATACTTTCCCCCTTCTAACAGTGCCAGAAATGGTTTTTGAAAACGATACCATGGCCCGACACGAGTGTCAAATTTTTGTTTATCACTTCAACGACTTCTGGCGATCTGCCTCTTTGAGTCGTTGCACCATCCATTCTCGCGCTTCCACCACCCGCTGTACATCTTCTTCGCCCTTGCGATTCCACATCTCCATGAGGAATTGCCCGGTGTAGTTGTGCTCTTTGAGCACGCCGAGAAGTCGGGGAAAGTCAACACACCCCTCCCCGAAGGGGACGTCCCGAAACTGCCCCGGAGAGTCGGCGGTGACGGGATAGGTATCCTTGAGATGAACCGCCGCCACCACTCCCATTCGGAGGCCGAGATCGAGCTCTTCCGCGGCGTTGTCGTTCCATGCGGAAAGATTGCCGAGGTCCGGATACACGGTAAACCATGGTGAAGGAATGCGGCCGCGATAGTAGAGGAATCGGGAGATCGAGCTCATGAGCCGGGTGTCCATGATCTCCATGGAGAGCATTACCCCCCTGCTCGCCGCGTACTCCACCGCTTCCCGCAGATGTTCGGTAAACCGTTCCCTGGTCTCCACTGTGCTCGACTCGTCGTAGTAGACATCATAGCCGGCGAGTTGAATGATTCGGACGCCGATATCTACTGAGAGATCCACCGCCTTTCGTATCATCCCCACTCCCTGCCGGGCGGTCTTGGCATCGCTGCTTCCGATTGGATAGCGACGGTTTCCGCTCAGGCAGATAGAGGGTACCCGCATCTCTGTCTCTCGCAGCGCCTCGGTGAACTCCTTGCGCTCCTGCTTTGTCCAGTCGAGGCGGGCGAGACGCTCCTCCGCTTCATCGATGGACATCTCCACAAAATCAAACCCGAGCTCCTTGGCTCGCGAAAGTATGCTCGGCCACCCCTCCGGAGGAAGAGCCTTTTCGTAGAGCCCCAAGGGGCAATCGGTGAGCTTATGCATGTTTCCTCCAAATAGGAGCCATCTCCTGTACAGCCTTCTCGAACTCTGCCTGCTTTTTGCGCAGGAGAGTCCCACGCTCCTCGTCGGGCTCGTAGGAAGCACGAACCGAAGTCATCGCCTTCATCGCCTCGCCGTAGCTCTTATACTCTCCTACCCCAATGGCGGCGCAGATCGCGGCCCCGAGAGCGCCGAGCTCCGTGGCGTTTGAGACCGTCACAGGCAGGCCGATTACGTCGGCAAACATCCGCATCCAGACCTCGGACCGGGTCGCGCCGCCGGCAAAACGAATCTGCTTCGGCTGCGTTGTCACCTCCAGGAGCTTGTTTACATGCCGTGCGTGCTGAAAGACGATCCCCTCGTAGACCGCGCGAATGATCTGAGCCCTGTCGGTGCCGGCCCTGAGGCCCCAAAAGGTGCCGCTGGCGTCGGCCCCGAGATCGTCACCAAACAGAAATGGAAAGAAGGTGACTCCCGTGTTCGGTGTCTCGGCCACAATCTTGTTGCAGTACTCGAAGCGCTCTGCCTCCGGTATGTCCGGAAGGAGGGTGGCGGTGAACCACTCTAGATTGCTTGCCGAGGTGGGGCTAGCCTCGTGGACCATCCACTGTCCCGGCACGCTGTGAGCCTGTACGACATAGCGCTCCCCAGCCTCGATTGCTCGGGATACGTCGTCCGAGACGAACTCGCTAATGCTCCAGGTGCCGACAACCGCAGTGAGCTCATCTTCTCGCTCCAACCCAGTGGCCAGAGCGCAGGCGTTTACGTCGAAGAGTCCCGCCACCACGGGCGTCCCCGGGGCGAGGCCCGTCTCGGCCGCGGCCTCATCGGTAACGGAGCCGGCGATATCGTGAGACTCGAAGATTTCCGGAATCGCCTCGCCGATCTCAGAGATGCCGAGACGGTCGAGGATCTCCTGATCTATCCCGGGGTTGAGATTGTTCCAGAGGCCCGTACCTGAGAGGTCGGTCTTCTCCAGGGCGATCCGGTCTGTCAGAAAGAACCGAAGGAGATCTTTGGCCAGTAGAATATGTCCGATTTCATCATATCGCTCCGGCTGCTGCTGTTTGAGCCAGACCAGGATCGGCGCCGTATGGGCAGCCCAGAAGGGCTGCAAAGTCCTGGCATAGATAAACTCGTCGAAATCCTCGGCCCCGGCGATAGCCGCGGCGACGTCACGGCTCCGGGTGTCGGTGGACACGATACCGACCCCGGGTGTTCCGTCTCTCTTGATCGTGTAGAGTCCTTTGCCATGGCCGGTAGTGGCTAGGGCGGTCACCTGGCTACCGGGAATACTCGCCGCGCTGAGGGCTTCCCGGATAGCTTCGTAGGTGAGCTTTCGCACCGCTTCAATATCCCGCTCCGCCTGCCCCGGCTCGTCGGCGATGAGCCCGGTGCGCCTTCCGGCGCTGCCGAGCTCCTGGCCTCGAGCATCGAAGAGCGACGCTTTTACAACTGTGCCACCCAGGTCCACTCCCATATAGTAGTTCATGGCTCTTGGCTCCCCTCTCCTTACTAGAGTCCGTTTTCCAGATCAGGCTGAGCGTTGTCCGGCCCGAAATGCTTCAGCATGACCAGGGGCTCGTGGAGACTCGAGTTCCGAATCTCAACACCTTCGGTGGCGGCGCTATAGCCTACAAAGAACTCGTCCGAGCTCATTTGACCAAACCGCAGCATCGTTGCGGACTCCGCGGCTACACCGTTTATGGTCCCGTGACCCTGGATAACTATGGCGCCATAGGCACCCTTATCTTTAATTGTAACCGTGGTCTGCGGTGGAACGGAAAGCTCCGTGGCGGAGAAGTACTCGTTTCCGTAAACAATCCACCGCTCGGCGTAGTTGGAGCTACTGTCCGCAACGGGTCGGGGCGGGCGGAAGTAGTGCTTGCGGTAGTCTGGATCTACATTTTTCTCCCAGTCCAGGAGACTCATTATGTAATCCATGTCCCGTTTCTTGTTCTCCGGGCAGCTCTCCACGAGAAAGTCCCAGGGGTAGATTTCGTTGGCCACGACGTTTTCGTGTACCGAGTTGACGTCGGCGTTCCACTGAGGCTCGTAGGTGAGGTAGCTCCCGGGAGCGTGAGCCACGCCGGGAGGGGTGTACCAACCGGTTCCTAGTTGCAACCGGTAGGCTCGAGAGAGCTCGGTAATCCGATTATCACCCTTCTCGAACATCTCCAACCGTTCCCGTACTTCCTCCTTGGTGACGCTCATGTCGTAGCCGAAGTAGGTATGCGGAAAAGTTCCCGGATGGTTATTGAGCTGCGCCGGGAAGAAGTACGCCTCCGGCTTTCCGAGGAGACCAATGGTTGCGGCATCCGCGAAAGAGAGATGCAGGTGGTGAAAGAGAGCGTCGTTGTAGTCGAAGAATTTCGAGTACATCGGCCAGCCGCCGTGTTTTTCCATTAGTGCGGAACCGACGACCTGCTCCTTTCCCTCGGAAACGAGATCCTTGAAGAGAACGCGATCCGTCGCCTGATCATCCACGGCGACATAGCTCAATCCCTCATTCTCCGGAGCGAGGGGACCGTTATTGGCAGGGATCGTCGCTGTGAACCAGCGCTCTTTAATGGCGCCTCTTTTCATCCCGAGGGCGTAGTAGTCATCCGGATGGAGGCGAAGACGCCGGCCGGCGGCTCCGTTTCTCCGAGGAACAAAGGTCGGAACCATGCGAAAGACGCCGGTTCCATTGTTGAGTAGCTGATCAATCTTTGGGTTCATCCTGTCTGAGCCTCCAAATCTTCTTTCTATCATACAGGTCGCCGGGAGCGACCAGTCCTTACGTAAGGTTCCGGTAGCTCTCCCGAATCACAACGCTCGGCCGTATCTGGACGAGGTGTTCCGGGGGCTGGTAGCTCGGATCCTCGAGTTGATGGTGAATAATCAGAAAGGCGCGCCGGCAGAACTCTTCGAAGGACTGGTCCACCGTCGTCAACGCCGGCAGCACCATTTTCGAGACCGGTACGTTGTCCATACCTACTATCGATACATCCTCCGGGACTTTCACGCCCTTCTCTGTAAAGCGACGCAGAAGACCGACGGCGGTCATGTCGCACTGGGACCAAATCGCCGTGGGCAGAGAGTCGAGAGAGAGAAAGTGATCCGCCGCATGGAGTCCCATATCGAACTCGAAGTTACCCTCCAGGCGATGGGACTCCGGGACCTCGACTCCCCCGGCCTTCAGGGTCTCTATAAACCCCGCATCCCGTTGTCGGACGAGACGAACATTTCTCGGTCCGGTTACGGTGGCAACGTTGCGGTGCCCCCCTTTGAGGAAAAGGTTCGCCACCAGCTGCCCGGCCATGTAGTTGTCGGTCTCGATTGAGGGAATCGTCTCATGTTCGATCCCCCGATCGATAACGACGATCGGCAGGCCCCTCTCTCGGGCCCTCTCAGGAAGATGGCTCGCATCGGAAACCCGGGAAAAGACAATCGCATCCACGTTCCGGGAGAGCAGATCATCGATAAAGGCTCGCTCTCGTTCCGGGTCGTCCTCGGTGTTTCCGATGATGAGGCCATACCCCATCCTGTTCGCCTCTTTCTCGGCGTAATAAATAATCGTGGAAAACGTCTCATGAACGATTCGCGGCAGGGCAAGTCCAACCAGTTGGCCGCTCCGGGAACGCAAACTACGGGCGTTGAGATTAGGCCGATAGCCGGTGTCCTTAATCGCCTCTTCGACCCGAGCTTTGGTCGCCGATTCCACGTTGGCGCTGCCGGTAATGACCCGGGAGACCGTTGAGATCGATACCCCGGCGATTTCGGCGACGTCACGAATGGAAGGCACGACACATTCCTGAGAACGAATCCGACAACGTTTTCATGCCTTCAGCATACCATATCTCGTGAAATTGACAAGTCCTGACCTCTAGAAACACCAGGGTGGTGCACACGAGAGGAGCTTGCGACTGAGAATGTGGCGTGCTATTCTTTCGCCGCTCATCAACAACCAGGTTTCACGGTAGGATTTGCAATGTCCCAGGAAGTGGTCGATACCATCGCGACGTCAGTGCCTATTCTGCTGCTTATCGGCGCTGGCGTAATCGTAAGAAGAATCAAACTCCTCTCGGAGACGGGACTCGAGGAGATCAAGAGCCTCATCGTCAATGCTGCCCTTCCGGCGGCATTCTTCGTCACCTTTCTCACGGTAGAGTTTGACACCACCTATCTCGGCCTCTTTCTCTTTGTTCCCGCCATACTCTTCGTCATGCTTCTGGTGGGATACCTTGCGGATCGCCTCCCGTTGACCAAACGACCAACGCCATTTCTCATGACCGGCTTCGAGTTCGGCATGCTCGGGATTGGACTCTTTACCACGGCCTACGGCATGTCCAACTTCTGGTCCATAAGCGTCGTCGCCCTGCCCCACGAGCTTTTTGTCTGGTTTGTTCTGGTAACGCTGATGAAGGCGCGCTACGGCGGCCCGACGGACTTCAGGAGCACCCTTTTCTCCTTTGCCCGCTCCCCGATCATTATCGCCATACTCTCCGGGCTTCTGCTGAACCTGATCGGCCTCACCGAGTGGTTCACCACGGCCCTGGTACCGAGGTCCTTTGTTCGGGCCCTGGAGATGCTATCGAATATAATCGGGCCCCTTATTCTCATCGTGGTCGGATTCGGTACCAGAATCTCCCTCAAGGGGCTCGGTGAGGCGGCGCCGGTGATGCTCATCCGGGGCGCAATGATTGTTCTCATCGCCGGCTGGGTAGCTCCCTTTGTTTCCCGGGAGCTTCTTGGGCTTCCCCGAATCTTCAGCCACGCCATATTCACCTTTCTGGTCCTGCCGCCACCCTACATCGTGCCGCTCTACATTCCGAGCAGCGAAGAGGAGGATCTGGCGTACTCGAACAACGTCCTCTCGAGCTACACCGTGCTCTCGATTGTCGCTTTTCTGATCTATTACACCCTCAATCCGGCGTAATCGTGGAAGAAAGAACCAGGGGCGTACTGCTCATCCTACTCTCGGCCATGTTCTTCGCGGGGGCCACGGTCTTCGCTAAGCTCATGACCAACGGCTATGGCGCCTCCGCCCTGGTGGTCACCTTCTCCCGATTCAGCCTCGGACTTCTCGTTACCCTCCCCGGAGCGATCTCCGGCCGCACTCCCCTACGCCCGAAGAGACCCTCCCTCGTGGCCCTGCGGGCGACCACGAACATGGTGGCGGTCGTTCTCTTTTTTCTCGGAATCGAGTTCACGACTATAACGAAGGCAAACCTTCTCAACATGACCTATCCGGTGTTCGTTTTTCTCGCCGCGCCCATTATCAACCAGGAACACTCGCCCCGGAGGTACTACATCTTTCTGCTGCTAACCCTCCTCGGCGCCTGGCAGGTTGTGCGCCCCTCGGACATCGGCGACTTGGAGGGTTTGGTGGGTGGCGATCTTCTCGCCTTCGGTTCCGCAATCGTAGCGGGGGTGGCTATATCGTTTCTCCGGGAAGCGCGAAAACACGATGACAGTCAGACGATCCTCTTCTATCTCATGCTCCTCGGGACCCTGGCGAACGGCGTTATCCTTTTCTGGACACCTCTTCCGCCTGCCCCGGGCCTCGTTCTCGCCCTCCTCGGCGGCGCTTTCGGAGTGGCGGGACAACTCGCCCTCACCGTTGGGTACCGCTACGTCTCCGCGGCGGCGGGGGCTCTTCTCTCCTCCTCGAGACTGGTCTTTGCGATCGTACTCGGAGTGGTCATCTTTTCCGACGATCTCACTATCAAGGTCCTCAGCGGCGCCCTCCTCATAGTGGCGGCCCTCGTCGGCGTTACTCTCTCCGGGCAACGACGGGCTCACCCGAAACAGAGGCTCGGAGACGTGTAAGTCGCTTAGAGCGTAGCAGGCTCCTGAGGCTCCTCCGCCAGCCATTCTCGCAGGAGTCCTCTGTAATGACGGCCGTCTCCTTCCTCTCGAAATAGCGTAACAAGAGAGCGAAGATCCTCTCCGCGAGCCGCGTAGAGCGACGCGATAAGCTCCACGTCGCTGTTATAGGTCCTGTAGAGGTCGATATAGGCGTTGTTAATCTCCCGCTCGAGGAATCCTTGATAGGAGTCGCTGGAGAACCAGAGATCGTAATTCTCAGCAAAACGGCGCTTCTCGTCGGCGATGACTGTCTGCTTTTCTCGGAGCTTGGTCTCCGCATCCAGATCGGAGGCGTATAACGTCTCCAATCTCAGCGCGAGCTCTCTCATAAACTGTCTGAACCGCCCCCGCTCGGCCTGCCTTTTCAAGGCGTCCTGGTAGTAGGTGCTACCGGTGCCGAACCGTTCTCGAAGGTACGCCAGGGCGCCCTGATCTCCTATGAAAACCGCAACGGCCTCGTTGAGAGGTACATCCCCGTGAATCCAGACGGTGGCGTGGGTCATTTCGTGAAGGAGCATCGAAGCAAGCCGTTCCGGATGGTACTCGCTCATGTACGAATAGAGAGGATCACGAAAATAACCCAGGGAACTGAACGCTCCGACCCTCCGGACAAAGGTCTCCCACCCTCTCTTCTCGAGTCTTGATGCGGTACGCAGTGCCGCTTTCTCCCGGTAGAATCCTCTGTAGGGCGCGGGACCTACAACGGGATAGCGCCAGAGCTTCCGCTCAAAGCTCAGGGGATCCACCGCGGAAACGACGGTGACGAGGTAGTTCCGATCGAGGGGAACAAACGTCGTATAGCTCTCGGTGTCGGCGAGTCCCAACTCGGTCCTTCCAAAGGCCCGAATACTATCGGCCTCTTCGAAAAAGGCGGCGTATTGGGGCCAGCGAGCCACCGCTCGATCTAGCGACTTCGCACTGAGCTGATCCTTTATGAAATGATAGCCCTGCTCGAAGGTGTAGCAACCTGTCAGAAGCATGAGCAGAAGAATATGCATGAGAAGAATTTGGGCGCTTCGCCGGATGCCGTTTCTGGAAAGGACCACTCGTTTCGCCTGCTTTTAGGAGCGCTGATTCTCCTCCTAATAATTAGCGATATTGCACCCTCCGCAGCCCCTTGTCCATAGCTTTTGAGCAATCTTGTCGGGAATTTGGTTTGTGAAGCCCCTTCAAAAAGGGCCCGCCATCTTAGACGGCGGGCCCGCAGTTCAGTCTATCCTTCCAGGATGTACGGTGTTACTGTAACTGCTGCTCCTGCTGCTGTGGTTCCTGAGGCATCTCGCCTTCCTCAATCGGCTCGCACCCGATAAAGAAGGTTCCGAAAAGCAGCGGAACGATGAAAAGAAGTAAGAGTTTACGCATGTGATTCCTCCTCCGTTGGAATTCTCACAGTAAGCGTACTCGTTGAGTTCCAAGGATTCGTCCAGTCATTGTTAAGACTCTGCAAAGTTCTTCTATCCTTGCAGCCAATATCGCCATAACGCCGAACTTGACACCTCAGAACCGCGGGCCTAGGTTAAACCTGTTGAATGACGGAGGGTAGTAATGTGAGCAGTCGCCTCGCAGATCAGTCGGTATCGTTGCCAAGAACCCTGGGCTTGGGCCTTGCCCTCTCGGCGGTGCTTCTGCTTACCGCCTGCGGTGGGCCTCAGACTCCGGAGGAACAGGACGGTGAGGGACCTCCGCCGCTTCCGCAGACACCGGCGGAAGTAACGCTGGAAGCCACGGAGACGGTAGAGGCACCGACCGCGCAGCAGGCGGTGGTAGTCTTTCTCTCCGGAGAGGTCACGGCGGTCACCAACGGTTCGACGGCGCCGGTTTCAATAGGAGACGCCCTCGAGGAAGGCGCTGTCCTTCGCGTCGGGGAGAACGGGTACTGCGAGATCCAGCTCGGCGACCGCGCCATAATACGGGTGGAGGCGGAGACGCAGCTCACCCTGGAACGCCTGGTCCTCACGGAAAATCGACTGAGGGCGACCGCCCGGGTCGACTCCGGGGAGATTCTGAGCCGTGTGGAGCGCCTCACCGGCCGGGACGGTTTTAACATTCGGACAAGTGGCGTGGTGGCCGGCGTCCGGGGCACCCGCTTCAAGGTGGGGGTCTCCCCGGAGGGAGAGAGCACCATCGCCGTGGAAGAGGGGCGAGTCGCCCTGCTTCCCCCTGAGATAGATATCGAGATACTTCGAGAGCAGTACGGCGAGGAGGCGGAGATTCTCGCGGAGCTCGCGCCGGTGGTAGACGCGTCGCGACAGGTGACGGTTCCGCCGGAGCGGCTTCGAGAGGTGGGCGCTCGGCTCACCGAGGCGCTCCAGGGCGCCGAGGGCGAGGCGGTGAGAGCGGCTTTCGAGAGCGCCGGAGCCTCCCTGGCAGGAGAAGTGCCCGCCACCGACGAGATCAACCCCGAGAGTCGCCGAGAGTTGCGAGAGTTCGGAGATACGGCGTTCCGCTCCCTTCGTACCGAAGCGAGCCCAACCCTGGCCCCTCTGAGACTTACCGCGGAGCCGGAGAGTGCGAGAATCATAGTGAGAACTC
>CAYZHV010000109.1:0-12027 GCA_964478055.1 uncultured Spirochaetaceae bacterium | reverse complement strand
GGTCGGGTTCACGCCGACGCGGAACAACTCGGTCGAGAAGGTGTGGCGAAACGAATGGAAGTCCTTGTTCCTGACGGCAGTGATGCCGCACCGCCGCCGATAGCGGTTGTACCATTTCGACACCATTTGCCCGTACCCATCCCGTCGTTCATGCAACTCGGGAAATAGTTTGCCCGGTTGTTTCGCTGCGTACGCGACGATCCCCAGTTCGAGCAACCGAGAATGGATCGGCACGATCCGCTCCGTGTGCTTTTTCTGTTTCGCCGTGATGAACCGAAAGCACCAGACACCATGTATCTCTCGAACATCGGCTCCATCCAACTGCGCTATCTCGTTCTGCCGTGCGCCGGTATACAGGGCGATGAGCGGCGTCCAGAACTTGAACGGCTGGTCCGCTTCAGCGTGGAATCGATCCGGGTTGAACAGGGCGGCGAGATCGTCGGCCGTCAGCATATCACGCTTTTCGTTGGCTCGCCGACTCTCCTGGATCGGTTTGCGGCGGAAGTAATTTTTGGTAACCAGTTCGCGATCGGCTGCCCAGTTGAACAGCGCCGATATTCTCCTCATGTACTTGTTGACCGAGGTATCGCTCAGTGTGTGTTTCGGTTTCAGCGCCAGGATCTGTCGCACGGACTTGCCACGGTACTTCGGGACTTTTTTCATGTTAGGCGGCAACCGCTTGAGGGTCGCCCGATAGGTGTCCGCCGTTTGGTGGTCGATCTCGTCGAGGTCGATATTGCCGACGATTTCCACGAGCGTCTCGAAGATCGCTTTGTTTTCATCCCGCGTCTTGTCCTGCCAGCTGTTTTCGACGTCCTGGCAGGCGATGTATTGCTCGATGAGGTTGCTCAGCTTGATCGAGTTCTTCGATAAGTGACGGTCTGGCGTGGGGGAGATGGCTTCGCGGTGAATCGCGCCGTGTGAGTGGTTACCACGGTGATTAGGGTAACCAGTTTCGGTAACCTCGAAGGGGAGCGGTGGCGTATGCGCAATTATTTGATCTTGTTGCGTTTGTGGTGGACGGTAACCAGAGTAATCACGGTAACCACGGCCAGGAGCGTTATTCTCGGTGGGTGGATTATCTTGGGGTGATCGGTAACCACGGGTATCCGGGTAACCAGATCCAGTAACCTCCGCGGTGATCGATTCATCGTGCGCAACCATTCGATCTTGTTCCGTTTGCGGCGTCCGGTAACCAGAGTAATCACGGTAACCACGACCAGGGGCGTTTTTCATAGTGGGGGGATTGTGCGCTCCGGATCGGAACGCCGAGTTGATGTCATCGAGCGTACAGGTATCGGAGCGGAACAGCTGCTCGGTAATAACGGCCAGGCGGCGAGCTTCTTTGACGGCGTAATGGTAGTTCGTCGTCTTGAGGGATTTGCGGATCTCGTGTTTACGGAACGCAGGTTTCAGGTGCTTCGGGATGGCGATGCGGAAATAGTAGATGCCGAAGCCGTTTTGATAGACGTAGGAGGGAATATTCATGATCGGCTGTGTTGCTGAGGGTGACTGAGTGTTGGGGGTGATGGGGTTATCGTGGCGATTTGGTTATGGTTTATGGTAACCAAATCGGGGAGAAAAATACAGGGGAGCTTGAAAAATTTAAAATTTCGTTCAAGATCGAGGCGCGCAAGAAAATTTTACCGCAGGCATATGCATGATATTCCGAGGATAAAATTGGATTGCGCAACGATGAGATGGGACGAAATGGCAATTTTTCAAGGTTCCCTACAGTTGTTCTGGAGGCATGAGGTCGTTTCTTGCGGATTCGGTAATAAGAGCTGATTTTTTTTAGCTGCCTGCACCTGAGGGACGAACGATTTCAGTCAAATATCCCCCGACATCTTTTAATGGCGCAATGCTTTCAATTACAGTCCCCCCGTTTTCCAAATCCCACTTTATAAAACCTTGATTTGTCCCGATGTCATGATAAACATTGGCCCGCTTTGCCTCGGTATTTTTTGCGACAAAGATCTGAGAGAGAAGCAAGCCCTGCTTTACGAGCTTCATCAGAATATTCTGATCAAATTGAATACGCGGAGTGACAATATAAACTCGAAGCTCCCTTAATAGATAGTCGGGTACTTCATACTTTTTGATTCGGTCAAAGATGTTGCCTATGATGTTGGTCTTCTCTCCTCCGTAGAGGACATCGTAAGCGCTGATATGGGCAAGATAGGAAAAATTCCCTGGCAGAGTGATCAGCACTGCTGTACAGGTTGAAACCCCATGGGTGGACAAATCTCCAGAAGCGTAGGCTCGTTTGAACTGATCCAGCTTCACTTTGTTCTTTGAGGTTGGAAAAGAGATTCCTTCAACGGGAGTAATCTCTCGATTCTGAACGGTTTCCCGAATTTTCGTATAGAGGCCCTGAGAATCATCCATGAATAGCTGGGTCAGAACTTCATCCAGGTCTTTTTTGGCAATTATCAGCCAGCGTATGTTGTGATAGACGACGACCTCAAAAGAAGTTAACGCTTTATACCCCCTGTAGTCCGTGATTTCCAGGCGACCCTTCCCAAGTTTGAATTTCGCGACAATATTTTCCAGAGCCAGATGTTGCTTAAGGGCAGATAGCTCTGGAGAAAAATAAGAGTTTGTTAGCATTTCGCTTTGTTCATTTACCAAGAAGACTTCTCCTGTTTTGCCGAGTTGTTTCGCTGAACTGAAGAGCGTGTCCAGTCGGTCAGCGCCTAATTCAAAAACACACCAGCCCAATAGAGAGCTGTTTTTGTAGACAGGATGAATAAAAAAGGCAGAAGGATCAAGCTCGGGGAAAACATCGAAATCAACAATATAACTGTTCGGATTACTTTTGAGCTTTTTTGATAGAGCTGTTGTTGCAAGCTGGTCTTCAAAAACATTTTCCAGGGTTATCGAGTTTTTGATAAGGCTATAAAAAACATCTCCATTGTGGTTGATGAAATAAATATTATCAAAAATTATAAAACGGTTCAGATAAACATCCACAATGACGTTTTCGTAATTACTGTCAAATGTTGAGACAGAAGTATTGTTTTTATATGCATTGAAAACCTGATTGAGTTGCTGAAATATATCGATAAGCGGACCATCATCTCGAATTGATGACACCGATTTTTCGATCATGCTCAAATAATCCAATAATTCAGCTTTCTTTTTATCCACGACCTCGTCGAGAATTGAAAACTGAGATTTCAGTGGATCACTTTCTCCTTTCTCCGTTGTTGTGCACGAGGATATGCAAAGAAACAAAGGGAATAGGAAAAAAAACAAAAGAACACGTCTTAGCTGCAGTAAGTGATAGGACATCGTCTTGTAAATTTCCACTAACTTTCACCCAATTTTTCTGCAATCATTTGCCAATTCCCAGTAACCTATCTTCTTTCAGTAGTCGTTTCAATTGTATTTTCGCTGAGCACTCTAATGGTCACCTGCTGGCTCCTGATTCACTCAATATAAGCGAGTCAGGGTTATCTCGATCTCTCAGACAAAAGATCGACAAAATCGTCAAATTAACAATCGAAGCAGAGGTGAGAAGGCAAGAAGATGATTGAGAAATATGACCTATAATCAAACTGATAAGATCGGCGGCAACCCCAGTAACCAGCGTAACCACTTCCAGGAACTATCCTGAATTTTTTTACGGACTCCCCCTTCTCGCTTTTGACAACAAAAAAAATGGTCCATTAGCGGGCAATGTACCACTAATGGACCACCTGATGTACCAGTTCGACAAAAGTGTCGAACCTCTGATTTTTTATGCTTTACAACTTATTGAATTTGTTTATAATAATTTTGAAAATGGCGGAGAGAACGACGACCTACCGCAAAACAGTCTCAAAGCCCGCGCTCCTCTTAACTACTTGATAATAAACGCCGAAGTCATTTCACACAAGCACTTCCCGACAACCCGACCAGAGAAACGAATTTCTCCCCTGATTTCCCGGCACCAGACGAGGGTGACGGGTTTGCAGTAAAACCGGATACCTGGCGTCGAGCCGCAACAACTTCGAATCCGGTTTTCGGATGCCGGTTCGGTTCCCAAAACGGAATCGAATGGAATCGCTCGCCGTTTCGACAAACCATTTGATTTTTCGGGTAAGCCAAGCATGAATGACACCGGATGCGAAAAGGAACAGGGAGCACCGGGCCATGTCATGATCGAATGCCTGAAACGAATCATCACCGAATATCAGAACCTTGCGCCTGCGGACGGACAAGTGCCCCGGCGTGTCGCGATCGGCAGCCTGACGGGTAAGGTCACGGTGGTCACCGGCGTTCGGGGGAGCGGCAAGACTGCCTTGCTGCGCCAGCGTATCCGGCAGCTGATCGAGAGCGGCATTCCTCGCGAAAGCATCCTCTATCTCAATTTGGCCGACGACCGACTTTACTGGTTGCGGTACGAAAACCCAGACCTCATCCTGGAAACGTATTTCGAGCTTCATCCTCAGAAGCGCGGCAGCGAGACGGTTCACTGTTTTTTCGACGGAGTGCAGGCTCTCCCGCACTGGCAGTTCTTCATCGACCGCCTGACGCGCACAGAAAAGTGTGGGGTCACCGTGGCCGGTTCCTTGCTGCCTTCACTGGAGGAGGAAACCGCCAGCCCATTGACCGGCCGGATCGTCTCCTGGGAGATTTTTCCGCTTTCGTTTCGGGAGTTCCTCGACGGCAAGGGCATCGAAAGCGACGGTCCGCTATCCACCAGGCAACGGTTGACCATCCAGAAGGCGTTCGAGGACTACTGGCAGATCGGCGGCTTCCCTGGCGTGAACCGGCTGGAACAGCGGCAGCGCATCGAAGCCCATCAGGCGAACCGGAACGCCATCCTCGCCGGCATCATCGGGCATCACAACATTTCCCACCCTCGGGCCGTGATCGATCTGGCCCACTGGTGGTGGGCAACACCGGCTCCTTCTATGCCGTCAGTCACCTAACCGACTACCTGAAATCCCTCGGCCACCGGGTGCGAAAAAGCTCGGTGGTCGATTGGCTCGTCGCATTCGAGGATGCCGGGCTGCTGTTCAGCGTGAACATCTTTTCCAGATCGCCGACCCGGATCAGCGTCAATCCCCGCAAGGTCTACTGCATCGACCACGCCCTGGCGGCCTCGGTCAGCTCCGGCATCCTCACCAACCGCGACAACCTGCTGGAGAATCTGGTTTTCACTGCGCTGCGGCGAGTGACGCCGGAAATCTTCTACCACAAGACCAAGACGGGCCGGGAGGTGGACCTTGTCGCGCTGCTGCCGTCAGTACCTGGACGAGCACAAGCCGTGATGTTGATCCAGGTCTGCGCTTCGCTGGCCGATCCCAGCGTCAAGCAGAGCGAGGTCCGTTCCCTCTCCGAAGCCATGGTGGCAGAGGGGATCATCGTCACCTGGCGCATCGATGAAACCATCCCCGTGGGCTTCGGTACCATCCAGGTCGTGCCGGTCTGGCGGTTTCTGCTGGAGATGGAACCGCGAACCTAAAATAGCGGCTCGTCTTATTTTAGGTTCGTGCCGTTTCCTACAACTACGGTCTCCATCGGTTTAATCTCGTACCCCATGGCTCGGTAGCCGCGCTGACGTTTATCCCACATGCGGTTGAGCTGGGGCTGATCGGTCTCGGCATAGTCGTAGATGCGGACATCCTGCTTGTCGGCATGCTCCCGGTGCAGACGTCCTGCATACTGCTGCAAAGTTCCCTTCCAGGAGATCGGCATCGCCAGCACCAGCGTGTCGAGCGGCGGATGGTCGAAGCCTTCGCCAACCAGGCGGCCGGTGGCGAGTAGCACCCTCGGTGCCGACTCATCCAATGTATCCAGTTCCGCGGACACCGCCGTTCGCTGCTTCTTCGACAAGCGGCCATGCAGGACAAAGCAGTGCTCGACCTCATCCCCCAAGCCCTCCTGCAACAGCGGCAGATGATCCGTTCGCTCGGTAAGCACCAGCACCTTTCGCCCTTCCAGGTAGGCGGCCAGTACATCCCCGGCGATGTGACGGTTGCGGGTCGCATCGTTGGCAAGGATGCGGAACACATCCTGAATCGGCGAATCCGGCGGGATCTCCGGCGCTGGCAGCACCTTTGGCCAGACCTCCAGTTGCGCTGGAGCGGTTTCCGGTCTGGCGGCGCTGTACCTTATCGGCCCGCACTGCATGAAGATGATCGGCTGATGCCCGTCGCGGCGTATCGGCGTGGCGGTCAGGCCCACCACGAATTTCGCCTTGGCCTGTTTGAGAATTGCTTCGAAGGAAAAGGCCGACAGGTGGTGGCATTCGTCGATGATGATCTGGCCGTACTGGTCGAGCAGTTCGCCCAGGTCTTCCCGCCGGGACAGTGACTGCATGACGGCGATGTCAATCTTGCCGGACGGTTTTTTCTTGCCGCCGCCGATGACACCCAAGCTTCCTTTCGGAAACTCAAGAAATCCAGTCAACCGCTCCTGCCACTGGCGCAGCAGTTCGGTGCGATGGACCAGCACCAGGGTGCTCACCTTGCGCCGGGCGATCAAGGCGGCTGCGGTAACGGTCTTGCCGAAAGCCGTCGGGGCGCAGAGTACGCCGACCTCGTGTTTGAGCACCTCCCGCACCGCTGCCTTCTGGTCCTTGCGCAAGGTCCCGGTGAACTTGGCCGTCACTTTCCGTCCGGCCAAGCGTTCGTCCTGTAGTTCCGGGCGGATGTCGTTCTCCTGCAACAGGTCGAGAACCGTATCGAGGCAGCCTCGCGGCAGGCCGATATGCTGGGGATAGTTCTCTGCGCAACCGATGATGCGCGATTTATTCCACACCGGCAGGCGCATGGCCTGGGCCTTGTAGAACTCCGGATTCTGGAAGGCGGCGAGGCGAATCAGACGGTTGGCCAGCGGTTGCGGCAGGTCGGCCTTGGCGATGAAAATCTGGTTGGCCAACACCAGGGTCAACGATTCCGGCAGTGGACCGGCAATCCGGGCGGGTACAGGTGATGGTCGCTGCCATGGTTTGCTGTCTTCTTCCTCGGTGGCAAAAGCCACGTCCAGGGGATGGCGGCCACCGCTGGCCTGCAAGATAGCGTCTTCCAGATCCCGCCAAGACATGGTGCGTATGGAAGCCAGAAAAGCCCATTGATCGGTAAAAGGCTGTAGGTATTCATCGACGAAAACGCTGCGCCCCGATTCCCTCGGCTGTTTCTGCAGGGGCAGCGCGATCAGGTTGCCGAAGCCGCCCTTGGGCATGGTGTCCTGATTGGGAAACAGGCGGTCGTAGCTGGTCAGGGACAATTGCCGGGTGCGGTCGCAGGTGTGGCTGATCAATGCGGCCCCGAGCTGCCGGGCCTCGCGGGCCGGAACCGGCTCGGCAAAAAAGATCCAGGCATGAACGCCGTTGCCCGAGCGGGAGATCTCCAGCGCCACCGGAATGCCGAGCTCCCGGCAAGATTGCATGAAAGCCTGGGCATCCCCCCGCCAGTCAGCCTCATCAAAATCGGCCGCCAGAAAGTAGCAGCTGTCGTCGCTCAGGAGCAGATAGACGCCGATGGTCTGCTTTCCGGCCAAATGGTCATAAATCACCTGATCGGTCACGGGCAGCAACTGGCGCTGGTTGCAGTCGCCGCATTTCACCCGAGGCTTGTGGCAGATGCCGGGCTTCCACTCGTTACCACAGGCCGGTGAATAGCCGGATGTGCCCTTGGCCGACTCCCAGCGCTGCGGGTAGACATCCTCCCGCCCCCGAAACAGTCGGCGGAACAGGGCGATCTTGTCGTCCGTGGTGAAATGGGTTGGGGCTGGTGCGGATTCGCTTGGGGCGGGGACGGGGACGGGTTCAGGGATAGCCGATTCTTCCCAGGCGATACCGTTCTGGGTCAGCAGCTCCTTGAGGCGGGCATTCTCCTCGCGCAGACGCCGTAATTCATCCTGTTCATTCAGGCTCTTGTCACTCTTCAGCGAATCCATAATCCGCCATCGGTAAACAGCCCATCATTGAAATATCTCCCGTAACTTTCCAGTCGCCTCGACGGGTTCGTGGGGCAATTCCACGAAAAGCACCTTTTTCCCATCTGCCAAGTTCCAGGGACTATGTGATTCGGCAAACGACACGGTCGGCGTTGAGGGATCATGCGGGTATGCGAGCACGCCCAATGCCGAGATTGAGGTATTTGGGGCATACCGCCCCAGGTAGGCCGCTATCTGGTAAAGGTCTTCGCGTTGTGGCCCCTGTGGTGCGCTGGCCGAGGGGTGAATTGATTTGTATTTGGCATCGACAATGCCTCGAACCTCACCATGCTGGAACAGAATGGCATCGGGAATCAGCGTCCCGATCTCCTTGCCGGAAACATCGCTGCGAAGCAGTTTGCGCGATGTCATGCGTTCGCGGGTGCCATGCTTCACGGTGAGCGGCGTTGCCGCCTTGCGTAAAACACTCAACACGTACATCTCCCAAAGCTCTGCGACATCGAGCAGCACACCCTTGGTTTCGCCATTGGCTTCAATATCAGCCGACAGGCCACGGCGATTGGCGATCTGGCGTGACAATTCCGCGACAGGGGCAAAGCCTGCGGTAATAGGTGTGTACCGAATGCGGTCAAGCTCCGCCTTGGTCGGCACGCGTGGTCGTGAGCCGGTGACCGCCATGAGATGAGGCAACAGTTCTTTGGCCCGTTGCGGCAGCCATTTTTCATCGGGCAGCCAGCGCCGCAGAACACCATAAGCGGATACGATAGCGTCCGAAGCGGCGTGAACCAGAGAGCGTTCCGACCTGACCGAAACCACTTCACCTCCTCCCGAGGCAAGCAGACGGAGGGATGAGCGAATATCCAGCCGTCCGCGAACGGTAGAGCTTTTGGTGGAAACGTCTCGCCGCAAGGCGGGCAAGCCATGTCGGGCGGCCTCGACAAAACCATGCGCCCAGACAGTGGCAAGCAATTGCACGATGAACGACTCGTCTTGCCTTAACTGCCCCGGTGATTCCGTCAAAACGACCGATGTTGCCTCAAAAAGCCAATTCCGGAGTGTGGACAACCCAAAGCGAGGTTCAATGGTGAGTCGGTGGCCTTCGAACGACAGCGATCCCACATAGCGGCCCGCCCACCATGTGCCGTCCCAGGCGCAATACACAATAGGCTCGTCATCGCGTTCATCGGTAAAGGGAATGACGAGATCGCTTGCCCGCACGCTGGTCGCAAGCCTGCGAAGCCATTGTGCCTCATCGGCCGACGGCTGCGGTTGCAAAGGGCAGCAATCGCGGGCGTTTATCCTCACACATCCCCCGTTGGCTTGAGCAGAACCTTGGACAGGCGCTCCAGCTCGGCGTTGCGGGCATTTGCGTCGAGTCCCGCCAGATATTGTTCCAACAGAGGACGAATCGATAGACTCCAGACCTGAATGACCGGCTCAAGGGCATCACCGCGCCGGTTCCACAGGTAGTTGTGCTTGCGCGTGGGTCGGGGGCCGAGGAAGTTTCGTAAAAAAACCACCACATCCAGAAGGTAGGTATGGCCGATCTCGTATTGAGCGCCAAGCAGCGGGCTGTCATGAATTTCCCTGTTAAGGGCCGTGGCCGCACCCGCGAGTTTGCGGAAATCCGCTTCCACCCGCGACCAATCCAGTCCGGATTTAAGTTCAGTCCATCGGCTCTCGGCCGCGCCCATCAATGCCTCACCATCGAACGGGCACAACATCCACAAAAAGCGACGCCGCAAGGCGAAATCGATCTGTTCAACGGACTGGTCGATCAGGTTCATGGTGCCGATGACGAACAGATCATCGGGAATACGTAAGGTGAATGTCGCTCCCTCGCCGTTATGGGCGGGGAGCTCAATGGTCTGGTTGCGATCCTCCAGCAGGGAAAAACACTCGCCGAGCATGCGGCTCAATTCGGTACGGTTCATCTCATCAAGAATGAGAATGTGGGGCAGTCGCGATTCCCTCGGCTCCTTATTGATGGCATCGATCAGCCTGAGCAGATAGCCGGGCCGGTATTCAGTCGCACCATTGGCCGAAATGTGAAGGCCCCAAACAAAGTCCTCGTAGCTGTAGGCTGGATGCAGTTGCAGGCGGTGGATGTTCGATTTGAGGGCGTTTTCAATGGCGGATTGCGACTGAAAATAACGAGCGGGACCCATGGTGACCAGGGCCGATGAACGAATGATTCTCTCCGCCAGGCGCTTGGCGCGATAGGTTTTCCCTGTGCCCGGCGGTCCATACAACACAACCTGCTTCTTATGTTGAATGATTTCCAGTGGCGCACCATCCGCCAGACCGCCTTCGCTGCTGTCATACCAGGCCGCTTCCAGAGGCGACCAATAGAAATCCAGCGTCTTCCCCGGCATCAGGTCTTCGAGTCCCTGGCGAATGGCCAGAAGCTGACGGTCTTCGTCCTCGTGTTCATCCTGCACGAGTCCGGTAAAGGCTGCGATGACGCGACGCTTGTGGTTGCCGCTGGCGATGCGCTCGAAGGAGTCAGGGAACAACAGATGGAGCAGCATATGGCGGAGCTGCTTCGATTCGGCGTCTTCGGTGCCGTCGATCAATTCCTGAAATTTCCACGGATCGTTCGCGGCCGCTTGTTGCTGTTCGGTCGGCAGTGCTTTCCATGCCTTGGCGAACTCAATCAGAAAGGCGATTTCAAAGGGTCGGCGCGTGTTATAGCCCTGGCCGCCGCTGCCGATACCGTGTTCAAACGCCACGGAAACCAGATGGTTTTCAGGCAGGTTGTCGCCCGCCCAACCGAGCACCTCGTTGGCAACCTGTCGCTTACGGAATCCGCCGACATTGGAGGGGAACAGAAAGTAGACCGCCAGCAACTCGGCGGCGAGCCGGATGACATCAGTGCCCGCAGGCTTGATTTGGTCCCGGAACTTATCGATAAAGGAGCGGTCCCCTTCATCCGGCGTGGCGACGAATGCCTTGTGGATACTCTCCAGCAGCTCGGGCCGCCAAAGACTGGCCTGTTCGAACAGCAGAGAGCCATCGCGCAAAAGGCAGTTGTTGCGGAATGCATCCGCAGCCTCGTAAATCCTGGAAGTGTCGTGTTCGGAATAACGCGCCATTGGGTCTCCTGTCGTTAAATCTCAGTCCATAATCCCGTCGCAAGCCGTGTCGCGAGTTTGTCGCAAGTTATTCGCCGTGCCGGGCCATCACCTGGCGACCCTTGTCGGTGAGTCTGTATTTCTGCAAGCGGCTGTTGGGCTTGTCGGGAATGGTCATTTCGATCAGGCCGTCGGCCAGGGCCGGTTTGAGGTAGCGCTCGCGGAAGGATTTGCGGTCCGAAAGCCCCAGGGCGGATTGCAGTGCCTCGCGGCCTCTCTCGCCCCGGATCGCCGCCAGCAACTCGCCGACTTGGGGGGTGACTTGAGGGCTGACTTGGGGGGCAGTGGTGGTCACCGTATCCAGAATCATCCGCAGCATGAAGGCGATGAACGGAGCGGAATCGGTCTTTTGGGTGCTTTCCTGAATAGCCTGGTAGTACGCGGCCTGGTGCTCGAAGATCAGGCTTTCCACCGGGGTGTCGGCGAACAGGGGATTCCAGCGGGCCAAGATCAGGCTTTGCCACAGCCGCCCCATGCGTCCGTTGCCGTCGGCGAAGGGGTGAATGAATTCGAACTCGTAGTGGAAGATCGAGCTGGCGATGAGCGGATGGGCGTCGGTGACGGTCAGCCAGCCGAACAGGTCGGCCATCAAATGCGGCACCCGGTCGGCGGGCGGGGCCATGTGAATCACTTGGCTTCCAGCCATTACCCCCACACCGCCATGCCGATACAGCCCTGCCTCGTCGATCAGGCCGGACATCAGAATCCGGTGCGCCTCCAGCAAGTCTTTTTCCGCCTTGGGCTTCCAGGTATCGAAGCGGTCGTAGGCGGCGAGTGCATTTTTCACCTCCTGTACCTCGCGGGGCGGGGCGATGACCCGCTTGCCCTCCAGAATCGCGGTGATTTGCGCCTCGCTCAGGGTGTTGCCTTCGATGGCCAGTGAGCCGTGAATGGTGCGGATGCGGTTGATGCGCCGCAACCGCAAGATTCTGGCCTGGTCGGCGAGCACAGCCAGCCGCCCGATGGCCTCGCTGATCGCGGCGACCCGGTTCAGGATCTC
>CAYZHV010000108.1:0-12050 GCA_964478055.1 uncultured Spirochaetaceae bacterium | reverse complement strand
GGTGATCACCGGCGTCTCGGGCTCCGGCAAGTCAACCCTCCTCTCGGACCTCGTGTACCCCGCCCTGGCAAACCGGGTGGGCCGTTCCCACCACGAGGAGGGTGCCTACGGCGAGATTCGCGGCACCGAACACATCGACAAGGTGATCAATATCGACCAGAGCCCCATCGGCCGAACCCCGCGCTCCAATCCCGCAACCTACGTCAATCTCTTTACCCCGATTCGGGAGCTCTTTGCGGGGCTGCCGGAGGCAAAGGCGAGGGGATACAAGCCCGGCCGCTTCTCATTCAATGTGAAGGGCGGACGGTGCGAGCAGTGTCAGGGTGCGGGAACACTCAAAATCGAGATGCACTTCCTCGCGGACGTCTACGTCACCTGCGACGTCTGTCACGGCAAGCGCTTTACCCGGGAGACCCTGGATATCCGGTACAAGGGAAAGAACATCTACGAAGTCCTGGAAATGACAGTTGAAGAGGCGGCGGATTTCTTTCAGAATATCCCTCAGATCAAACGCCGCCTCGATACCCTTATGGCGGTCGGTCTCGACTACGTAAAACTGGGGCAGTCGGCCCTCACCCTCTCCGGGGGCGAGGCGCAGCGGGTTAAGCTCTCCCTGGAGCTCTCAAAGCGAAGCACCGGCAACACCTTTTACATTCTCGACGAGCCGACCACGGGGTTGCATTTTGCGGACGTAAAGAAACTCATGGAGGTCCTGGCGCTCCTCGCCGACAAGGGAAACACCGTTGTTCTTATCGAACACAACCTGGATGTCATCAAACAGGCTGACCACATCATCGACCTCGGACCCGAAGGCGGAGACCGGGGCGGTGAGGTCGTGGTAACCGGTACGCCCGAGGAGGTCGCCGACTGTGAGGCATCCCATACCGGCCGATTCCTGCGTCCGGCCCTCGGCTTTCCGCCGAGGCACGAAGTTTCGGCCTAGAGGGTTCTTCGGAACCGTCGTGCCCCGTAAACCAAGAAGGTGCCTTCTTCTCCTCTTGTTCTTCCTGACCCCCGTCTTTCTCTGGGCCCAGGAAACGGAGCCTTCTGTTCCCGCTGCACCTGGGAGCGGCGCAGCCTCGGCTCCGGCGGAGGAGACTGAACAGGAAGACACCCGGAGCCTCACTGAGCGTACCCTATCTCAGGACATTCTAACCGCCAGTTTTCGAGATCTCATTGCCTGGAACGCAACTCTGGACCTCTCTACCCGCGGAGGTCGGCGGGAGCTGGAGGATCGTCTTTTCAACTACTACGGGATCCCGCGCCCCCCGGAGGATGAGCCCCAGGGGGGAAGCGAGATCATTATCGAGGCCGCCCGGAGCTCTCGTTATTTCACGATCGACGCCCCGGAAGAGAACTACCTGGTTATGCGAGGAGGGGTGGTTGTTCAAATGCGGGAAGCCGAGGACGACGTAAGCCACAGAATCGAGGCGGACCAGGTGGTTTACAACCAGGAGCAGAACACCCTCTCCGCCATGGGGAACATCACCTACACCGTGGAGCGGGAGGAGTCCACGGAGGTCTTTACCGGGGAATCACTGCAGTTCCGCCTCGACTCCTGGGACGGCATCTTTCTCGACGGAGAGAGTCGCCGGCAGGAACGGGACCAGCCCGAACAGCCGGAAGAGGAGTTCGCGGTCCGTGGGGAACGCCTCTCCCGCTCGTCGGACGAGATCATCGTAGTGGAGGAGGGGTCTATCACCTCTTCCTTGGCGGATCCACCGAATTACTCGATTGATGCGACCAAGATATGGGTACTCGCCCCGGGGGAGTGGGGAATCCAGAATGCGGTGCTCAAGGTCGGTCGAGTACCGGTTTTCTATTTTCCCTTCTTCTTTCTTCCTGGAGATAAGCTCTTCTTTCACCCCTCCCTGGGCTACGAGCCCCGCCGGGGTAGCTACATACAGACCACCACGTACCTGATCGGAGCCCGGGACCAGCAGGAGCAACCCTTTTCGCTCTTGCAGTTGACGGAAAACGTGGATGAGTCCCTCCGGGAAATCGAAGGGCTCTTTCTGGTGCTACCGGAGAATCCGGTACCCCCTGATCGTCCGGACTGGTACTTCAAGATAATGGCTGACATCTACACGAATCTCGGGGCCTACGTCGGAACCGAGGCAGATCTGCCGGACATCGGCATGCTGCAGACGTTCTTTGTCCGGGCCGGGATCGGTGCGAGCAGAACGGTCTTTTCTCAGGGAGATGGTTATACGCCGTTCTACGTCAACGAAGATGGCGAGGCAAAGAGCAACTGGGAGAGCGGCTGGCTGATCGGCCGGGAGCTTCCTTTCCGATACGAGGCGGAACTGCAGACCGCGACCTCCTTGCCCTTTCTCTCTCTTTCTCTGGACCTGCTCCTCCTCTCGGACCCGGAATTTCGGCGTGACTTCGGTGTTCGCAGCGAGCAGTTTGACTGGTCCGTCATCTTCTCCGGCCTCGACGAGCTCGAACCCGAGGAGGAAGAGCGGGTGGAATCCTACACCTGGCGCCTCCAGTCCTCGGTTTCACCGCCGGTTCCCTCACTCTCCCCCTGGGTGTCCTCTCTTACCCTGGAGCGCCTCAACGCCTCCCTCGAATGGCGCTCCCGGGACTGGCCGGAGGATCAGCTGCCCCTGGCGTTGCAGCAGAATCCGTACACCAGCAGCGGGGAGGCGGCGTTCTTCTACCCCTCGGAGTTTGTCCTCCCGGACGCGTCGGTTCGTCTCCAGGGAGAGCTCTTCGCCTATCCTGACACCGGGCGCCAGGCACGACGGGAGGATCAGGATGTGGAGCGGGGTGAGGATCTCCGGCCGCCCTGGGAACAGTCCGAAGACCCTCCAGAGGCCGAGCAAGAAGAGGGCGAGGGTGAGCAGTGGGACCCCCCGGAGGCGCAACTGCCGCCCCTCTTCGCGGACCGCCCGGGGATTCTGGATGCAACGCCCTTGAGCTGGCGTCTCCGGTATCAGATTGTTCCGAGCATTACGATTAACAACGTCACTGACAGCGACGAGTGGGAGACCCCGGAGGCGATCGATAGCTCCATCGCTTACTCAACCATGCAACACCTGAGTAACTACCAACTCTCCCACGACGGATATCTCTACGACCGGCTGGTAACCTTCAACGGGAGCCTTCTCTTTGCCCTCAAGTACCAGGAGCTTCTGGAGGACCAGGGGGTGACGGAGGATGAAAAAGAGAGTCTGGAAGAGCAGGCGTTTCGCGGCCGATCGCGACGACTCACCCAGAGTCAGAGCCTCGCCTACGCGCCCCTGCGCCGGGTGGAGCGGCTCCAGGAGTCCCGCCTTCGCTACGATATTTCCACGCTCCTCTACGAGCGCACCTTTTCCGAGCTAAGCGAGTTCGGTGAGCCGATCTACGAAGAGAAGACCTTCGAACCGCGGAAAGAGTACTACCAGACCCACAAAACCACCGCGGAGCTCAGACTCGAGGCGCTTCGGGCGACCCAGTCCGTCACGGTCGCGTCGGCTCTGCCGCCCCTGGACGGCCGTTACGACGGCTCGGCAACCGCCATAACCGGCCCCCTCACAACGAGGGTCTCCACGGCCTATGTGGAGGACCCAGAGGAGGGGTGGCTCTTCGAGCCTCTTGAGACGGATCAAACCCTTCAGATCATCGAGGAGGATCTCTCACTCTCGCAGCGCTTCGTCTACGAAATCGAGGAGGATCGGTTCGATCGCTCGATCACCACCCTGAACGCATGGATAGCCTCCCTCTCCTATGAGGCGCGATACAGCCCGGTCTATGAGTTCGACCCCGGAGGGGAAGGGTGGACAACCATCGAAGGGGAAGAGGAGTTTCAGCCTTACAGCTTCACCACGACCCTCAACGGAAACTGGGAGCCCGCGCCCTTCTGGAAGCGGCGTGTCTATCCCGAGGCGAACCTTGACGCCTCCTACGAGGCAAATCTGCTCCGCTTTACCGAGAGCGCCCTACGCCTGAGCTACGGCTTCTCCCTCTCGGTGTACCGCTTTCTGGACCTGGAATTCGAGGCGGTAACGGTTAACGACTTCACCTACCAGTACTTTCCCTCCCTCGCCGAGAGAGCAGAACGGGAGCAGCGCCACCTGTTCCGGGATTTGGGCAACTCCCTGGCAATATGGAATCGGGAGAAACGAGAGGAAAGCTTTTTCAAGCTCGAAAGCATACGTTTATCCGCGGTTCACGATCTGCAGGACTGGGAGCTCACGGTTAGTTATGAGGGGCAGCCTACCTTGGAGAGCGGAGGAGGAGAGCCACCCAGATACCGCTGGGAGAGCATGTTGACCATATTCCTCCGCTGGAGACCGATCTCGGAGATCCAGAGCACCATAACCTACGACGACGGAGACCTGGACTTCGAGAACTAACGATGAACTGCCGGCGACAGCCGCCACCGATTGACCAATTCAACGATTCGACCGAGCTCTACCGACCTCGGAAGGGGTGGTTTGCCGGACTGGTCGAACTTGACCCCCCTTGGCGGCTCCCTCTATACTTGCCCTATAAGGAGTGTCATTGGCACAGAGTGCAACATTTGTCCTGGAAAACCAGGGCGTTCTGCAGCAGATCTGTGGCGCAAACGACGCCAATGTGGCGCTGCTCGAAGAGCTTTTCGGCGCTCACGTATACACCCGAGGAAACGAAGTTTATCTCGATGCCGAAAGCAAAGAGGTTCGGCGTCGCTTTGCCCGGCTATTTTCTGAGCTCGAATCTCACGTAGCTCTCGGCCACACCCCGGGAAATGACCTCATCCGAGCTGTATACAGCGGAATAATGGAGGAGGATGAGGAACAGACCGAGTTCTTGCGAACCTGGAGTGTGGAACTCCCGATTAACGGAAAGCGGGTCTTTCCGAAGAGTTATCGGCAGGCTTCCTTCATCAAGGGCATGTTCGAGAGCGAACTCAGCTTCTGCATCGGCCCGGCGGGTACGGGAAAAACTTACCTCGCCGTCGCCTACGCTCTCAGACAGATACTCTCGCGCTCGAAGCGGAAGCTGGTTCTAACGCGGCCGGTTGTGGAAGCCGGAGAGAGTCTGGGCTTTCTTCCGGGAGATCTGGCACAGAAGATCAGCCCCTATCTCAAGCCGCTCTACGACGCAATGGAGAGCCTTGTCCCGGGGGAGGTCTTGCAAAAGCTCGAGGAAAACCGGAGTATCGAGATTGCGCCTTTGGCCTATATGAGAGGGCGTAGCCTCCGGGATTGTGTTATTATCCTTGATGAGGCGCAGAACACGACGCGAGAACAGATGAAGATGTTTCTCACCCGGCTGGGGGAGAACACCGAGGCGATAGTGACCGGAGACGTAACACAAATAGACCTTCCCAAGCGCACACAATCAGGACTCTTGGAAGCGCTTCGTATACTGGAAGGTATCCCTGAGATCCACTTCACCTACTTCAGCGGAAACGACATCGTGCGAAGTAGACTCGTTCGGAGAATCATCCAGGCATACGATGCAGACCGATCATAGCGACCACTCCTCGTCCACCTACGTGGAAATCTCCTCTGAAGGTGTAGAGCCCCCATCGTGGATTGACACCATGGCTGGCTTTGCCCAGCGAGTTATGGAGCGGCTCGATCTCACCGGGATGGAGCTCTCTATTCTTCTCTGCGACAACGCGACAATGCAGCGCCTCAACCGCGAGTACCGGGAGCTGGATGCTCCCACGGATGTGCTCTCTTTTGGTCAGGAGGGAGAGGCGATTCCCGCGGAAGGGCAACCGCCGTACCTCGGGGACCTCGTCATAGCGCTGCCCTACGTCCGAAAGCAGGCGAAGGAGGTCGGCGTTCCGGAGGAGGAGGAGCTCCGACGCATGGTCGTTCACGGCATGCTTCACTTAGCCGGCTACGAGCACGGCACCGAAACAATGGAGACAAGAGAACAATCACCAATGCTTACCCTGCAGGAGCAGATTCTGGAAGAGTTTTCGGAGGAACGACTGTTTTGAATCTCGCTCGCAAACTGAAACAGATCTTTACGGCGGAGAAGGAGGGCGAGAAGGATGAAGCCCTCATTACCCTGAACCTGGAAAAGCAGGACATGATCCGAGGGGTCTACGAGCTCTCGGAGAAGAGCGTCAAGGAGGTGATGGTCCCTCGGATCGACGTGGTCTTTGCCAATATCGACGAAGACCCGGACGAGTTGGTCCGGTCGATCGCCGCCTGCGGACACTCCCGGTTCCCGGTCTACAAGGAGACGATAGACAACGTCGTTGGCATGCTCCACGTAAAGGACCTCCTGCAGTTTCTCACCACGAAGCAGCCGATCCGGATCGATTCCATTCTCCGGAAGCCCTTCTTCGTTCCCGAGAGCAAGCGCCTGGACTCTCTCCTCCGGGAGATGAAGCGGCGCCGGGTTCACATAGCCGTGGCGGTGGACGAGTACGGGGGTGTGTCGGGCATCGTCTGCCTCGAGGATATTCTGGAGGAGATCGTCGGAGAGATACAGGACGAGTTCGATAACGAGCGGGAGGATATTCTCGAGATCGGGGAGAACATCTTTCTCTGCGACGCTCGAGTCAATATCGAGGAGCTCAACGAGCAGGCCGGTGTTGGCATTCCGGATGAGGACTTTGACACCCTCGGTGGCTTCGTCTTCGACCTATTTGGCAAGATACCGGTGAAGTTTGAGAAAGTAACCTGGCATGGGGCGGACTTCATAATTCAGGAAATGGACGGGCACAAGATAAAGACCGTCAAGATAGTGGTGCGCCGAGGCAAAGAGGAAGAAGGTGCGTAGTACTGGGCGAGGTCTCCCGAGAACACTCCTTATTTCGGGGGTGCTCCTCATTCTGGGGGGGCAACTCCATGCTCAGGACGCCAGAACCCTCTATCGTCGTGGTGAGGAGGCTCTCGCCGAGAGCAACTACGCTCCCACGGACTCGCCCCTTTATGACGCCATCGAATATTTCCAGCGCGCCCTATCGATCAACCCCAACTACCGGGAAGCGGTGGTCGGCCTCGCCGAGGCGTACTACACCCTGGAGGAGTACTCTACGGCCCTTCGCTTTGCGCAGCGGGCTCGGGAGCTCGGCCCCGGTAGCACGGAGCTTCGCAACATGGAGGCGCGGATCCGTCTTGCCCGGGGGGATATCGAGGTCGCCCGGAACCTCTACTTAGAGGTCCTCCGGGAGGAGCCGAATAACCTGGAAGCGCGGCTCGGCGTGGCGCAGCTCGCCTTGGCGGAAGGCAACTCCGCCGAAGCCGCCCGGGAGCTCGAGCGCCTTCTACGCCGCTCACCTGAGAACCGCCGGGCCCTCCTGGCTCTGACTTTGATCTATCAGGATCGCGGTGACCCCACCGCGGCGGAACGATACCTCCGGCAGGCGCTCCGTTTCCACAGTGAAAACCCGCAGGTGCAACTCCTCGCCGGAGAGTACCAGTACGCCCGGGGCAACTACGAGGAGGCGCGATTCCACGCCGAGACTGCCCTGACCCTACGCCCGACCTATACCGACGCCAGGATTCTTCTTTCTGAGACTCTTCTCGAGAGCGGCGACAGCTATGGCGCCGAAGTCCAGCTCAGGCAGGCAGCGGAGAATGCCCCGGAGAATCCGCGGGTCTGGTACACCTTGGGGCAGGTACTGCAGGAGCAGGGAAAGAGCTCCGAGGCGCTTCGGGCGCTTCAACGAGGGGAGGCCGTGGCTCCCGGGGAGGAGCGGCTCAGACTCGCGGTTGAGGCGGTTGCCTCAGAGCTCCCGTTGGAGGATGATCGCCGCGCCCCGATCGCCGCGGAGTACCTGGAACGGGGCCGCGCCCTGGTTGAGCGGAATCTGGTCTCCCAGGCGGAGGTGGTCTTTCGCAGTGGTCTCCGTCTGGACCCCTATTCCCGGGAGCTCCGTCTTGCCCTCGCGGACATCTACGAGCTCCGGGGGCATAGGGCGCGGTATCTCCAGGAGCTAAGGGTCCTCAGGGAGCTCGGTCACGAGGATCAGTTCATTACCGACCGTATCGAGAGCTATGAGAGCTTTCTCGCCAGCTCCGTGGCAAATCGGTGGGAGATTGACCAGTTTACCCTCTCCAGAGAGCGTTACACGCTTTTTCTCGGGTTCCTGGAGCGGCAGGAATCGGGAGAGTGGTATAGAAACGACCGGCTCTTTGCCGACCAGTTTCGAGACTTCCTTCTCCGGGATGAGCGCCTGGAGGTTACCAACGAGAGCAGTGCGGTCCGGGACCACGCGGAGCTCCTCCGACACGCCCGTGAGCGAGGAGACGCCTACGCTCTCCTTCTGAGCTTCTCCGAGAGTGATCGCTCTCTGGAAACCGAAGTAACCCTCTATCTTACCCGCACCGGTGAGGTGGTAACCTCTCTGAGGACGGTTCGCGGGGGCAACAACCGGGTTCGTAACGCCGTCTCCCAGGGGAGTGAGCTCGTCAGAAACGCCGTACCCCAGCGGGGCTCCCTAGTCCGGAGAGAGTTCTCCCGGGGGCTTATTGATCTCGGTCGCGCTTCCGGCATCGAGGTGGAGCAGAGCTTTCGCCTCGTCAGGGAGGGAAGGGCGCAACTTGTAGCGGAGGAGCCTGGAATCCGCTTCTCCCTGGCCGACCAGGTGGGAACCTTTACCGTTACCGCCGTGGACGACCTGGTGGCGGAGGGGACGGTGGACACGGACTCCATAATTGACCGCGTACGGGTAGGGGATCAGGTGTTCATTCTACCCGAGGAGTTCGAGCCGATAGAATCTACCGAGGAGTTTCGCTCTCCTCTTTTCGAGAGCGTCGAGTCTCTTCGGTAACGCCGCTTCCCGGGAGTCTGGGTGACCTGGGGTCAGCATCAACGTTGACATCGATACCTTTTTCTCGATACAGTGACCCTAGGTCCTACTACGACATTTCAGGAGGATAAGATGAAAATAGCTATCAACGGATTCGGACGTATTGGACGTAATGTCTTCAAGATTGCCCTGGAAAAGGGCGTTCAGGTTGTTGCGATCAACGATCTCACGGACACCAAGACTCTTGCCCACCTTCTCAAGTACGACAGTACCCAGGGCAAGTTCGAAGGCAAGGTCGAGTACGACGATGATAATCTCATTGTAAACGGCACCAAGTACAAGGTTTGCTCAGAAACGACTGTAACCGAGATTCCCTGGGGAGACTCTCCGGACGTGGTTGTCGAGTCCACCGGTGTTTTCCGCAATCGAGAAGGCAAGAAGGGCGGTTACGGTGACCACCTCAAGAATAGCAAGTATCCCGCCAAGAAGGTCATTCTCACTGTTCCTTCGAAGGATAAGATCGATAATATGATCGTTCTCGGTGTCAACGATGAGGCACTTCGGGATAGCGACGAGTGCGTCTCCAACGCCTCCTGCACCACCAACTGTCTCGCCCCGATGGTGAAGGTGCTCGACGATGAGTTCGGCATAGAGCAGGGCTTTATGACCACCGTCCATAGCTACACCAACGACCAGATGACCCTCGACGGTCCTCATAGCGACCTTCGGCGGGCCCGCTCCGCCGCGGTTTCCACGATTCCGACAACCACCGGCGCCGCAAAGGCGGTTGGAAAGGTTCTTCCGCACCTCAACGGCAAGCTCGACGGTCTCGCCATGCGCGTTCCTACTCCTACCGGTTCCATCACCGACTTTGTTGCGATCCTCAAGAAGGAAGCGACCGCGGAGCAGATCAACGCCGCCATGAAGAAGGCCGCGGATGGTCCGATGAAGGGAATACTCGAGTACACCGAAGACCCGATCGTCTCGGTCGACATCATCCACAACCCCCATTCCTGCATCTTTGACGCCGGTACCACCATGGCCAATGGTAAGATGGTCAAGGTCCTCGGCTGGTACGACAACGAGTGGGGATACTCCACCCGAGTCGTCGACCTGGCTCAGAAGCTAGTATAGACGCTTTCTCACGCTGGCAGGGCCGCTACCAACCGGTAGTCGGCCCTGAGTTTTCTAAAAGAAGTGAGGCGAACCATGGCACTCAAAACCGTCAAAGATGTGGATCTCAAAAACAAGCGGGTCCTCATGCGGGCAGACTTCAACGTGCCCCTCAAAGGTGACCAGATTACCGACGATACCCGCATTCAGGCTGCCCTTCCTACGATTGAGCACATTCTCAAACAGGAGGGAGCCAAGCTCATTCTCATGAGCCACTTAGGCCGTCCCAAAGGAAAGAAAGACCCGGCCTTTTCCCTCGCCCCCGTGGCAAGGCGGCTCTCCGAGCTCCTCGGCAAAGACGTTGTGATGGCCGAGGACTGCGTCGGAGAGCAGGTAGAAAAGCAGTCCAAGGAGCTCCCCGCGGGAGGAGTAATGCTCTTGGAGAATGTCCGGTTCTACAAGGAAGAAACCGATAACGACCCGGGATTTGCCAAGAAGCTCGCCGCCCTCGGTGACGTCTATGTAAACGACGCCTTCGGCAGCGCCCACCGCGCCCACGCATCAACGGAAGGGGTGGCCCACACGCTTCCTGCCTGCGCGGGCTTTCTCATCGAGAAGGAAGTGGCGTTCTTTACCCCGGTCCTGGAGAGTCCCGAGCAGCCGATGGTGGCGGTAATCGGAGGGGCCAAGGTCTCCTCGAAGATCGCGGTCCTCGAGTCCCTGCTTCCGAACTGTAATACCCTCATTATCGGCGGAGGAATGGCGTACACCTTTCTCAAGGCTCAGGGCCATGAGATCGGAAACTCCCTTCTGGAGGAGGAGTACATCGACACCGCCAAGAGCCTCATCTCCAAGGCAAAGGAGAAGGGGGTCGAGATCGTACTGCCCCAGGATCATCTGGTGGCCGCGGAGTTTGACGAGAACGCCAAGCCCGAGTCGGTGGATGGGGTCGACATTCCTGCTGGCAAGATCGGCATGGACGTGGGTCCAAAGACCTTGGACACCTGCAAGGAGCGGATCAAGAGCGCCAAGACAGTGGTCTGGAACGGTCCCATGGGCGTCTTCGAGTTCGACAACTTCGCTATTGGCACCCGGGTAGTGGCCGAAGCGATTGCCGATTCTCAGGCGATGACCGTGGTTGGTGGTGGTGACTCGGTGGCCGCGGCTAACAAGTTCGAGGTCGCCTCCAAGATGAGCCATGTCTCCACCGGTGGGGGCGCGTCCCTCGAGTTCCTGGAAGGCAAGAAGCTTCCCGGAATCGTCGCACTGGAATCCTAGGAGCCCCCTATGCGGACATCATTTATAGCTGGAAACTGGAAAATGCATAAGACCACGGGTGAGGCGGTAAGCTTTACCCGTGAGCTTCTAGAGCGTCTCGAGGATGGCAAGCACAAATACATGGTTGCGCCGCCCTTTACAGCCCTTTCCGCTGTCTCGGAAGTGCTCAAAGGCAGCAATATTCTCCTGGGTGCCCAGAACATGGCCCCGGCCCTGGAGGGAGCGCACACCGGGGAGATCTCGGTAACCATGCTCAAGGACCTGGGGGTCCAAGTTGTCATAATCGGTCACTCCGAGCGACGCCACGAGTATGGCGAGACCGATGATCTCATTCAGCAGAAGGTTGACCTCGCGGTCTCAGAGGGTGTAGAAGTAGTGCTCTGCGTCGGTGAAACGCTCGATGAGCGAGAAGCGGGCTCGGTCCAAAAGGTAGTGGAAGGGCAGCTTGTCTCGGGGCTCAAGAATGTCTCCGAGAGAGAGCTCTCCAAGGTGACAATAGCTTACGAGCCGGTCTGGGCGATCGGAACCGGCAAGACAGCCACCCCGGAAGACGCAGACGAGGTGCACGCCTTTATTCGAGAGGTCGTTGAGAAGCGCTATTCCAAGAGCGCGGCGGATAACCTTGTAATTCAGTACGGCGGCTCGGTAAAGCCCGGGAACGTCAAGGATCTGATGGCCAAGGAGAATATCGACGGCGCCCTTGTCGGTGGAGCATCACTGAAGGCGGAGACCTTCGTACCGATCGCCAAATACGACGAATAGGGAGTCAACAAGAGTATGGGTTTTTTGGGAATCCTTCTTCTCATTTTTTTCCTCATTAGCGCCGTCCTGCTGGTACTGATCGTACTGGTGCAGGACGAAGGGGGTGAGGGCCTCGGAGGTATTTTTGGCGGCGGCGGTGCGAGCCAGGTTGGCAACCGCTCCGGCAACATTCTCACCAAGACAACATCGGTTCTCGGGGCGA
>CAYZHV010000107.1:0-12061 GCA_964478055.1 uncultured Spirochaetaceae bacterium | reverse complement strand
CCGCGGGCCCGGAGATGGGGGCCCGGCAGGGGCTCCCGCAGCTCTCGGGATGGGTTCTCACCCCCCACCCCGGAGAGGCCGCCAGACTTCTTGGCCGGGGGGTGAAGGAGATCCTGGCGGAGCCCGCCGCGGCGGCGGCGGAAATTGCCCGAACCTTTGGCGCCACGGTCTTGCTCAAGGGAGCGGTAAGCGTCGTCGTCTCCCCTCGGGGCAAAGAGTGGTTCGTGGAGGGTATGAATCCCGCCCTTGCTACCGCTGGCAGTGGAGACGTGCTCACCGGGGTGATCGGAGGGCTCCTCGCCAGAGGAGCCACCACCGAGGAGGCGGCGGTGGCGGGAGCGTTGCTCCATCAGGAGGCGGGGGGCCGGCTTTTCGAGGAATCCGGCTGGTTCGCCGCATCCGCCCTGCCCGAGGCGATTGGCACGGTCGCCGGGGAGCTCTAGAATCTCTGGCCCCTCGGCGTCTGCGGGCCGTTCCTGACCCGCACGGTTCTGGACACCACCTAGCTGTTGCTCTCTCTTATGGCAGATCCTATACTCTTCTCGTGGCGCGACGAGGATGTCGGGACTGCCCGGAGGATCAGGAGACACCATCCCAGTCTCCCGATCTCGATCGGGATCTCAGCTTTCACTACAACCGAACTGAGCGGGAAGCTCTGCGACGGTACCCCCTCGGGGACCACAGCAGCAATAACCCGTTCCGAGGAAACCGCTCTCTTCTCATTCTCGCCATAGATGTGTTGGTTGTACTCCTCCTGGCAGGCATGTACTTCTACTTTCTCCGGGGAGATCCCACAGAGACCACCATCAACGGGTATCGTTTCAACCTTGAGGGGAGAAGGTTCGACGAGGGGATGCTTGTTTCCCTTGAGGTGGTCTCTGAGGATGGAGAGGCGGCCCCGGGCGAGCCGTTTTACCTCCGCCTCCTAGAACCGCCACCCGAGATAGCCCGAAGGAACGTTGACTCCGGAGAAGAGATCTCCGCTGACGTGCGGAGACTGCTAGAGGGGGAGGAGGTCTTGGATTTGCTTCCCACCGAAGAGCGGCGTACGGTTCGCCTCTTCCTTCCGGGACCACTGGAGGGGGGAGAGCTTACCCTGGAAGTGGGCTGGGGAGAGGAAAGCGGAGAAGTTACGGTGGTCCTGGAGGAACGGGCCTCCGAAGGGGAGTGATTGGTATCTGAGTTGACCGCACCGGTCCATTCGGAATACTCTTTAGATAAGCCAAACACCTGGAGCAGTTAGATGTATCAAATCTACTTTTTATCAATTTTAGTTAATCTTCTTACCGGGATTACCCTGTCGTTCGACCGTATGGATGAGCGACTGCAGTTGCGGAGTCTCTTCAATCCGGAGCTGTTCCAGCACGCGGGTTTTCGGCTGACCATGGCGATAATCACCTTTGTTGTCGGGTTTCTAAAGCTTCTTTCCGTGAGCCCCGGGGACGTGCCGGTGGTCGGAGACCTCCTCCCGGCCCTGGCGGGGATGGTCATGGGATTCACGCTCTTCCTGCAGTACTACAAGGACCGAACGACCGTTGAGAGCAGCTCCCTCACCTCCCTGGACCGAATTTTTGGAAACAACAGCGCCATTATCGGGACCCTGGGCATTATCGTTGCGGTCCTCCACTTCTTCCTTCACACGGTGCTTTTCCTCTGAGTCGAAGAGTAACCAGTGCCGGAGTAGCCGCCCGAGAAGGGCGGCTCTTTTTGGCTAGACGCCAGGCCGGAGGCGCGCTCTCTCTCCGGTGGGAGTTCCCCGGGGGTAAGTGTCGGGACGAGGAAGATCTGGAAGCGTGTCTTCAACGGGAGTTCGAGGAGGAATTGGAGGTTTCGATCACCGTCGGTGAGCCCATCGGTTCGGTGCCCTTCCGCCACAAGGAGACCGACTTCGACCTGGTGGCTCTCGAAGTGTGGATGGACTCAGAGCCCCAGGCTCTGCATGTTCACGAGGAGTATGGCTGGTTTACCGAAGAGGAGATGATCGAGCTCGACCTGGCGGACTCTGACCGCCTCCTCTACAACAGGTTCAAATCACGGTTCCGGGAGCTATTACGCCGTTCTTTGGAACGATGATAATTCCGTCCCGAATGTAGTAGTTATCGTAATCCCCGTCCTCTCGAGGATGGTCTCCCATGCCGATGGAGCAGCCCGCGCCGATTCTGGTGTTCTTGTCCAGGATAGCGCCCCGGACCCTGGTGCCTTCCCCGACGCCCATTTTCGGAATGCCTGCGTTCTCCCGCTCCTGCTTCCGTTTTGCGGCCTCATAGTAATCCGCTCCCATGCAGACCACACCGTCGAGCTCGCACCCTGATTCGATGACGGTGCGAATACCGATAATGCTGTCCTTGATGTGGGAATCGTTGATAATACAGCCATCCGCCGCCAGGGAGTGCTCGATGTTGCATCGGTTGAACTTAGAGGCGGGAAGATCCCGCTTGTGGGTATAGATCGGCATCTTTTCATCGTAAAAGTTGAAGTCCGGCACCGGCCTGGCGAGGTTGAGATTGGTCTCGTAGAAGGAACGAATCGTACCGATGTCCTCCCAGAATCCGGGAAAGACAAACGCCTGAACCCGCTTGTTGGCGATGAGTTGCGGGATCACCTCATGGCCGAAGTCGGTGTACTCGTTATCCAGGGCGTCCTCCAGAGCTTGTCCCTTGAAGAAATAGATGCCCATGGAGCCGAGGAAGTGCTTCCCCGCATTCTTTACCTCCGGGTTCGGGTAGAGGGCGTCGGGGATGCGCATGTGCTCGATATTGATATCCATGGCTGGCTTTTCGGTGAACTCGGTGATCCAGCCGTTGCTGTCGGGGGTGAGGATTCCGAAGCCCGTCGCCGCCTCCCGGGTCACCGGCGTGCACGCCACGGTGACGTCGGCGTCGGAGTCGAGGTGGTGTCGGTAGAGCTCGGAGAGGTCCATTCGATAGAGCTGATCCCCGGAGAGGATGAGGTAGTGCTCCGGCTCCTGAGTACGAAAGTGGATCATGTTTTTTCTCACCGCGTCCGCGGTACCCTCGTACCATCCGGTGTGGTCGAAGGTCTGCTCTGCGGCGAGGATCTCCACAAAGCCGTGAGTAAAAGAGTCGAAGATGTAGGTATTCGCCAAATGGAGATGCAGGCTCGCCGAGTTGAACTGCGTGAGGACATACATCTTCTTGAAACCGCTGTTAATGCTGTTGGAAATCGGAATGTCCACGAGACGGTACTTCGTGCCGAAGGGGACCGCCGGCTTGGCGCGCTCCATCGTCAGCGGGTAGAGGCGCGTTCCTTTTCCTCCACCCATAATGATCGAAAGTACTTCTTGGCTCATGCTGTGCTCCTTCGGCTGTTTCAGTTTAAGTGTAGGTCTCGGGTGACAGCGGGGTCAAGAAAGCCGATGTCACAGGGGGCGAATTGTGCTACCATTGCCCGGTAATGGAAGCGACCTCATCCCAACAGGATATCATAGAGCTTCTGAGAGATGATTCCGATTTCATGAAAAACGTCACCTCTTGGGAGCACATCGAGCCGACCGAAGGGAAGTACGACACCCTCCCGGAGGACCTCGACCAGGGGATTCGAGAAAGCCTGGAACGGCGCGGCATAACGCGGCTCTATTCCCACCAGGCAGCGGCGTATCGAGAGATTAGGGCGGGCAAAAACGTTGTCATCGTCACGCCCACGGCCTCGGGCAAGACCTTGAGCTACAATCTCCCGGTGCTCCAGGCGATCCATGAGGACCCGGAGACTCGGGCGCTCTATCTCTTTCCCACCAAGGCGCTGAGCCAGGATCAGCAGTCCGAGCTGAATGATACAGTCCTTTCCGGGGAGCTCAAGGTTAAGGTCGCCACCTTCGACGGCGATACTCCGAGCTCCCTCCGCGTCTCCGCCCGGGAAACAGGGCAAATAGTCATTTCTAATCCAGATATGCTCCACGCCGGTATCCTGCCGAACCATCCGAAGTGGATTCGCTTTTTCAAGCGGCTCAAGTACGTGGTCATCGATGAGGTACACACCTACCGTGGTGTCTTTGGCGCGCACATGACCAACCTGATGCGTCGGCTCAAGCGCATAGCGCGATTCTACGGGAACGAGCCGGTTTTTGTGCTCTGCTCCGCCACGATCGGCAATCCGAAGACCCTGGCGGAGGCCGTTCTCGAGGAGCCGGTCCACCTCATCGATGAGAACGGCGCCCCTTCGGGAGAGAAGCACTTCGTCCTCTACAACCCACCTCTCGTTGACCGGGTGCAGGGAATCCGAAAGGGAGTGACCAACACCGCCCAGGAGCTGGGGGTGCGCTTTCTCAAGGCCGGGGTAAAGACGATCGTCTTTGCCCGGAGCAGAGTAAGAACGGAGCTCATCGCGGACTATATGCGAAAGAGCCTTGCCAACGTCTACACCGACAACGGGCGCATCAAGATCGAATCCTATCGGGGCGGCTATTTGCCCAACGAGCGACGCGGGATCGAGCGGGGTCTTCGAGACGGTTCCATTAACGGCGTGGTTTCCACCAACGCCCTGGAGCTCGGCATCGACATCGGAGGGCTCGACGCGGCGGTGATGGCGGGCTTTCCCGGCTCCATCGCCTCCGCCTGGCAGCAGGCGGGGCGGGCCGGCAGAAAGGCGACTCGTTCCATCGCCGTGCTCGTCGCCACTGCCTCCCCAATGGATCAGTATATGGTAAAGCATCCGGGCTACTTCTTTGGCCGGAGCCCGGAGTCCGCCTTTCTCGATCCAAATAACATGTACGTCCTCCTGGATCACCTCAAGTGCGCGGTTTTCGAGCTTCCCTTCAAAGAGAGTGAGGGCTTTCCGGGGGACGTCTCGGAGTACCTCAAGATCCTCGAAGAGGACGGGGTTGTACGCAACACCCGAGGCACCTACTACTGGTCGGATCGTGCCTACCCGGCGGAAGGGATTTCCCTCCGAAGCGCCACGGCGGACAACGTCGTTATCGTAGACACCACCGACGGCAAGCACGAGGTGATCGGGGAGATGGACCGCCCCTCGGCTAAGGAGATGCTCTTTAAGAACGCTATCTATCTCCATCGAGGCCGACAGTTCGTTGTCACCGACCTCGACCTCGATAACCGGCGCGCCTACGTGGAGGAGACCTCGGTCAACTACTTCACCGACGCACTGGTCAAGCGGGACATCAAGGTGCTCACGGAGGATGAGGAGCACTCGGTCCTCGGTGTTCGCGGCGTGGTCGGGGATGTGCTCATACGCTCTCTTGCGGCAAAGTTCAAGAAGATACGGTACCAGAGCCACGAGAACGTGGGCTACGGAGAGATCGATCTCCCGGAGGAGGAGATGCACACCCGGGCGATCGCTCTGGTCTTCGATCCGGAGGATGAAGGGGCGGGCAGGCTCATGGATGAACTGCCCCCGGCAACCCGAGGGGCGGTTATGGCGCGAATCGGCTCACTCATTCAGACGGTGAGTCCGGTTTTTCTCCTCTGTGAGCGTAGCGACGTCGGCGTTACCGCTCGCCTCCGGGATCCGCACTACGGCGTCCCGACGCTCTATGTCCACGACGCCGCCCCCGGGGGCAGCGGCATGGCCGAGGCCTTCGGCGGAAGGGCCCGGGAGATCCTCACCGCTGCCCTGGAGCTCGTGACGGAGTGTCCCTGCGAGGAGGGGTGTCCCTCCTGTATCGGCCCCCGGGATCCGAATGAGGAGATCGATGAAAATCCGAAGGCCCGGGTCGCGAGCTTTCTCAGAAGCTGGGTGGTCCGGACCGAGGAGTAGCGTCGATGAGCGATCTCTATCGACGTCTCAAAGCCGCGAAGGCCCGGGGGGAAGCTCCCCGGGAGGCCCGACCAGTCAGGAAGGGCCCGAAGGAGCCGGGGCGAGACTGGGAACACCGCGCCCCGGAAGGCTTCAGCCTGAGGGACGGGGTCTACCTGCGGCGGGAGACGATACCCCTCCGGGAGCTCGGCGCCGAAGCGATGCTCCTAGGACCAGGGGAGCCGGTACACATACCGGTTCGGCTATCCTCCGGCGCCGCGGCGGAACACTCCTCCGAGACCCCTCTTCTCGAGACGCACATCTTCTTCGACCTCGAGGCTACCGGTCTATCCACAGGGGCGGGGAACGTGGCGTTCCTTCTCGGTGTCGGCTTTCTCTCCCGGAGCGGTTTCGAGCTCATACAGTGGCTGCTGCCGGATTATCCCTACGAGCCGGAGCTCCTCTCATCAGTTGCCTCGGAGCTCCAACTCCTTGAAGCGCGCCTCGGACCGCTGACCCTGGTCTCCTACAATGGGCGATCCTTCGATACGCCGCTACTGCGGACTCGAATGCTCATGAACGGTATCCCCTTTGAGCCGCCGAAGGAGCTCGATCTTCTGCCGATTTCCCGCCGTTTCTGGCGGGGGGAGTTGGAGAACTGCTCCCTCGGGACCGTGGAGGAGGGGGTGCTCTCGATAGAGCGGGAGCTCGACGTTCCCGGTGCCTTCGTTCCCTTGCGCTACTTTGACTACCTGCGTTCAGGCCGGCCCGAGCCGCTCCTGGAGGTGGTGGCGCACCATAGACAGGACATTCTGAGCCTCTACCTGCTCCTATCCCGGATCGAGACGATCCTCCGGGGCGTGGCGGGCTCCTCGGGCCTGGGACCGGATCTGTTTGAGCTCGGAAAGCTGCTCCTTGAGCAGGAGCCTCTACCGGGAGCGAGGGCCCGGGGAGAGGCGTTGCTCCGGGAGCTGACTGCGCAAGGTACCGCCGAGCGGGCCGCTCTCTACTACGGACGCCATTTGAGACGAGAGGGAGACTTGGAGAAGGCTTATGAGGTGTGGAATCGCGCCTTCCGGGGCTGCGGGAGCGTCGCCGCGGGGATCATGGCCGCTAAGCTCCTGGAACACCAATTCAGGGAGTACGAGGAAGCCCTCTCCCTGGTTGAGGAGCTCTTGGCTCGGCAGGATAAGCCACCGCGACTAGAAGCGTCGCTCCTCCACCGTCAGGAGCGGCTGCGGCGGCGAAGCGCTTCCTCGTAGAGCTCCTGATACCGCTGGGCGCTGCTTCCCCAGGAGAAGTCCCGGCGCATACCCTCAGCTCGAAGCTCCTCTATTCGCTCCGGTTGGTTCTGGTAGACCGAGAGGGCCCTCTGCACCGTAGCCACCACGGAGTCGATTGTCAGGCTCTCTATGTGGAAGCCCGTCGCACCGGAGCCCTCGGACTCGTCCACGACCGTATCCGCGAGGCCGCCGGTAACGGAGACGATCGGGATCGTCCCGTACCGCATGGAGTACATCTGATTGAGCCCGCAGGGTTCGTACTCCGACGGCATGAGTAGAAAGTCCGCGCCCCCCTCGATGAGATGGGCAAGTTGGTTGTCGTAGCCGAGATGGGCACTGAAATTCGGAAGCTCCAGGGAGGCGTGTCGGATGAGGGACTCATATTTCGGATCGCCGCTGGCCAACAAGACGCACTGGATACGTTCTTCCCGGCAGAGACGATCTATGGCACCCCCGCCGTCGGAGAAGAGGTACTTCACGCCCTTCTGCTCCGCCAGGCGCCCGATAAAGCCGACCACCGGGGTCTCTGGTTCCTCCGGGAGCCCCATCCTGCGCTGCAATTCGAGTTTCGCGTCTTCTTTGCCCGCCATATCCTCCGGGGAGAAAGGGGTTGGAAGAAACTCATCCTCTTCGGGGTTCCACTCTTCCAGATCGATCCCGTTTAGCGCTCCGTAGAGCGGGACCTCCCTGCGGCGCAAGGTACCGTCCAGGCCGAAGGAGAACTCCGGTGTCTGAATTTCCTCGGCGTACCGCTGGGAGACGGTGGTTACGACGTCCGCGTTTGTGAGAGCACCGTTGAGCATGTTTAGACTGCCCCCAAAGGAGAGCCCCAGGCGCTCGTAGTCCTCCCAGGGGAGCTTTGTGTGAACAAACTGCTCCGAACCGAAGACTCCCTGGTATCCGATATTATGAATGGTGAAAAGGCTCGCCGTCTTTTCGAACTCCCCCTGTCGTTCGCGACTCTCAAGGAATACCGGTACCAGCCCCGTGGGCCAGTCGTGAGCGTGGATTACCTCGGGAATCCAGTGGAGCATTCTCGAGAGCTGGAAGGCGCCGTAGGAGAGAAGGGCAAAGCGCCGGGGGTTGTCGGCGTAGTCCAGGCCAGCCTCGTTGTATATACCCTTCCTCCCGTAAAGCTCCTCGTGATCGAGAAGATATACCGGCACTCCCGACGGACTCTCCCATCGGTAGACCGCAACCCACTCTTCCCTGACGCCGATCGGAACGCCGAGAGAGCCGGGAAGGAGCTCGAGTTTTCCTTTCGGGATAAAGCCGTAACGCGGAATGAGAACCCGAAGGTCTACCCCGTTTCGTTTTAGCGCTGTTGACAAGGATGCTACCGCGTCGGCGAGACCTCCCGCCTTCGCCAGGGGGGCGTACTCGCTCGATACCATGAGGACTCGTCTTGGGGTGTTCACGGGCTCAATAATAGCTGATGCGAAAGGGCCCAACAATGGTGAAACCGAGATCCCGGTAGAGCTCGACAGCCGCCAGGTTCTGCGGTTTGACAAAAAGGGATGATCCTTTCATCTCCTTTCGGAGCCGCCGTATCAGTATAGCCACGAGCCAGCGGGCGATGCCACGACGCCTGAACTTCGGCTTGGTGTAGACGCCGCCGAGTTGGTCGCAGCCAAAGCCCCGGGCGTTGGTAGCCGCTTTTGCAATGACCTCATCGCCGTAGGTGACGTAGAGCACAAGCTGGTTTTTTAGATGGTATCGGAGATTCTCCATGCTGACTCGAGGATTGAAGCTGTGCCCCGGCAAGAGTACTTCTTCCCGCTCATACGCTTCCTGGATTTCCCGCAGGAGCTTGGCGTCCCGTGGCGTCGCCCAGGCGTAGTCGAGTCCCGGGAGGGGCGGCTCTACGAAGGGGATGCGGTGCTCCCGGGGACGATACATGAGGTGGTAATCCACGGTAAAACTCAGGGGAACGTCAATTGTCTCCGAGAGAGAGTGGACCGAGGGCAACTCCCCCATGATAGAGTGAATCCGATTGTTGTCAGGGTCGATGAGAGCTCGCAAACCCTCTGGATCGGGAAGTCCCTCTCCCCGGGCCGCGGGAACAAAGAAGCCCGCTCCGGTCTGGAGCAGGGCGCTCTCGATTCGCTGGCCCTCTTCGTAGAGGTGGACCCTCTGAAACCTGCTCGACTTGGCGCCATGTCTCTTGAGATGCTCTGAGAATACCACCGCCCCCGGTTCCCTGCTCTCGACAAACCCCCTCAACCGGTTGCGATCTTTGGCGTCCGCGAGACGCCAGCTCATTCGTCCTCGAAGAGGGGCCGTTTTGGCCCGTCCACGAAGCCGACGGGCATTCGGCCTCCCGGGGCGTAGTCTCCGAGGATCGCTGCGTAGCCCGCCTCGAAGCTCTCTCGGCCCCAGCCGTAGACAGCCACGGCGTTCTCGACCCAGGGAAGCTCAGTGAGATAGACCGGGGTAAGAATGCTGAAGACGATCACCCGGGCGGAGAGGGGCCCCGCGGACTGGAGGACCTGCAGGGAGTTGGGATCGGAGAGGCAGTAGATGATCGTATCGTACCGGTCAGCGATCCGCCTGAAAGCGGCGCGATCCTCCGGAGAGGAATAGTAGAAGTTGGAAGTCTCAAAGGTGAGGATATCCGCCTCTGGAAACCGCGCCCTTCCTTCTCCGAGGAAGTCTCGATCGTTGCCGACGAGGAGGATTCGCTCCTCTGGAGTAGGCCGGAAGGGAAGGCCTTCGGCTCTAACCACCGTGACGCTCCTGGAAGCCTGGTCGAGAAAGAACTCCGCCGCCTGGGGATCGGGCACCCTGCTCCTGATCTCTTGAAGGCTCGGGGCGAGAGGTACGGCCTCCTCGTCCTTGAGGTACCGGAGCTTTATCCGCAGGATCCTGCGGGCGCTCTCCCTGACTCGGTCCCGAATGACCGGATCACTCTGATAGGCGTCGTAGAGGGTGCGCCAAATCTCGTCGTTGAAACCCGGCGTTCGGGAGAGCATGATCATGTCATTCCCCGCCTCGATCGCTTTGAGGCAGATCTCCGCGAAGCTCCAACCCCGCTGCCGACCGTAGGCGAGGGCGCCCCCCATGTAGAGGTCGTCGGTAATTACTATCCCCTCGAAGCCGAGCCGTTCCCGGAGAACCTCCGTCTTGAAGAACGAAGAAATCGAGGCGGGAGTTGCTTCGCCGCTCACCTCGGGAAAGCTCAAATGCCCACTCAGGACCGCCGGCACCCCCTCGCGAATGAGAAAGCGGTACGGGATGAGGTCCCGTTCCCAGAGATCCTCCCAGCGGTCAGAAATAACCGGAAGCATACCGTGACTGTCTCCGGTGGCGTTACCGTGACCGGGAAAGTGCTTGGCCGTCGCTATGATGCGCTGCTCCTCGAGCCCTCGGTAATAGGCAACGCCGAGGAGAGCAGTCTCAACGGGATCTGAAGAGAAAGCCCGGGGGCCAATGACGTGGGCTTCGGGATTGGAGTAGACGTCCACGGTAGGGGCAAAGTTCATGTTAATGCCCAGGGCTCGGAGCTCCCGGCCGATTATGCTTGCGGAGCGGTACGCATCGTAGGGCAGGCCCGAGGCACCGATGGCGAGGTTTCCCGGGGTGAGGGAGGTGCCGTCCTTGACGTGACGTACCCATCCGCCCTCCTGATCGGTGGCAGTAAAGAGGGGAATTCCGTTCGGCGTGGCCAGAGCGGCTCGTTGCATTTCACTTATGGAGCTCGCCAGGGCGGGAAGATTCGTGCCGTTCCAGCCGAAAATCTTGATACCCCCGATATTGCGCTCTCTAATCCAGCGCATGAGCTCCGGTGTGGGCTCGGTAGTGGGCCAACCAACCAGAAAGAGCTGCCCGAGAATCTCCTCATCGCTCATCCTGCGCATGAGGTTATCGAGAACTATCTCTTCCGGCTCATCCGCCCAGAAGCCGGTGGTCTCCGGGGAGGAAGGGGCTCTCGTGCTTTGGGCCATCAAGGGAGTTGTGAACAGTAGAAAGAGTGCGGCGGCTCGACTTAGAGACCTCGTCACGACTTTCGTACATAGCACACTTTTTTGCCTCTCGCAAGGCGCGGGTCGACCCGCAGGGTTGTGGACAGTAGAAAAGAGAAGGGCGCCGACTGCGTCGACGCCCAGGAACCGAGATTCAGCGGTTTAGACGAGGGCGGGCTCAGGGGTCTGCGCGAGCTCTTCCTCGATCTGGTCGATGTAGGCCGAGGCGTCGTGGGCGGCGATCGCTCCGTCGCTCGCGGCGACGACCAGCTGCCGGAACGGGGTAGTGCGGACATCTCCTACCGCATAGAGGCCCTTCACGCTGGTACGCATGTGTTCGTCGGTGACAATGTATCCTGCTTCGTCTTTCTCCGCGTCTTCGGCGAGGCCGGTCTGGGGGATCGACCCGACGAAAACAAACATCGCCTTAAAGGGCTCACTCTGCTCTTCCCCGGTCTTTGTGTTCTGAAAGGTGATGGAATCCACCGCCTCGATGCCGAACATGTTCGGAGCACCCTTTACCTCTTTGACTACGGTGTTGGTGCGCACCTCGATGTTCGGATTCTCCATTACCCGCTTGACCAGGGACTTCTGTGCCCGGAAGCTCTCCCGACGGTGTACCAGCACCACCTGGTCGCTCAGCTTGGAGAGAAAGTTTGCCTCGTCAAAGGCGGCGTCGCCGCCGCCCACTACCAGAATCTTCTGTCCTTTGAAGAAGGGTCCGTCGCAGGTTGCGCAGTAACTCACGCCCTTGCCCTGGAACTCCGCTTCCCCAGGGACATCAAGGGTCCGGTGCTTGGCTCCGGTGGCGAGAATGACAGCGGAGGCTGTGATCTTCTCCGCGTCCGTACTCAGGGTAAAGGCGTGCCCTTCCTTCTCGATCTTCTGGACCGTGGCGATCTTGAAGCTCGCGCCGAAGTTTCGGGCCTGCTCCTCGAAGCGCTCGGTAAAATCCGTTCCGTTGATCGGCTCCGGAAATCCGGGGTAGTTCTCCAAGCCCTCGATAAGGAGGCATTGCCCGCCGTTGGCGGCCTGCTCGATGACCAGCGTATTCAAGGCGGCTCGCGCTCCATACTGAGCCGCGGTGAGTCCCGCGGCGCCGCCGCC
>CAYZHV010000106.1:0-12164 GCA_964478055.1 uncultured Spirochaetaceae bacterium | reverse complement strand
GGTTCTGATCTCCTCCGCTACGACCGCAAAGCCCCGGCCGGCGTCTCCGGCGTGAGCCGCCTCGATGGCGGCGTTCATGGCGAGGAGGTTGGTCCTGGCGGCGATGGTGGATATGAGGCGGTTCGCCTCTTCCAGCGCTTCCGAGCGCTCCCGGAGCTGGACGATCTGCTCGTTTACGCTTCCGATCTTTTTCTTGCCGTCCGCCGCCTGCTCCACCAGGGCGCGAAAAGCCTCCCCCACGAGACCGACGTTTCGACCGATGGAGCGCACATTTGCCAGGCCCTCCTCGATAGCGGCGGAGGAGTCGTGGACGATTGTGAGCTCGCTCTCGATGAGCTGATCGAGGGAACCGATGCGACGCACAACCTCCCGCACCGCTTCGAGAGTTTCGCTCGATGCAGTGTTCTGCTCTTCCACTTCTCCCCGGATCTCCTCCACTGAACCGGCAATGGAGCTCGCGGCGGAATCAATCTCTTCCATCGCTCCGGAGAGCCCCGCCCCCACCGAAAAGAGGCGCTCCACGGAGCTCTGCATGGTGCCGATCATGCCCGAGAGGAGCTGGAGAAAACGGTTGAACGCAACGGAGACCGCGGCGATATCGTCGAAGTTAAGAACCTGAATCCGCTTGCGCAGGTCGCCCCCGGCCCGGGAGAGCTCCTGCACGGTCGCCTTTAGCGCGTCTATCTGCGCGTTCCGCTGAATCCGGGCGAGCCGTGCCATTCGGCCAAAGAGAAGGAGACAGACCAGAACCACGGCGACTATCCCCAGGATCGGTTCCTGCGCCGAGCTCGACGGGGTAATCCAGTAACGCCGGGCGGCATAGAGAAGCAGGATACCGGTGACGCCCACGGCGGCCCAGAGAATGAGACGCTCCTGGAGCTCGATAAAGAGATCCCGTTCTCCCGATTCGATGGAGATCATCTTTAGCTTTCGCTTAACGGAAATGAAGGAACGGTTCACCGCCAGAGCGGTGTAGAGACCGGTGACCAGCCCCGCCGCGAGCGCAACAACGAGAGACCACCGATAGCTGACACCACCGGGAGCTTCCCAGTTGTAGGCAAAGGCGTAGACCAGGGTTGTGCCGATGAGCCAGAGCAGCGGATGCGCCGCAGTTAGAAGCCAGGGCACTCCCACCGTCGCGGAGCGCGCCTTTTCATACTCCTCCCCGCGGTCGAGATAGCGAAAGAGCGGCCTCAGGCGACGCTGAACAACCAGGGCGATAAGAAGGGAGAAGAGGATTATCGCCACAAAGACGCTGGGCTGCATGGCGGTCTGGATACGTCCCGGAAGTGCGAGCTCCAGATGTGGGTTGAAGATCGATATATGCAGTTGTCTGAGCAGCCCTACGACCAATCCGATCACTGCGTTGTAGGCCACTAGGATAAGGAAGAGGCGCCGCTGTTGTTTCATATTTCCCATTCTATCGATTATGGGACCCCGGCGCCATGAACGCATCGACCGCAGGGCCAGATCGGCGCCTTTTACCCCGCCATAGTGGAGCTCCTGAATCAGATCGAAAAGGAAATCAGCCCGGGCTATCCGAAGAGGAGCTCGTAGGGACGCGCCAACGCTTCGGCGAGCTCTTCTATGCCAAAGACCCGGACTTTTCGAAAGTGCTCCTTACCGTGAAAGAAGCCGATAACCGTGGGCACCGAAAAGACCTCCCGCTGCTGTCCCGCCTCCGGAAGAAGGTCCATCTCCACGTCGAGAAACTCCACCTTCGGAAAACGCTCGGCAAGGAGCTCTCGCACCTTTGGCTTGAGAACCTTGCAAACTGAGCAGTCCGTGGTGGTCACGTAGAGGAGCAGCGCTTCGCTCTCTTGGATCTGGCGGTTGAGGGTTTCAATGTCCATCTGCTCTCCTGCTACTGCAACAAGGTGACCGCTCCGCGAACGGATACCGCGGCGGTGGCGCCGACGGAGGCGAGCTTGAGAAGCGTTGCCAGGAGGGTGCCCCGAAAAACCCCGAGGGCGGCGCGGATCGGATCGCGATTCTCCCGGTTAAAGAGCACCTCTCCGGCGAGGGCCCCGACGAAGGCGCCGATTATCGTCCCGAAAGGAGGAAAGAGAAACGAGCCGAGGAGCATGCCCACAACGCTACCAACCACCCCCGGACGGCCGGCGCCGGCTTTCGAGGCACTCCGGGCGGGGAGTATGGAGTCACCAACGGTGGTGGCCACAGCAACTAACGCGAGGATGATAAGCGTTACCGGGGCGAAGATCTCCCACCCGCCGGCAATGGAGATCGCCAGGGGTGCCGCGAGGGCGATAATCGGACCCGGAAGCACGGGAACGATGCAGCCGATCGCCCCGACGAGAAGGGCAACAACCGAGAGAACGAGTGAGAGGATCTCCCAGATCAACGGTTCACCTCCTGTAGATCGGTGATTTCAATCGGGTACTGATACGCCTCCCTGCTCGCGTCGACTTCGATGGAAAAGGTGTAGAGATCGGACTCCTCGTCAACGGCGATAATGTCGTACCCGACGGCGTCTCCCACGGCGGGCACGAGAAACGAGGAGCCCCGCCCTTTCTCCAGCACTCCCGCACTAGAGAGGTAGTCCACACCCCACATGCCGGAGTCCCCGGGAGAGATAAAGAGATAGAAGACTTCCAGGGGAAGCTCGTTAACGAGCCGGAGCTCCACGTAGGTCATTTCGGGAGCGGGCCCCTGGAAATCGTCCAGGGTAACCCGAACGTTTGCGCCTCTCCCATCGCAGACCTGGTAGTCCCAGATGAGGTAGGCGTCACCGTCGGTGTCCACCGCCATAAAGTCGAAGCTCCCGCACGCTTCGGGATAATGGACAAAGAACTCCCGGTACCCACCGTCCTGAAGCGTTCCTTCCGAGCCGAGAAGGTCGGGCCCCCAGAACTCCGAGTCTCCGGGGGAGAAGAAGAGGAAGGCGATCTCGAAACCGGTGTTGTTGGTGAACCGGACCGTGTTCAGGGCAGACTCCTGAGCGTGCAGACCGCCGAGGACCAACAGGAGAATCGCCGCCGCTAGTAGAGTGCGTTTCATCCCTTCAACCTCCCGTGTAGAGCTGCTGGTGCGCCTCCCGCACCACGTCCGGAGGGATCTCATGCCCTCCCCGAAATCCGACAAAGCTTCCTTCCCACCCCGCAGATTGGAGCAGGTCAAAGAGAGCTCTTCCCTCCTCAAAGGGCAGGATCTGATCCGAGGTGCCATGGGACTGAAAGAACACCCCCGGGCGCTTTCGAGCTCGGGACAGCCCTTCGGCACTGCTACTCCACCGTTCCTCGGCGATCAGAGAGCCGGAAAAGAGAAGGAGCCCTTTCGGCGGTTTCGGAGCGCGAATGGCCACCTCCACCGCGACCATCGCCCCCTGACTAAAGCCGCCGAGCAGCGTCTCTTCCCAGTCCAGGCCGTGAGCTTCGGCAAGCTCGAAGAGCTCGGCTGCGGCGTTCGAAAGTCCTGGCGGATCCTGCTCTCGCAAGCCGTTGAAGTACGCCCCGGTCATCGCCGCCTCCATCGCCCGGGTCTCCCGGGGAAACCAGGCGCGGCCGTAGAGCATTCCGCCCCATTCGATCTGTCCCGGAGCGTGCGGGAATAACCACTGTTCCCGCACCGGAAAGAGTGGCGACAACGGGGCAAGGTCGTCACCGCTCGCCCCGAAGCCGTGAAGCATTACCCCTGCGGCGAAAGGCGAGGTCTGATCAAACGCTTCGCCAAAGGCACCAGGGGACTCAGATGAGGCGTGAATAACGTCAAGCACCGCTGCCTCCCAAGGGTTCCGGAGCATCCCGATTAACGAGATACCGGTGCAGCTCAACCGCCGCTTCCTCGTAGGCTGCGCTCACTGCCTGCCGGTCCACCCCCTTGAAGGTAATCTTGGTGGTATACCGCTTTTCGTCGAGTACCGGATAGGAGCCCACCGCTACGGCGGGATAGCGATCCTGGAGCTCTCCGAGCCAGTCCGCAATTTCATCCTCCGCGGAGTCGAGATAGAGCCTCGCGATCCAGGAGCGCTCGAGGATAGGGAGCTTTGCAACGATGCGGTCGATCTTATCTCGAAGAGCCCGGGGAAGCCCTGGGAGAATGAAGCAATTCTCCTTGCGCACCAGGGGCCAGCGCCGGTCGTTTCCGGTATCCACCTCTGAGCCCGCCGGGAGCATCGCCATCTTGACGACGGACTTGCCCATCCCCTCGCCGTGGTGACCTGAAAGAAACGCCCTCATCTTCTCGTTGAGCTCGAGGGGCACGCCAAAAGCCCGGGCTACACCGTCCAGGGTGACATCGTCGTGGGTTGGCCCCACGCCGCCGGCACTTATGACGTACTCGTACTTTCGCGAGAGCTCTCGAAAGGTTCGGGCGATCTCTTCGATATCGTCCCGGATAATCCGTGCTTCCCCGGCCTCGTATCCCGCCTCCGAGAGACGGTCGATAATATAGAAGAGGTTCTCATCTCTCACCTGGGCCGAGAGGATTTCGTCTCCAACCAGTACTACTGCGATCATTCACTGGGACTATAGGAACTAACCGCTCCCGGTGCAACCGGCCTGTTCTTCAACCCATTGTTGACGAAGGTGATAAGCTTTCATATCTTCACTCCATGGAACTCGAGGTAGTCCTGAGAGAATCGGAACAGCTAATACGGGAAGGGAACTTCGAAGCCGCTATTGAGCTCCTGCAGGAGCTTCTGGCTGAGGAGCCCGAGAACCTTCACGCCCTTCGCCATCTCGGTGTCGCTTTCACTGAGTCCGGCCGAAACAGGGAGGCGATTAACACCATTCAGTTCTATCTCAAGATGGACACCCAAAACGCCCAGGCCTACGAGGCGATAGGGTGCGCTCACCTTCGGCTTGACGAGTACAAGGAGGCGGAGGAGTACCTTGGCCGGGCCAAGGAGCTGGAGCCGGAGAATCCGACGATTCTCCGCAACCTGAGTGTCCTCTACAGCCAGACCGCCAAGCCTGAGGAGAGCCTCAAGCTCCTGGAGCGCTCCTACGAGATCAATCCCGAGGACTATCTGACCCAGTACGCCATATCTTCCGCCTACCTCTACTACGGTCGCCGAGAAGAGGCGAAGCAGATCCTCTATGATATCCTTCAGAGCGACGTCCCCGAGGAAATCAGAAAGCCCTGCGAGGACCGATACCTTCACCTTTCGATCGACTGGCTCTAAACCAGAGGAATTTGCACATATTCTCCATTCGCAGTTGCGCAGAGCCGTAGCTGCGACTACTCTGATGGATAGGTGAGAAAGCAAAAAGTAGCGACCGGTATCTACTGGGTCGAGATCCCCGGACCGGAGCTGCGAATACTCTGCGGCTCTCCGGCTGACAGCGTGAAGCACCTCATGCAGCGCGGCTTTATTGGCTCCGTGGAGCGGGGTGGCACGAGCTACGAGACCGGGCCGAACGCTATTCTTCTCTCGGAAATACCCATACAAAACGGTGAGTTTGCCAACCTCGCGGAGTTTCCGGTCCTGCAAATGCTCTATCGCCAGGGGATGATAATCCCCGGCCATCCGAACAACACCGGTCGCAAGCCCTTAATTATCGGTTCCCGGGACCAGGTAAACGCCCAGCGCGAGTACATCTATCGCGGGAACTACGGATTGGTCAACGAAGCCGAGCTTACCGAGGCGGGTTACTCCCCGGAGATGGCCGACGAGCTGATGCGCATAAAGAAGGAGTTCGCCTTCGGAACGATCCGGGACCCGGAGGAGCTGATCGACTTTGTAGAAGTGGGAAACGATCCGGTAGAGCTCGCGCCAAAGACCTACGTCGAACGAGTGGCAGTGAACACCTATCGCATAAGCCACCAGGGCGATTACGAAGAGGTGAGCCTGAATCTCCAGGAAGGAGAGCACTACGCCCCGCCCTACTCCCTCGGTTCTCACCGAATCAAGAACGCCTATTTCTCGGTTATCCACACCGGCGAGGGGAACGGCTGGGACACGATGCGCCCCTGCATGGCCAGCATGGTCTCCTTTCAGGGGAAGACCTATCTAATAGACGCGGGGCCAAACGTTCTCTACTCCCTACGAGCCCTGGGAGTCAGCGTGAACGAAATCGCCGGCATCTTTCACACCCACGCCCATGACGATCACTTTGCGGGCCTTACCTCCCTGGTTCGAGCGGATCATCGCATTCCTTACTACGCCACAAAGGCGGTACGCCACTCGGTTATGAAGAAGCTCTCGGCTCTCATGTCCTTTCCGGAGGATCGCTTCGAGGAGTTCTTCGTTCCGGTGGATCTCACAGAGGGAGAGTGGAACCGCGTGGACGGTATGGAGGTCCTTCCGGCCTACTCTCCCCATCCGGTGGATACGACGATTCTCTTCTTCCGGGCGCTCTGCAAGGAGGGCTTCAAGACCTACGCGCACTTCGCGGACATCGCCTCCTTCGAGGTGCTCAAGAAGCTGAAGAAGGGCGCTAAGAGTGCCCTCGGCAAGGAGATAGACCGGCGGATCCGGGAAACCTACCTGAGCCCGGCGAACTTGAAGAAGATTGACGCCGGGGGCGGCATGATCCACGGCAACGCCGAGGACTTTCGCCAGGACGACTCGGACAAGATCGTTCTGAGTCACATCGACCGGCCCCTCACCCTGAACGAGAAGGAAATCGGGTCGAACAGCTCCTTCGGGATGCAGGATATCCTGATTCGTCGAGAGCACTCCCTCTACGATCCGCTGATCCCCCGGGCTGTTGAAGAGCTCTATCCCTCGGTTCCGAAAGAGGAGCGGGAAGTCCTGGAGAACTGCCCGGTCCGGATGTACACGGTGGGCTCCATCATTATCAAGCGGGGTGCGGCGAACGACACAGTCTACCTGCTTTTGAAAGGGCTGGTGGAGCTCATCGCCGCGGAGCTCGACATTCGAAACGTTCTCAATCCCGGGGCGCTCTTCGGAGAGTACTCCGCCTACTCCGACACTCCGAGCGATCGTACCTATCGGGCGGACAGTTTCGTCCTCACCCTGGAGATTCCGAGCCACCTCTACCGCCTCTTTCTCGAGCGAAGCGGACTTGTGCAGCGCGCGGAGAAGCATCTCCCGCGAAAGCACTTTCTACAAAGTACCCCGCTCTTTGGCGACTCCATTTCAGGGGCGTTGCAGGACCGCATGGCGAGCTATCTTCGGGAGAAGGAGTTTGGTAACAAGAAGAAGGTGAAGCCCCCGAAGGAGAGTTGCCTCTTCCTGGTCGAAAAGGGAGCGGTGGATATCAGGTTCAACGGAAAGAAGCTCGACACGGTCATTCGTGGCGGTTACTTCGGGGAGGACCAGGTTCTCGGAAATCCCCTCTTCGAATATGAGACCGTCGAAGAAACTCAGCTCTTCTGCGTTCCCGCCTCGGCCCTGGAGGAAGTTCCGATAGTTCGGTGGAAACTTCTGGAGAGCCTTAATAAACGAATACGCACCAAAGATGCTATTTTTCCCGTATGAGCACCAACGTAACCATTCTGCCCTACGAAGGTAAGCGACCGAGCATTGACCAATCTGTATTTCTCGCGGATGGCGTCCGGATCGTCGGGGACGTGACGATCGGTACGGATAGCTCCGTCTGGTACAACACCGTCATTCGAGGGGACATCCACTACGTCAGAATCGGCCGCGGCACTAATATCCAGGATCTCTCGGTGCTCCATGTAACCCACGAGACCCATCCTCTCGAGGTTGGAGATCAGGTCACGGTGGGGCACAAGGCAACGCTCCACGGCTGCACCCTTAGAGACCGCTGCCTGATCGGTATGGGAGCGATCATCCTCGACGGTGCTCTCGTGGAAGAGCAGGCGATGGTCGCGGCCGGGGCGGTGGTGCCCCCGGGGATGAAGGTCCCCTCAGGCAGCTTGGTGGCCGGAGTTCCCGCCCGGGTCATTCGGGAGCTTACCGAAGATGAGCTCGCGGAGTTTGTCGCCTCTTCGGGCCGTTACATTCGCTACGCAAGAAAACACAAGCAGACGAGCTAGCTCAACCGACGGCAGAGAATCACTTGTGTGCCGGAATCCGAGGTAAGTGGCGATCTATCGTACCACCCCCAGTGGCCGAGGAGTTCGAAACGGTGCTCCCGGAGAATGCGCCGCATCTCCCGTGGATACAGGAGCCGCAACTCGTAGCTTGCTGACTCCACCTCCTGCTCCGCCCCTCCTTCGAAAAACCAGGTAAGGGAAAGTATCTGCGTCGAGGCGTCGTAGCTACGTCTCTCGTAGAGGGTAAAGGCACTCTCCTCCGCCCCGTAGCGACCAACCTCCTCCAACTGCTCGGGGTCCCCGACGAGATAGCGAGGGTCCGGAAGATGAATGGCAAAAGCGAAAACCCCTCCGGGCCGCAACACCCCCTCCCGGAGATTCTCGAAAAAGCGGTCGAGCTCTGCTTCCTCCGTGAGATGCTCCAGAGAGTGGAGCGCGCAAATCGCGAGTCCGCAGCGCTCCGGCAGGGAAACGTCAACCATGGACGAGTCGATCCATCGGAGATTGCCAACAGCGGGAGCGCGTTCCCGCGCCCGGGAGAGCTGCGCGGCGCTCGTGTCCACCCCGTAGACCAGTCGCTCCGGAAACGCCTCCGCCAGCGATATCGTCACGCGCCCCGTTCCGCAGGCAAGGTCGCAGATGGGTCCTTCACAGGTGGCGGTGAGTTCCCTGTAAAAGGATAGGTCCGCGGTAAAGCTTGCGTAAATCTCCTCGTACCGGTCCGCGTTCTCGTAGATGCCGCTCATGGGAGGGAGGTCACGAACTCTTCGTACGGAACCGGGCGAGAGAAGAGATACCCCTGAAAGGCGTCGCAGCGACTGTCCTTGACCGAGGTAAAGTGTGCGTCGGTTTCCACGCCTTCGGCGACTACCTTGAGACCGAGGCCCGCGGCAAGACTGGATATGGACTGGATTATCGACCGGTCCTCGGCGCTGTCCAGGATCCCGAGAATGAAAGAACGGTCGATCTTGAGCATCTCAACTGGCAGGTGCCGCAAGTAAGTGAGGGAGGAGTACCCCTTACCGAAGTCGTCTATGGCGAGGGTTATTCCGAGATCTCTTAGCTTTTCGAGGACCTCCATGGCGATTCCGTCGGTGGCCATGAGGGAAGTCTCGGTCAGCTCGAAGTGCATCCATCCCGGTTCTATCCGATGACGGTGAATGACATCTTTTACGAGGTCGATAAAGGCCGGATTTCGGAGCTGGTAGGCGGAGATGTTTACCGAGAGGAAGCCGGCAAACCCGCGAGCCGCCAGCTCCGCCCGCTTGCCGGCGGCTTCTTCCAGCACCCACGCCCCGAGCTCCTGAATAAACCCCGAGCTCTCGGCTACCGGAATAAACTGCTCCGGAGAGATGGAGTCGAACTCCTCGGTGTTCCAACGAAGCAGCGCCTCCGCCCCGATGACCTCCCGCTCACTTCCCATAATCGCCTGAAAGGCGAGGCTGAACTCCCCCGCTTCCAGGCCCGACCGGAGGGCGTTCACAATCGCCACGTGATGGGAGGCGGTGGATTGAATCTCATCGGTGTAGAACCGGTAGGTGTTGCGGTCCTTCTTCGCCTCCGAGAGCGCTTCGTCACTCTTGCGAATGAGCTCGCCGGGCTCGGTTGCGTCCCCGGGATACCAGGCAATACCGACGGTGAGCCCGACGTAGAGCTCGTGACCACGGACTCGAAACCGTTCACGCATGCCCGCAACGAGCTTCTCCGCCACGATGGCCGCTCCGGTCACGTCGTCCACACCCTGTACGACCAGGGCAAACTCATCTCCCCCCATGCGAAAGAGCTGGTCCCCTTTTCGCAGAAGCTCTTTGAAACGCTCCGTGGCATCGGAAATGATGAGATCTCCCACCCGGTGCCCGTAGGTCTCATTAACCTCTTTGAAGTGGTCCAGGTCCAAATAGAGCAGTCCCACGCCGAAATGCTCCCGGGCGGCGATGGCGAGGGAGGTGTCCAGGTATCGATAAAACGCCTGTCGGTTCGGGAGGCCCGTTAGGTTGTCTCTCGCCTCCTCGGCGGTGCCTCCGAGAAAACTCGGGGCGAGGAGGGCCCGGGCGCGATGGAGCAGCAGCGGCGTCAAAAGAACGCCGATCAACGCCGCCCCCATGGCCGGTGGGCCAATGGGAAGGATGAGCCCGGTGACGGTGAGCAGAAGGGCCGCAAGGCCGGTAAGGAGGAGTGGCCGAGAGGCTTTGCTTACCCGTTGAGCAACAAGAAAGAGAGGGATCGTCGCCAGCTCTACGCCGAGAACGAGATAGAGAAGTGGTTTCGTTGCCGCGGCCGCAGCGTTGAACAGTTCAGCTTCACCCATGTTGTGCACTATCAGTTACGTTCCCGGAAGCCGGAGAAGCCTATGAAACAAGCGCCGCCCCGTGGTAGCCTCCTATTCGATGATCGGCTACGAACCAATGGACCTTGACTCTCCGCCACCAGAGATCGCGACTTTCATGGAAGAGCACCTGAAGGAGACCGGCCTTCTGGAACGGGCGGACCATACGGGGATCCCAACGTCGATCGCCGAAGCCAAGGAGCGTCGCTTCCAGGGTATGTCCCTTCTTTTTGAGAAGGAGCTCTGCGGCTACCTTCTCTACAAGGTGGTTCACGATCATATCTTTCTCGCCCACTATTACGTTGCCCCTTCCTATCAGAAGCGGGGCGTGGGCAAACAAGCCTTTGAGCTACTGCTCCAGGGTCCCTGGAAGACAATTCCCCTGGTGCGTCTTTTTGTCCCCTACGAGAACGACGCCGTCCGGGAATTCTGGGAGGAGATCGGCTTCGACGGAACCTTTCTCGGGATGGAGCTCGACCGGATACGGCGGAGTAAACACGCGAAGTCCTGCGGATTCGTCGTCTATAGCAGGAGCTGGGGCAAAACCTCCTACCTTCTGGTGCAGCACGAAGACGATCTGCACTGGGGTTTTCCGAAAGGGCACGTAGAAGTGGGCGAAAGTGAAGAAGAGACCGCCTTCCGGGAGACCGAAGAGGAGGTTGGATTGCGACCGAGCCTGATCAACGGCTTCTGTCACCGGTTACACTACCTGACGCCGAAAGGAAAACGAAAAGAGGTGGTCCTCTTTCTCGGGCGCCTGCGAAGAATGCGTGTTCCTCATCCGAAAGCGGGCGAAATCCGGCAGGCAGTCTGGCTTCCCTACGAGGAGGCGAGAACAACTATCACCTACGACAACTCCCGGCTCATTCTCGATCAGGCGGAACGCTTTCTCAACGGCAAAAGCGCGGCTCTCCCCTCCTAGCGGCGCTGGTTGAGAGCCACCGAGTTTTCGCCCTCCCGGTATTCGTTGTATCCTCTCCCCTATGAAGGGTGAAAAGCCAACGACCATCGTCATTGTCGGCGCCTCCGGCGATCTAACCCGAAAGAAGCTCATTCCCGCGCTTTTTTCGCTCTACTGTAATGAACTGCTTCCGCAAGAGTTCACGATTATTGGGTTCGCCCGATCCAAAAAGAACGACAAAGAGTTTCGACACGACATTAGCACCAATCTCACCTCTCGATACGAGCCCGAACCTGAGGTGTGTGATATTCGGATTGGCAGCTTCCTCAAGCGGGCGCACTACTTTTCCGGGCAGTATGGCGATCCCGAGGCGTTCAACAGGCTCGCCGAGCAGTTTCCGCAGATCCGCGAGCCCGATCACAACCTCCTGGTCTATCTCGCCATTCCGCCGAGCGTCTTTTCCGACACGGTCCATTCCCTCGGCAGAAGCGGTATCGCCGACGAGAAGAGTGGTGCCTGGTCCCGGGTGGTGGTGGAGAAGCCCTTTGGCAGGGATAGCAGGTCCTCCCAGGAGCTTACCGAAACCTTGGGAGAGGTATTCGACGAGGAGCGGACTTTCCGTATCGATCACTACCTCGGAAAGGAGGTAATTCAGAATCTCCTCATACTCCGGTTCGCCAATCTCATCTTCGAGCCGATCTGGAACAGGAACTATATCGACAGAGTGACCATCACCTTTAGCGAGGACATCGGTGTCGAGGGCCGGGCGGGGTACTTCGACAGCTTCGGTATTATCCGGGACGTCGTGCAGAATCACCTTCTCCAGATGGTAGCTCTCACCGCCATGGAACCCCCGAATACCCTGGATGCCTACGAGATCGCCCAGGAGAAGGCTAAAGTGCTCAGAGCTATCAAGCCCTTGGAGATCGAGGACGTGGTCACCGGCCAGTACGATGGGTATCTCGACGACCCGGAGGTCCCGGACGACTCCACTACCGAGACCTACGC
>CAYZHV010000105.1:7616-12214 GCA_964478055.1 uncultured Spirochaetaceae bacterium | reverse complement strand
ACGTGGACGCGTACATCACCGAATCGACCGTGGAGGTTCAAAGCGACTGGCTCACCGGGGTCGCTGACCTAGTCTACCTTGACTTCAATTCCGACACCGACGGCCAGGTAAGCCCGGGAACCTACACGCTAAGCGGTGATCCCCGGGCTCCCGGAGTGCTCAGTGACGCCGCCGTGGCGTTCGACTACGACTATGACACCGATACCGGTACGATCATCGACGCCGTCAGCGGCACTGCCGCGGTAACGTTCGACGGGACTACCTACACCATCGAATACACGTTGACCCTCACCGACGGAGAGAGTGTGGACGGGAGTTTCTCCGGACCCGCGGAGGAAGTACTGTAGCCCGATAGCTTCCTGCGCTGCTCCATCGAGTCTTGCTCCCTCGCCCACGGCGGTGTACTCTGGGGACCCATGAGCAGCAGCGAGCTTTCCATCGTCGAGGCACCGGAAACGATTCCCCGAGTCCTGCTCCTCGATCCCGAGGGCGACCAGCCCGGGGAAGTTCTTGTCACCGCCGCGTGTCTGAGAAGGCATGGATACGAACCAATCCTGGGCGCTCCCCATCCTGTGAGAAGCGGTGACGTGGTCCTCCCGGACGCCCTTTTCTCCGGCACCGCGGCCCTGCTCTCACTGCGACTGAGCCTCAAGAAACGAGGTATCGAGCAGATTCTCCTCCTCCCCGGGGAGGGCCGAGGTATCCGCAAGCGGGCCAAGGCGATTCTTCCGACGCGTCTTACAGCGGAGCTGGAGGCCGGGGAGGAAGCGTCTCTTCTACTTTCCGGCTTTGCCGTGGGCGCCGCCGCCCGGTTCAAGGAGCTTTTCGGGGACCTCGCGGAGGAAGAGGACTCCGCCGAGGACAAGAAGAACGGCCAGCTCACCTTCGGTATTCCCGGCATCCGAGAGGATGAGGCGGAGTACCTCATACCCCTCTTTGACCGACTCGCGGACTCCCGGGAGCTCTTTGAGGAGGCGGGCATTCGCTTTCTTCTGCTTCCCCCCATTCCTGACTCCGTGACCGAGCGAGTCAGAACGAACGGCCTTGAGGAAAAGGTCGTGGCCTTCGGTGAGGAGCGTTCCGCCCTGGACTATTACCGCGGTGTGGCGCGCCTTGACGGGGTTATCAACGCCAGCAGGAGCTCCATCTACTGGGCCGCGGCGTGCAACAAGCCGCTCATAACCTCCACCAAGGCGCGGCCGCCCAAGGAGATTCGTACCCTTTCGGTCTACTATACCGGTAGCAGGATCGAGGAGCTCGCAGAAAAGGTGGTCTCGAACCAGATGGACCGGGAGAGCCTCTCCTATGTCCGCCTGAGCCCTCATCTCTTTGTCGATGTTACCGAAGCCTCCCTAAAAGAGCGATGTAGTCAGATCAGGGACGCAATGTCTATGCACGGCAGTTAAGTTTCGTGCTACCATTAACGTTACCGAAGCTGGCTATACAACGTTGGTAGGAGGCCAAGCATGAACATCATTGTGACCGGTGTCGCCGGATTTATCGGCTCCCATGTAGCGGAGTCCCTTGTCGAAGGGGGACACGTGGTCTACGGCATTGACAACTTCGACCCCCTCTACCCGCGAGAGACAAAAGAACGAAACATGGAACAGCTCATGGAGCACGCCGGGTTTCGTTTCTTCCAGATCGATCTTCTCAACCAGCCGCGGCTCAATACGGTTTTTGAGCGCGCCCTGCGGGATGGACGTCCCATCGACTGCGTAATTCATCTGGCCGCAAAGGCGGGGGTACGCCCCTCTATCGAGGATCCCGTGGCCTACACCAAGTGCAACGTCGAGGGGACCGTAAACGTCATGGAGGCGATGGCCGCAAACGACGTCAGGGACCTCATCTTTGCCTCATCGAGTTCTGTCTACGGTAACACAGAGAAGGTGCCGTTCAAGGAAGACTCCTTTGTGGACCACCCGATTTCCCCCTACGCCGCAACGAAGAAGGCGTGCGAGCTCCTGAGCCACACCTACGCCCATCTGCACCGCATGCGGGTTGCGGCGCTGCGGTTTTTCACCGTCTACGGGCCACGACAACGTCCGGACCTGGCGATCGCCAAGTTCACCCGACTCATCGAGCGAGAGTCCACAATACCGTTTTACGGCGATGGCACCACTGAGCGGGACTACACCTACATCACCGACATCGTCGACGGAGTTAATCGCACTCTGGACTGGCTCCTCAAGCAACAGCCAGGCACCTACGACGTTTTCAACCTCGGAGAGAACAGGACCGTCTCCTTGAGCCGCCTGGTCGAGATCATCGAAGAGGCCGTGGGCAAGAAGGCGAAGATCGACAAGCAGCCACCGCAGCCCGGGGACGTTATTCGCACCTACGCGGACATCAGCAAGGCGAAGAAGGTCCTCGGCTACAAGCCTTCCGTGGCGATCGAAGAAGGGGTCAAGAAGTACGTCGAGTGGGCTCGAAACCTGCCGGCGGAAGTCGACGAATAGTTAAGGCTCACTGCCGTTCCTCCATCCTTTACTCTCGGGTGCCAAAATACTGCGCCCGAGGGAACCACTTCAATTTCGCTTCCAATTTGACGTCCCCCCGGGGTTATCCCTTAGGTTGGCTAGTAGGACGGTAAGGAATTACCGGCTGCGCTGTTCCTGCCGCCCGGTCGCAAAGGACCTGGGCGGGCATACCAGAACCACTCCCGCCCAGTTGCAGACGCCAAGAACTAAGGAGGAATAGAGTCTATGGGACGTACTCATACTATTCTGTTATCCATGGCCCTACTGCTAGCGGCGATTCTGATCGGTTGTGATAGCGGCGGAGAGAATGGTGCCTCTGCTGCGGGAACGCTAACCTACGGCGACACCGACTATAGCCTAAACAAGGCCGCAGATTATGTAGACACTTCAAACGCCACCGAGGACATTCATCAGCTCCTGATTGCCCCGGAAGGCGCCAGCTTTGGCTCGACCCCACAGGAGAGTAGCGGCGTGGATAACGCTGTAATCTTGAGGATTTACACCGCGCCTGGGGAAGACCTCAGCGCCGGCACGAGAACCCTGGACACGGACGATTCCAGATCTCTGGATGAGTACGAGGGAGACATCGCGAGCGCGGAGTCTGTAACCAACCAAGGTGTGGAGGAGCTAACCTCGGGGACCTTGACGATTAACTCCGTCACTCCCGGAGAGAGCATCAATCTGGAGGTCACCGGCGCCACTACGGGCCAGGGCGTGAGTGTAAACGTGACGTATGATGGCAGCTACCGCGAAATGTAACCCTCGGCGTTTTCAGCCTGCCCCGGTGGCCCCGGGGCGGATACTGCCGGAGCTCTTCTCTTTTCGCCACTAGGCTGCCATGGAAGTTACTCTTCCAGCCCACCCGCCTCTTCTCCCCAAACAGACTGAAGCCGCGCTTCCCGGCCGCAGGCGGTCTTGTAGAAGTTGTACCGAAGGGGATTCTTGTTGTAATAGTCCTGGTGGTATCCCTCGGCTCGGTAGAACTGGTCGAGCTCCAGGATCTCGGTGGCGATGGACTGGTCAAACCGGTCTGATCGTCGAAGCTCCCGAAGGCTCTCCTGGGCGAGACGCTGCTGCCGATCGTTGTGGTAGAAGATCGCGCTCAGATACTGGGAGCCCCGGTCGCAGAACTGTCCGCCGCCGTCCACGGGATCGATATTGCGCCAGAAGTGGTAGAGTAGCTCCTCATAGCCCACTACATCGGGGTCATAGGTGACCTGAAGCACTTCGTAATGCCCGGTGGTTCCGCTTACAACCTGCTGATACGTTGGATCCTCAACATCACCTCCGGCGTAACCGGAGATCGTCTCGCTGACGCCGTCGACTTTGTCAAAAGCCTCTTCCATGCACCAGAAACAGCCCCCGGCAAAGGTCGCCTTCGCCGACTCCTGAGCCCAAGCGGCTGTCCCGAGTAGGGCGAAAAGGAATAAGAAAGAAAGCAAACGCGCACGTTTCATCCTGGGTGCCTCCCTGTAGACAAGAAGGTAGGGTTGGTTACGTCTCTGGTCAACTTTTTTGAGCGGTCCCGGTGGGACCCCAACCGGCGGGGCAGCCCCCGCGGCTACACGCGGCAGCGGTCTCCATGTTAGATTCGACAGTGAGGATTATGCACAATGTCTAAACGAATCGCAGTTATTGGAACCGGATATGTGGGTCTCGTCTCCTCCGTCGGCCTGGCGGACTTTGGAAACACCGTTGTCGGCGTCGACATAAACGAAAAGATCGTGGAGAAGCTCAATAGCGGCATCCCGACGATTTACGAGCACGGCCTCAAAGACTACCTGGAGCGCAACACTGAAGCGAAGCGACTCTCCTTTACCACCGATGTGAATGCCGCAATCGAGGCGGCGGAAATCGTCTTTATCGCCGTGGGAACGCCGCCCAAGGCGGATGGCGGGGCGGATCTTTCCCAAATAGAACGGGCCGCCCGATCGATAGCTAAGAATCTTACCGGTTACAAAGTCGTGGTTACAAAGTCCACCGTCCCCGTGGGCACCAACCGGTGGATCAAGTCGATCATCGAAGAAGCGGCTCCCGGCGTTGAGTTCTCAGTGGTCTCCAATCCGGAGTTTTTGCGCGAAGGCAAGGCGGTACAGGACTTTTTTCATCCTGACCGTG
>CAYZHV010000105.1:0-7606 GCA_964478055.1 uncultured Spirochaetaceae bacterium | reverse complement strand
GTTGTCATCGGCTACGAGGATGAGCGGGCAAAGGAGCAGATGGAGGATGTCTATCGCACCCTCTACCTTATCGAGACTCCCATCGTCTGGGTCTCTCTGGAGACTGCAGAGCTCATCAAATACGCCGCCAACGCCTTTCTCGCTACCAAGATCACCTTTATCAATCAAATGGCAAACCTTGCGGAAGCGACCGGGGCGGACATTCATGAGATCGCCCGGAGTATGGGCATGGATGGGCGGATCAGTCCTAAGTTCCTGCACCCCGGGCCGGGATACGGGGGCAGTTGCTTTCCCAAAGACACCCGAGCCATCGCCTCAACCGGGGACGAGTACGGCGTGGACATGAGCCTCATCAAGGAGGTGATCCATTCCAACGAGCGACAGAAGGAGATCACCGCGGAGAAGTTCATCAAGCTACTGGGCGGCGCTGAGGGCAAGACCGTGACAATTCTTGGTCTCGCCTTCAAGGCGGAGACCGACGACATTCGGGAGTCACCGGCAATCACGATCGCTCAGACCCTTCTCGACGCCGGTGCCAGGATCCAGGCGCACGACCCCGAAGCCGGTGAGAACTTCAAGGCGTTCTTTCAGGAGAAGGTCTCGGTTCACCTGGACGCCTTCGATGCCCTGAAGGACGCGGACGCCCTGCTCATCCTTACCGAGTGGAACGCCTACCGGAACCTCGACCTGAGCCGTGCAAAGGCGGTCATGCGGGGCAACGTCATCATGGACGCCCGGAACGTCCTAGAGCCGGAGATGGCTCGGGTGGCCGGGTTTGTCTACAAGGGTGTGGGACGATAAGGCGCAGCCAATCCGGCCGCCGAGATGCTTCAGCGACGGAGTTAGCCTCGACTCGGAAATACTAACTGCAATGGTATAGAATCGGTGGAAGGAGGATACCTTATGAAACGTTACCTTTTGACGACGATCGCGATCCTCGCCGTCGCTCTACTCTTTGCCGGATGTTCGTCCAGCGGGGGCGGCGACGACGATGGAACCAGGGTCAACAAACCGACCTCATCGGCGCTCTCTTCCTACGAAGGGACCACACCTGCAACCGATGACGAGGCGAAGACCCTCTTCTCGAATGCGGTCAACGCGGCGACCCTGGCCATTGAAAGCGACACCAGCGCCGCCGCTTCGGGAGAGCTCTCCGCTTCTGCCACGGACACTTTCAACGAGACCTTCAGCGGAACGATCGATGGCAATCCCTCGGGGACTATCGACCTTGCTGGATCGGTCACCGGTAGCTTTACGGAGCAATATCCGACCAACTATCCGACGAACCAGGAAGGGGACTACCTCTTCGACGTGACCATGGATCTCGTCTTCGGGGCTGACTTCAACTCGTTTGCGTTCAACGACAACGGGACTGACTACGTCTTGGACGGGATTCTGGAGGTCAACTCTGACATCAACTGGAACCTTCAAGCGACGGTCACTTCATCCTCAGCGACGGGGTCATACAACTACGACTACGGCTTCGGTCTGGTGTACGCCCTTACCGTGGACGATACCACCAACGGCCAGGGCGGAAAGTTTGTTCTCTATGTCAACGAGGCCTTTGCGGACAGCGGAGATCTCTCGGACGCGCAGAGCTTCGATGCAGTCAATCCGAGTTTCGATGCCACTCTGGAGCTCTACAACAACAACGACGAGCTTGTAACGACCATCACGCTGACGCAGTCTGAGGTTCTGGACCTCTTTCCCTTTGTTGGGGACTTTATGTACGTATAGAGAGCAAATCGAGGCAAATTTCTGCTGAATTCGTATTGAAACGCCGCCCTGTGGTTTGTTATTCTTGCGACTCAATCAGCGGAGCGGAATGAAGCATCTCTTGCTGTGGCATGAACCCGCTTTGTGATACTTGAAGGCCGTCCGGGCACCACCTCGGGCGGCCTTCTTTTCTTATTCGGCCGGTTTCGCCGCGAGGGTGCCGAGGGCCTGGGCCAGCACCCGGGCGCCCGCCAGCAGGTCCGCCAGGGGAGTCTCTTCTTCCGGGTGGTGGCTCACGCCCCCAATACTCGGGACGAAGAGCATGGCGGAAGGGGCAACCCGCGCGAGGTGGACCGCGTCGTGGCCGGCGGCGGAGAAGAGGGGCATGGTCGGTATCCCCGCCGCCTCGGCGGCGGTCTGTAGCGCCTCTCGGAGTGCGGGGTCAAACGTGACCCGGGGCGCCCTCCAGAGCTCGGAGAAACTGAAGACGGCGCCCTGCTTTCCCGCGGCTTCCTCCCCGGCCGCGACAAACTCCTTCGCCATGGCCGCAACCTCATGTTCCTCCGGGTGTCGGAGGTCCACGGTGCCTCCCACGGAGCCGGGAACACTGTTTCGCGAGCCGGGCTCCACGGTGAGAGACCCCACGGTGGCGACCCCCGGAGCGTGCCGCTCGGCAATCCGCGGAGCCGTGGCGATGAGCCCCGCCGCTGCGAGGAGTGCATCCGCCCGACGATGCATGGGCGTAGCTCCCGCGTGGGCCGAACGCCCCTGGATGTTCCAGTCGCCGGCGATCTGCGCCTGCACCCCTTCAACAACTGCCACGGAGACACCCGCCTCCTGGAGCTCAACACCCTGTTCGATATGAAGCTCCAGATACGCCGCGGGAACCGGGTCCTGCAGCCGTCCCTCCGTGAGCCCGGCCCGCGCCGGGCGCCCCGGCCCGCCGTCACTCGGCCCGTGGGTACCCCGCCCGGTGCCACCCCGCTCCGCCGCCAGCGCCTCGGCCACCGTCGCCGCCTCGCCGTCCCGGCACCCCAGCGCCTCCTGGAGGCTCATTACTCCGGCGTACACCGCGGAGCCCATCATCGCCGGAGCGAATCGGGCTCCCTCTTCGTTCGCCCAGGCAACGACCTCCACCGGCCGGGTGAGGCGCAGTTTTCCGCTGGCCTGGGCTTCCGCCAGGGCGAGGACCGCCTCCAGGGAGCAGAGGACACCGGCGGCGCCGTCGTAGCACCCGCCCTGGGCCACCGTGTCGAGGTGGCTTCCGGTGAGAATTGGCGCGGATCCGGAAGGGGCCCCCTTGGAGCTCACGCCCTTCGCCGCGGAGCCCGGCTCCGGGCCCCGGCCCACCACGGCCGGTGAGCCTGCGGCAGCTGGTGGGCCCGGGGTAGCTGGTGAGCCCGGGGCCCCCGGAGGGTTCTGCGGCGCCGGATCCAGCCGGGCAAAGCTGTTTCCGATCCTGTCGACCCAGGTCGTAAGGCCCGCCGCCTCGGCCTGCCGACGGAACTCAGCGTGGGCAACGCGCTCCTCCTTAGAAAAGGCGAGGCGCTCGCACCCTCCTCCGGGGAGGGCGCCAATCGCAGCGATGGCGGCAAAGCTTTGCTCCAGCCGTGTCGGGGAGACCCGGTCAGCCGGGGTCGGGAGCTCTTCCGTCATGAGACCTCATCCACCGCGGTCTCCGGCGGAGGCGCAGGTGTATCCGCGAAGAAGCAGGCGGCAAAGTGGCCGGTGCGTGGGTCCCCGGTTCCTGCTTCGGGCCCGGGTTCACCGGTCCGTGGATCCCCGGCCCTCGCGGAGGCCCCGGTATCCCCGCTGGCGCCGCCGGAGACGCCAGCAGAGCCAGAAGCATAATCTAAGAGCGCCGGCTTCTCCTGATGGCATTTGTCCACGGCGCGGTAGCAGCGCGGGGCAAAGGGGCATCCTGCCGGTGGGTCCGCGGGGTTTGGGAGCTCTCCGGAGAGGCGGAACTTCGTGGGCTCGTGACGTCCGGGCTCGGGGACACTCTTTAGCAGGACGTGGGTGTAGGGGTGGCGCGGATTCTGGAAGATGTCATCAGCGCTTCCTTCTTCCATTACCTGTCCCAGATACATTACCGCCACCCGATCGCAGAGGTAATCCACCACCGCCAGGTCGTGGCTGATAAAGAGATAGGTGAGACCGAGGTCGTGCTTGAGGGAGATGAGGAGCTTGAGTATCTGCGCCTGGATGGAGACGTCCAGGGCACTTACCGGCTCATCGAGAATGAGAATCTCCGGGTCCGTGGCCAGGGCCCGGGCGATGCCGATGCGCTGCGCCTGTCCCCCGGAAAACTCGTGAGGATGGCGGTCCAGGAACTCCGGGCGCATGTTGACGATATCCATGAGCCGGAGCATTCGCTTTTCTCGATCCTCCGCCCCGATGCCCATGAGCTCTTTCATCGGCGCGGCGAGGATCTCCCGGACGGTCTTTCGCGGATTGAGAGAGCTCATCGGATCCTGAAAGACAAACTGAATGTGTTTGTAGAGCTCCCGCCGCTCGGCTCCGTCGAGACCGGCAATGTCCCGGCCCCGGTAGAAAATTTCTCCCTTCGTGGGTGGGATGATCCCCATGATCGTCCGGGCGAGGGTGGACTTTCCGCAGCCGGACTCCCCGACGACTCCGAGACTGTCACCCTGGTGGAGATCGATGGTCACCTCCTCCACCGCGTGGATCAGCGGCGTTGGTGGCGCGAGAAAGCGTCGCTTTCCGCCGAACCGTCTGCTCACGTTTCTGATCTGAAGTATCGGTTCCTTCACGCCGGGGCTCCTTTCTCCTCGACGCGGATGCACCGCGCCTTTCGCTCACCGAACTCTCGCAGCTCCACCGGTTCTGCTCTGCACTCGTCGATGGCAATATCGCACCGGTCGGCAAAGCGGCACCCCCTCGGCAGGTCGTCCAAAGCGGGAGGGAGCCCGGGGATGGCGTCCATTTCTCGCTCTCTCTCACCGATCCGTGGCACGCACGCCATGAGCCGGCGGGTGTAGGGGTGCAAGGGATTCTCGTGGATTTCATCTACCGTCCCCATCTCCACGACTTCGCCGGCGTACATGACCACGACCCTCTCACAGATTTCGCTGATCACGCCGAAGTCATGAGAAATGAAGACCAGGGACATGCCGTACCGCTCCCTGAGCTCCTCAAGGAGGCGGAGGATCTGCGCCTGAATGGTGACGTCCAGGGCGGTGGTGGGCTCGTCGGCGATGACTACGTCCGGATCGTTGGCCAGGGCCACGGCGATGCCGACCCGCTGCCGCATACCCCCGGAGAGCTCGTGGGGATACGCCTCCAACCGGTTGGCCGCGTCGGGTATGTGCACCTTCTCCATCAGCTCCAGGGCGCGATTCCACGCCTCTTCCTGGCTCACTCCCTGGTGGCGCCGGACAGCTTCGGCGATCTGTTCCCCGCAGGTGATGAGCGGATTGAGACTGGTCATGGGGTTCTGAAAGATGTAGGCGATGCGGTTACCTCGATAGTGGCGCAGTCGGTCCACCGGGGCACCGATGAGATCCTCGCCGAAGTACTCCACGCTCCCCTCCATGATACGCCCCGGAGGGGTGGGAACGAGACCGAGGATCGAGAGCGCCGTCACCGACTTACCCGATCCGGACTCCCCCATAATACCGAGGGAGCGCCCCTTGCCGACCTCGAAGCTCACATTGTCCGCTGCGTGGATCGCCTTCTTTCCGAGCCAGAACCAGGTCCGAAGCTCCTTGACCGACAGGGGAATCTGGCCGTTGGCGCCGTTGTTGCCGGCCTGTGAGCCGTTGCTTCCCGGGCCGTGGTTGCCAGCCTCTGCGGGACCGGGACTTCCCGGCCCGTGGCTCGGGGCCTCCGAAAGAGTGCCGATCCGGGCGGCTTTTGCCGCGGCCCGCTTCTTGGCGGCGAGCTCCTTGTCCACCTCCGTGGCGGGTCTGGGGCTCACCAGGGCGCCGGAGCGCAGGTAGGGGTCCAGGACGTCCCGGAGGCCGTCGCCGACGAGGTTAATGCCGATAACCAGGACCAGGATAACCAGGCCTGGAAGTGTCGCCACGTGGGGGGCGGTGAGGATGAGCTTTCGTCCCTCGCCCAACATGGAGCCGAGGTCCGCCTGCGGCGGCTGGGCGCCGAGCCCTAAAAACGAGAGCCCCGCGGTTTCCAGGATCATCCAGCCCACGGTGGTGGAGATGGTGATAAAGATGACCGGCAGCACGTTGGGCAGGAGCTCGGCAAAGAGAATCTTGAAGTCGTTCATCCCGGAAAGGCGCGCTGCGTCCACGTATTCCAGGCGCACCAGCCCCACGGTGGCCCCGCGGACGTTACGGGCGAAGAAGGGGATGTTCACTATGGATATCGCTATGAGGGCGTTAAAGAGGCCGGGACCGAGGACCGCAACGATTGCCAGGGCGAGGAGCATGTAGGGAAAGGCCATGAGCATGTCGATGCCCCGCATGAGGGTGTTGTCGAGCCAGCCGCCGTAAAAGGCGGAGATAATCCCGATAAGGGAGCCGATAACCGCGGCGATCGCCGTCGCCGAGACGCCCACGGCGAGACTCACCCGGGTGCCCCAGATGAGACGGCTCAGGATGTCTCGGCCGAGCTGGTCGGTCCCCAGGGGGTGGCCGGGGCTCCCGATGCCGAGAAGCCGTTCCTCGAGTTTGGTCACATCCGGATCGGGCAGATTGAGAATCGGCGCCGCCAGGACGAGGAGAATGACGGCGAGGAGTATAATGAGCCCCGCTGTTGCCATGCGGTTGTAGAAGAATCGTCGGAGCTTGTTCATGTTGAAATCCTCGGGTCCAGAACGTGCTGCATCACGTCGGCGGTGAGGTTAATGAGGACATAGATCGCCGCGACCACCACGACGCCGCCTTGCACCAGCAGCACGTCCCGGGTCTGGATCGCCGTCACCAGCATCCGCCCGATCCCGGGCCACTGAAAGACGGTCTCGATGTAGACCGCCCCGCCGATGACAAAGCCGGTCTGTATGCCGAGGACCGGAATGATATTGACCAGGGCGTTCTTGTAGGCGTGCTTCAAGACGACCTTTCGCTCATCGAGCCCTTTGGCTCGGGCGCTCCGGATGTAGTCTTTTCGCAGCACCTCGAGCATGGTGGAACGGGTGAGCCGGGCGATCACCCCGGTGGCCACGATTGCCAAGGTTACCGAAGGGAGAATGAGATGGTGAATGACGTCGAAGACCCCGCCGCCTCCGACCACCTGGGTCATGCCGCTCACGGGAAACCAGCCGAGCTCTACCGAGAACAGAAGCACGAACATGAGGCCGAGCCAGAAGCTCGGGGTGGAGATACCGACCAGGACCACCGCGGTAAAGAGGGCGTCCTGCCAGCCGAACTGCTTGACCGCGGCGATAATACCCGCGGCCATGCCCATGATCGAGGCGAGAATGAGAGAGCTCCCCGCCAGGAGCAGGGTAGGCCCGAGGCGGTCCATCACCTCGTCGATCACCGGCCGGTCGAGACTGTAGGAGCGGCCGAAGTCACCCTGGACAATATTGGTAAGCCAAATGAAGTACCGCTTCACCATGGGCTCATCAAGACCGAGCTCCGATCGGAGCCGAGCGAGGTTCTCCGGGGTCGCAAAGGCGCCGAGAATCGCCTGCGCCGGATCACCGGGAATGAGTTCCATGATGAAGAAGACGATCACCGAGATGCCCAGGAGCACGGGGATCATGAGAATCAGTCGCTTGATAATGTACCGATGCATTGCTTCCTCTTAAGGAGGTGAAGAAGGGCGGGGCCTCTCGGCGCCCGCCCTTTGCTCAACAGCGTGCCGCCGCTTACGCGACACGCCGCGCCTCCGAGGCCGGTCGGCCCGGCCCCGAGGCGGTTCTCTTTAGTCGAAGCTCACGTCCTGCAGAAGCAGAAAGAAGCTC
>CAYZHV010000104.1:0-12744 GCA_964478055.1 uncultured Spirochaetaceae bacterium | reverse complement strand
GCGGGAGCGGGTATTCGTCTCGATGCCTATCTCGCCGATATCTCTCCTCTATCACGGTCGCGTATCAAAGATCACATCAAGGACGGCGCCGTTACGGTCAACGGCGAAATCTGCGAAAAACCTTCCTATACCGTTGCTGCCGGTGATTCCGATCCTGGTAATCCCGGGAAACCTGTCCAGATAGTGTACCGAGAGCTCCTGGAGGGCCGTGAGCGGATCCTCCACCACCAGGAGTGTGGCTCTGTCCACCCAACGGCTAAAGTGCTCCCCCCGCTCCAGCCACCAGGAACGGCGTACCAGTGCCGCCGCGGCCCCCTTGGCAAACGCCTGGGCGAGAAAGGAGTGGCCGTCCGTACGGGTTCCGGGCAGAGCGACAAAGAGAGCGTCTCGACCGAGGGAGCGGGTGTCTATGCACACAGATGCAACAACGCCGTCCCCCTTTTCGGCGGTGACGGCGGTCCCGGTGTGAACTACCTCGCATTCCAGCAGCTCTTCTATCTGTTCAACAGTAAACAGCTCTCTACTCACGGGGCTTGACCTCGATTCTGTAGATCTCCTCCGCCGGAACACGCCTCATGCCGAGCTCTTCCGTTGCCATTTGCCGAATTCGAGTCGGCGAAAGCAAGGCCGTAATATCAGCGATCGTGCGCTTGTTCGCCTCCACGATCCCTTCCTGCGTATCCTCGAGAAGCGCGACCTCCCGGTCGAGCATTTCGTACTTATATGATTGCCAGACATTTAGGAGAAGAAGCCCTGTGATCAACATAGCTCCGGCCAGCAAATACCCGGCTCTCATTCCGCCGCTCCTTCCACGGGTACCTTTCGAGCTACTCTCAGCTTTGCGCTCCGGGAGGCAGGATTTTCTGCCATTTCCGCCTCCGTGGGCATAATGGGCTTCTTCGTCAGTAACTCCAATCGATAATCCTTCCCATCGAAAGATGTCGGCGCTTCGGAGAGAGATATGGAGAGGTTTTTGAAGTAACGCTTCACCATTCTGTCCTCCAGAGAGTGAAACGAGATCACTCCCACGATACCTCCCGGCGCCAACTGCGCTATTGCTGCCGGCAGCGCCCGCTCGAGGCGTTCCAGCTCCCGGTTCACCCAGATCCGCAGGGCCTGAAAAGTCCTGGTCGCCGGGTGCAATCGTCCGCGGCGGTACTTCGGTGGCACCGAAGCACGTATGACCTCCGCCGCCTGTGCAGCAGTGTCGATTTCGTCACGGTGCTCCTTCAGGGCCGCGGCGATACGGCGGGAGAGTCGCTCCTCGCCGTAGGTGTAGATCACGTTAGCAAGTTCCTCGTGGGAGAGCTCTGCCAACGCGTCGAGGGCGTTTCGCTCCTCTCGAGGGTCCAGGCGCATGTCGAAGGCGCTCTCATCCCGGTAGGAGAAGCCCCCACCGTCCGGGGAAAAGTGCACCATGGAGATCCCCAGGTCAAAGAGGATCCGGTCCGGGTGGCGCTCCCGATCGTAGGCGATCAGGAACTCATCAAACCAGCTGTGCACCAGCTCCACCCGATCACCAAATGGCGCCAGGCGCTCCTCGGCGAACCCGAGCATCCTCGGATCCGCATCGACACCAATGACGTGCAGGAGCGGATAGGAGTCCAGAAATTGCAGCGAATGTCCGCCTTGTCCGACCGTCGCGTCCAGGAGGAGTGACGCTCCCCGTTCCGGCCGCAGGTAGCTGAGCACCTCCGAGGCCAGAACCGGCTTGTGTACGTACTCGCTCATAAGCGCTATGTCAGAAAGACAGACCCTCCCAGTTCTTCCGCCGCCTCCTGGAACTCACTTTCGTGTTCATTCAGATAGGCATCATACTCCTGCACGTCCCAGATCTCGATGAACCGTGAGATGCCGTGGAGAATGCACTCCTTCTGCAGGTTCGCCGTCTGCTGCAGGCTGTGGGGAATATTGATCCGCCCATTCCTGTCGAGTTCGATCTCCTGAGCCGGAGCAATAATCCTGCGCTGAAGCAGTCTCGCCCGCTTGGAAAAGGGAGAGGCTGTCTCCATCAGCCGTTCGGATAGCGCCCGCCACTCCTCCGGAGGGAAGAGCCAGAGACAGCGATCGATTCCGGCTGTTATGACCAGATCGTTTCCTGGAACTGCCGACCTTATGCGGCTCGGGACCAAGAGGCGCCCTTTTTCATCCAGTGATACCCGGTACTGCCCAGTAATCAACGCCGATTCTCCACCCTTCTCTACTATTTCCCACTTTTTCCCACGTTCAGTCTATATAGTAGCGCACACCGCCCTCTTGTCAACAATGGAGACAGAATAATTTCTCGCTTTTACCTGCCCTTTTGAGCAGTACTATATGTTTGTATAGTACACCGGTAGAAATGGAGGTAACAGACCCTTCTAAATCCCACCGGAGAGAGTAAATCGCTCCAAGCGAAGCTGGGTCGAGAAGTTAGAGATTTTGGCAGCTGTTAGTACAATTCCTAGACTTGCAGCATAGTCTCCGAGGCGCCTCGGAGCATGCGATAGTCCAGGTTGGGAAAGATGTTGTTCTTCTTCTCGAGGCGAGTCAACCACTCAGTTCCCATCTGTCCGCCGGAGAGGGCATCATAGATGCGGTTGAAGTTGGCCAGATGCTCTCTGACTCGAGAAGTCGCGTAGGGTACCACCGTACGGGCATTCATAATGAAGGGCCAGTCCGAAGACTGACTGAGTAGGATCTCCCGGGCCGCCTGGTTCAAAGCCCGGCGCTTCAAACCGGTCTCATTCGGGAAGCGCTCGATCAGCTCCGCCATACGCTCGATAGCCTTGTGGGTGTGCCGGTATATCCAGTCATTCGTGCCGTCGAGCCAGACCTCGGAATACCCCTTATTGCCCCAGCTCGAAAAGGCAGGACGTATCTCCTGCTCCGGGGTCTCCGTCTTCAGGTAGCGGGAAGGCGTGTTCATTCGTAGACCGTTATTGCGGTCCGCAATCTCCCGGATAACCGCTTCGAGCCATTGGGGCCCCTCGAACCACCAGTGGCCGAAAAGCTCCGCATCGTAGGGTGAGGTTATGACCGGCTCTTTGTCCATGAGACCAGAGAGCTCCTCGGAGAGTCTCTCCTGGCTGTCAACGAAGTGCTTGGCGTGCTCCCTGAGCCGTTCACGGGCAAGCTCCGGTTTATAGGGGACCTTGTCGTCGCTCTTGTCGGTAATGGCGTAATACTTGAATCCAGTATTGATCCGCACATGGCCGTCATGGATGTGGGGACCAATGTACTGCAGAGGAAGGTCATGTCCAATGTCCCGGTAGAAGTCTCGGTAGACCGGGTCCCCCGGATACCCTTCTTCCGAGGACCAGACCTGGTTCGCCGTAAAGAGATCCCGGGGAAAGACCGCAACACCGTTGGGAGTCCGCACCGGGGCGTAGGTGCCGTGTTTTGGCACATCATCGCCAAAGAGCACGCCGTGGGCTGCGCTAAAAAAGTAGTCGAGCCCACTATCCTTGATTTGCTCCTCCAGGCCCTCGTAGTACCCGCATTCCGGCAACCAGATCCCTCTCGGGGCCTTGCCAAAAATCGAGGCGTGAGATTCGATACCGAGCTCCATTTGTGCGGAGACGACCTGAGGGAAGTGACGGTAATTCGGAAGAAAGGGATGCGTCCCAACTGTTGTAATCAGTTCCAGGCGTCCTTTTTTGTGGAGATAATCAAAGCCCCGCAGGATCCGCCGCTCATAGACCTCCTCAAAGATCTCTTTGGAATGGAGGTACCGTTCCAGGTAGAACCTCGCCAGAGGGACAAAGTCCGAATCTCCCTTGGTGCGTTCCACTTCCTTCTCTCCGAGCTCGATGCATCGATCGAGATGGCGCACATACCGATCCGCCAAGAGCTCATCCTCGAGCATCGCCGTTAGGGTAGGTGAAATCGAAAAGGTGAGCTTAAAGGGGACGTCGTCTTCGAGGAGTCGCGTAAAGGTATCGAGAAGAGGAATATACGTCTCAGAGAGAGCCTCGAAGAGCCAGTTCTCTTCGAGAAAGGTATCGTACTCCGGATGCCGCACAAAAGGGAGATGTGCGTGCATCACTAACATTAAGTGTGTCACTGCCTACCGCTCCGATGCGCCGATGATTCGCTGCGGGATTTCCCTGTCGAAGAACGCGACATCGAGATGCTTAAGCCCCGAAAAAGTGAGGATCTTTCTGCACCGCTCGTCCGCACAGTCCGCTACGGCAAAGCTACCCCGTGGTACGGAGACGCTGTTGGAAACTGCCAGTAACTCCCGGCGATGGGCGTTCTTCGCGATGAGCTGGATCCTGTAGATAGTGTCCTGGGAAGGAAGATGAATGTACCAACTCGAGTCCTCGAGTTTTACGGGTATTTCGAAAGCGTCACGGATCCGGAACTCTCGTTCGGAATCATCCTCGAGCTCGATGACTCGCAAAAAGATCCCGTCAAACTGCGAAGCGTTCTGATACTCCCGACGTTTGCTCTTCCTTATATCCCAGTAGGCAAAGGCCCAGGCGGGGTCCCGCAACATGAGTACGATGCGGGTATCATTGTACCGTTCTGGCAGGTCAACATCGCCGAAGAGCCCGAAATCCTGGGGGACTTCGTCGTCCCGGGTCAATTCATACTTGACCCGTTGAACTTTTACGGGATTATTGTTGAGGCGCTCGCGCTCCTCTTGGGCCTCTTCGATGACGTCTACCAAGGCCTCTATCAATTCGTCACGGTCAACATCAGGCTCGACGTCCACCTCATGACGAGAAGCAACCCGCATGAGCCCTTCCAGGGACAGCTCCGCAAGATGTTGACGGATCATGCAGTTCTCTCCTGTCGCATCCGGGTGTCATCGTAGAAAAACGGATAGGCAGTGTCAAGTAGCAGGAAGGTCAGGAAACCCCTATTGCAGAAAGCCGTCAATAGCCGGGTTGTGCTATCTTACTCGGCGGGTGAGCTCGAAAACCCGCTCCTCCAGGTTCCCGCGAAAGTCCTGGGCGACGACCTCGATGGTGTTTGTACCGTCCACCAGGGTAACATTTGCGGCCTCCACCCGGACTGCCGCCTCTCCACCACCACGCGCCGGGGCAGAGTCCCGCCAAACCGACCGGGTGTCCAGGGTGTAGTCCGCAACCTGCGCTCCGTTGGCAAAGATCGTAACTCGGTAGGGAGCAAAGCGGTCGTTCACAGACTCCCGGTCGTAGACCAGGGCCACCAGAGTCACGGTACCCTCCCGGACCAGGACCTCGCTGTTCCGGGAACTCCAGAGAAGCTGCCTCCCGCCTGCGGCATAGAGTTGCAGCTCCTCGACAACCGGACGAAAGCGATCTTCCCGCTCCGGAAGCACGAGCCGTGGGTTGAGGCTCTGCCTCTCACGCTCGTCGTAGAGGGAGAGAAAGAGAGATCTGCCAAGCTGTGAGCCGCTACCGTTGAGTACGCCAAGAGGTCGCCCCGGATCAGCTCCGAAGGGTGCCTGGGGCTCGATGTGGGCATACACGGAGCGGAGCCCTCCGGAATGGCGAAGCACTACCACCCCTCCGAGGGGAGAGACGAGCTCATTCACTCCGCCCTGGGAGGGCTCTGCCACGTAGACCGGTTCCCCCGGCCCCACCGAGTATACCTCTCCGACCTCCGAGGTGAGCCGCATGCCATGAATTACCGGCGGCTCCCCCAGGCGACCAGTTGGAAAGGGACGATTCCCGGAGTAGTTTTCCTCCACCTCCCCCTCGCGGAGGGGCCAGCTCCACTGCTCCTGGGCGGGAAGGCTGATCGATAGAAGGAGTATAAATGCCAGGAGAAGGCTGGACGCTCTCATAGCCTGGAGACCTCTACTATGCCGATCCTGCTTCCCCTGGCGAGAATGAGTAGCCGCCCCTCCCGAGCGAGGCGGAGCCCCTCCTCCAGGTGACTGACCACGAACAGTTCTTCCCCGTCCGCCTCAGTCATGCGGAGCTCCCATCTCGAATCCCGATCTCTCCCGAGGGTGTAGAGCGAAAGGCCAGCCTCTCTGAACTCCGCTGTATCTTCGAGAGTTGCATCCTCGTAGCGGCGGAGGAGCGTCCCGTCGGCAGCGTCGAGGAGATGCACCTCCCGAGAAACCTCCACCGCCACATGCCGGGGATTGAGCAGTGAGAGCACCTCCGGGCGCATTGAGCCTACCGGGGGTTCATAGGTCCAGCGGGGCGTAGCGAGGCCCTCCTGGAGGTCGAAGTAGCTCACGCTCTGGGGCTCGAGGCCTGAACGGACCAGGAGCGCCTCGCCGTGAGATGAGAAAGCGACGTCATAGACCACCTCCACCGCCGCTTCCGGCAACTCGAGGCGAGTCCAGGTAGGCTCCTCGCTCTCGCCGCCCGCGGGCACCGGCACCCTCTGATAAAGCGAACCACTGAGAAAGCCGACGACCCGCCGACCAGGAATCGCGTCGAAGGCCGTAATCGGAGTCACGCCGCCGAAGGTCCAGAGAGGCGAACCCTCCTGGTCATACTCGCTGAGCTCGTATCCGTTGGCGTGAAAGTGAAAAAGGGCGCCGCCGCGTCCAACGGGATAGCCCGGCTCATCCAGGGTAAAGAGCGGGCTCCCTTCGGGGGACTGGACCACAAGACTACCGGGAGCTTCTCCATAGTTTGCAAAGCCCCAGGGCGTGACCGCCATATTGTAGGCCCGGCGATGCCGGGAGCGTATCCGCCCACCAGGGAGGTCCAAATATGCCAGATACTCCGAAGAGTAGGCAGCCAGGGTGGTCGGAGCTATCTCGGTCTCATAGAGAGAAACCGACCGTCCCTCGGCAAGGTCTACGGCGGAAACCGGCGTAAAGAAGTAGCCTCCCCCCACCTCAGTGGGTGTGAGTAAGGCGTAGAGAAGAGCGGTTAGGATGCTCAGAGTAAGGATGAGAAGATAGTGGCGCCGCATGGTATCAGGACTTCGACTGTTTCGAGCCCAGGCGTTTCTCATCCGCCGTCAGCTTCGATTTCCAGACATCGAGTTTCTTCTTGACCTGCTCCGCCTGATCAGGCTCGCTCAGAATCGTATGAATCCGCTTGAGGGCGGAAAGAAAGGCCACTCCCGTCTTGAAGTCGTCTATCCTATTTGTGGACAGCTCGTATTTCTCCCGATATCGGTCCGCAGACTTCATGAGGAGCTCTTTGACCAGATCTAGATGACCGATTCGCTCCTTGTAGCCATCCACCCGGGGATCGAGCTTGGAGACCAGATTCTTGAAGTCGATGATGTTCTTGGCCACCGTGGTGAAACGCCCCTCGAGCTCTACAAAGGACCATTTCCATTTGGTGTTGGGCCCGAATTCTTCCTCCACTGACTGAATTGTGAAACCGAGCTTTCGGATCAGATGATACCGCTTCTGGTCATCGATGCCTTCGATCGCCGCAAGACGTTCCTCGTAGTCGCCAAAGGGGGCGTCCACGTAGCTCGAGACCACGTCCTCCAGGTAGATAATGCTCTGATAGCAACTCTTGCGGGCGTCGTTGAGAAAATTGTCAGCCTTTACGCCAAGAAGAGCTACGGAAACACGATTCTGAATAAGGTAGTAGGAGGCGAGGTTGAGGCGCTCCTCGGCCATGGTAATGCGCTTGTAGGGCGTACCCGGATCCTCATCGCTGAGTATCTTCTGGATGCTCTGCTCGCGCTGTAGTATCGCCTCGGCGGCTTGTTTGTACTCTTTGATCCGCTCGTAGTACTGTTGTCGGGCTTCGTCGCTGATCTTGCCCATGTGCCGTCCTAACTCAGTTTCCCCTTAGTATAACGGGAAAGAAGCTCTTTTGCGTGATTTAGGGAAACTTCCGCCTCTTTGTCTCCAGAAAGCATGCGAGCTATCTCCTCTACCCGCTCCTCTTCGACAAGAGCCTGGGCTCCCACAACCGTACGGGTCTCGGATAGGTGCTTCTCGATCCGTACGTGTCGGTCTGCCCGGGCGGCAATCGAAGCAAGGTGGGTAATCGCGAGCACCTGCGTGTGCCCCGCTAACCCGGACAGATGATCTCCGATCGCTACAGCCACCTCCCCTCCGACTCCCGTGTCTATTTCGTCGAAAACTAGGGTACTTACAGTATCGGAGGCAGCGAGGACACTCTTGATCGCCAGCATCACTCTGGAAATCTCTCCCCCGGAGGCGATGGAAGTGAGCGGCTTGAGGGGCTCCCCGGGATTGGGCGAGATCATGAACGCAACCTTGTCGATCCCCGTGGGACCACAAACCGGACGCCCCCGACTACTCTGTTTCTGTTCAACCTGAACGGAAAACTCCGCCTTGCTCATGGCCAGAGTTTTCAAGATCTCCTCGATACCGCCCTGCAGCGTGGTTGCTGCCGCCTTGCGCTCCTTTGAGAGCTCCTGGGCGGAGCGATAGAGCTCCTGCTCCTCCTCGGAGATTCTTCTGGAGAGCTCCTCCCTATGGGCGTCAGCGTCAGAGAGTCGTTCGATTTCTTCTTTTGCCTGATCGGCATACTGGATGACCTCCGCCACCGTGGCGCCATACTTCTTTTCCAGTTTGTGTATCTGGGCGAGTCGAGTCTCGCACTCCTCCAGACGTCCCGGGTCGAAGGCCATGTTCGAGGCGTAGTCCCGGACTGTGTCCGCGATGTCCTCCAGCTCGAAGAAGGCGCTTTCCAGTCGCCCTCCGGCCTCGGAGAGAGACTGGTCGATTTCGGCGATATGGCTCATCACCGACCTCGCCTTGCGGATCGAACCCAGAGCGCCCCCTCGGGACTCATTGATCAAGCTCTGGAACTCCTCGACCAGGGAGTAGAGCCGTTCGTACTGCCCGAGAACCTGCTTCTCCTGCTCCAGTTTCTCCTCTTCCCCTGGTTCCAGGCGAGCCGCCTCTATTTCCTTTACCGCGAACTCAAGGAGCTCGAGCTCCCGAGCGCGGTCCCGCTCCTTGTTCGAAAGCTCCTCCAACCTACGCCGGAGCTCCCCGACTTCGATGAACTTCGAGCGAACTCGGGAGGCGAGTTCTTCGCAACCCGCGTACCGGTCCAGGAGCTTCCGGTGGTTCTCCTCGTTGAATAGGGATTGGTGCTCGTGCTGGCTGTGGAGGTCTACCAGGAGATCCGCAAACTCTCCGAGATCCGACCGAGTCACCGGGACGTTCTGCATGTAGATTCCGCCCCTACCCTGCCGCTTTACCGTCCGGCGCACGATAACCGCCCCCTCCTCGGGGGTGATCTCACGCTCCGCGAGCCAGCTGAGAGCCTCGGGGTTGTCATTAACGTTGAAGACCGCCGAGATCACCGCTTCTTCTTTGCCCGTACGAATCGCCTCAGTGTCCGCCTTTCCGCCGAGAATCACCGAGAGAGCCCCCACAAGCAGCGACTTTCCCGCACCGGTCTCACCGGTGAGAACGGTCATTCCCGCCCCGAAGGAGAGAGAGAGGCTCTCCACCAGGGCGTAGTTGCGTACCGAGAGCTCTTCAAGCACTTCCGGGTCCTCCTGACCAGTTGAGCTTGGTCCGTAGCACTTCGTAGAACGTCCGGCGGTGGGACCGCACGATCGCCGCCCGCTCTTCCATCTGCTTTATGACCACATGATCAAAAGGTTCCAGGGGGGTAAGACTCTGGCCATCCACGGTAAGAACCACCTGGGTCCGCTGCCGCTCGGAGACCTCGACATTCACGATTTCGTCCGAGGGAATAACGAGGGGGCGATGAGAGAGGGTGTGAGGGCAGATCGGGTTGAGAATCATCGCCTCCATTTCCGGATGAAGAATCGGTCCTCCCGCTGCGGCGGAGTACGCTGTGGAGCCGGTGGGTGTAGCGACAATAATGCCGTCCGCTCGGTAACTACCTATAAACTGGTCCCCAGATGCACCGTGAGATTAACGATCTTCGATATGCCTCCTGCGGAGATCACCGCGTCGTTGAGGCCAACAAAGGTCGCGATGGAGGCGCCCTTACGAAATATGCTTACTTGGAGGATGAGCCTCTTGCCGGCCTCAATCTTTCCCTCTTTGAACTTGAGATAGGCGTCCCGCCACTCATCCCGGGTTACCTCGGTAATAAAGCCGAAGTCTCCGAGGTTCACCGGCAGAATGGGCACCGTATGGGAGGATAGGATCCTGGAGGCGAAGAGGACGGTGCCGTCGCCGCCGAGAGATATCGCCAGATCGAAGCCCTTCTCCGGCGGAGCCGTCACAGGGGTACCATCGTAGGTAAAGACGACGGTTTTAACCCCTTCTGAGACGAGATAACTCTCGATCTCTTTCGCGAGCCCGCTGGCTTCCGGCTTTCCGGTGTTTGCGATAATCAGTACGCTGCCGATTCTTTTGCTCATTGGCGCTAAAACTATATCTACACCCCTATCGGGTGTAAAGCTTCAGGGAAGGGTGGAAAGAACGCGCTTGAGCTGCTCAATGTCCCTGTTTGGCAGCATGGGATAGAGCGGAAAGCGCAGAGTCCGCATGGCAAAACGGCGAGCCTCGCTGAAGTCACCTGGAGCGTTGCCCGTCTCCAGCCGGTTTTCCAGGTGCGCGAGATCAAAAGCGGGAAGTGTTGACACGCCGTGCTTCTTGGCGTACTGCTGCACCTCCGAGACGCTCCCGTCCACGAGAACCGGGAAAGTTGTCCAGACGTTTTCTCCCTCACCGGGCTGTACCGGAACCCGATGCCTGCCTCGCTGCAGAGCTCGCAGGAGAACACCCGCTATTTCTCGACGTCGGGCAACGAAGTGATCGAGCTGCTTGACCTGGGTGAGCCCAAGAGCCGCGTTCATGTCCGAGAGCAGAATGTCCGCGGGATACTCCTCGACCACCCGGGAGAGAGCCGCCTTATCACGGGTGTTACGGCACAGGACCGCTCCGCCCCCTCCGGCGGTAATAATCGTCTCCGGACCGAGGCCAATAATCACGAGCCGTCCAACGCTACCAGCAGACTGCTCCCCAACGTAGCCGCCGATTCCGGCGGAGACGTCCTCGATAATCGGGACCGGCAGCTCTCCGAGGCTCTCGTAATCAACCAGAAAGCCCAGGGTCGAGTCGATGACTACCGCCGCCGGCGAGAGCTCCTCCACCCGGGTGGTCAGAGTAGCCGCATCGAGGACCGGAGCGGCAGTCGCCACATCGAGATACCGCGGAGAGAGTCCCAAGCGTCCCAGGGCCGCGTGGTAGACCGGCGGCGCGAGAGGAGAAAGAAGGACGGCGGCCCCCTCGGGCAACTCGAGAGCCCGGAGGGCGACCTCAACGGTCCGGGAGTACTCACCGAGAGCGAAGCCTCCCTGGAGGCCTAGTACGTCGGCGAGACTCTTCACGAACTCCTTGTTAGTGGTACCCGGATGCAGTTCATCAGAAAGCATACGGGAGAGGACCGAGTCCATATCAGCCCGTTTAATCGAGGGGCGGCTTAGCTTAACCATTGCTGTTTCGTGTTCCGTTTCCGTTAGTGCGCAATCGACTCGAGACGTTCGAGCTCCCGAACGTTGAAGAGGCGCCTAATGTCGAGAATTATCAAGTATCCCTCGTCCCGGTGCACAACGCCCTGGATGTACTCCGCGCCAATCCCCGAAAGCATTTCCGGAGGCGACTGGATCTGAGCCGTCTGCACCGTCATTACCCGGGAGACCTTGTCTATTATCACCGCGAGGTGCATACCGTCTATATTTATTATCACAAAGCCGCTAAGCAGCTTGTCTTCTTCGCTGAGCTCCGGACGACGCAGATGGAACCGCTTGTGGAGGTTTATGACGGGGATAATCTCCCCGCGGAGGTTGAAAATGCCCTCCACGTAACCCGGCGAGTTAGGAATCGGGCGAACATCCTCGACCTTGACGATTCCCTCAACTTCCATGATGTCGATTCCGTATTGCTCGTTGCCCAACTGGAACGTAACTAGCTGTAGCTCTCTGTTTTCTGCAGGATCAGCCATGCAGCCTCCTGCCCATAGACTACAGGATAATCGCCCGTGAGAAAAGAGAACAACATCCAGCTGTTTCTCCGGACCTCGAACCGGCTACCGCGATTTGCCAAATGGCAATTCGCTAGCGCCCCTTCTGCTGGGAACCAAGCGATAGGTGTACACGGTCGCCGTGGTTTTCGCTCGCGAAAACCACTTGAGCAAAAAAAAGTCCCCTACCGCTACTTGCGCACGCAAGTAGCGGTAGGGCAGCGGGTGCCCGGGCTTTTTTGTTGCCAAACTATCGTTTGGACACAAAAAAGCCCGGCGACGACCTACTCTCCCACCTATTGGCAGTACCATCGGCGCAAGAGGGCTTAACTTCCGTGTTCGGAATGGGAACGGGTGGAACCCCTCTGCTATGATCACCGGACAAAAACACCTGTATGGCAGTGTGACCTACCGTCTCTACTCAGAGAGTAGAGACCGGCGCGGTAACCGGCTCCCTTTTTTGAGAGCCAGCTACCCGTCGTCTACAGGACGGGTTGGAAGCAACGAGCGGGGCCGTGTTACCGGCTTACCGCGACAGTTAGGCTGCCTGGCCGACGATGGCTTCGCCATCGCGGCGGCGCCGTAAGTAACGGCGCCCAGCAATGTGGCCACGTAAGTAACGTGGCCTTAGTAAGACCTGCGAAAAAACATGGTCAAGCCTCACGGAAAATTAGTACTGGTTAGCTGAACACGTTACCGTGCGTACACTACCAGCCTATCAACCAGATCTTCTTTCTGGTTCCTTTAGTCTCCTTAAAGGAGATGGGATGGCTCATCTTGAGGGGGGCTTCCCACTTAGATGCCTTCAGCGGTTATCCCGACCGAACATAGCTACCCAGCACTTGCCGTTGGCACGACAACTGGTACACCAGAGGTTCGTCCACCTCGGTCCTCTCGTACTAGAGGCAGATCC
>CAYZHV010000103.1:8234-12977 GCA_964478055.1 uncultured Spirochaetaceae bacterium | reverse complement strand
TGCCGCGTCATAACCACGAGCCTGAGATGGCTCTCGGTTGACTTTTTATAGGAGAAGCTATGTCTATGACTCTCGGCACACCCTCGGCGGAGCGCGCTATCCTCGCCGAAGGGGTGACCAAACGGTGGCGGCCCAAGAAGGGCACCCCGGTCCTCGCCCTCGACAAGGTGAACCTGGATATTCCTGCGGGCTCCCGGTTCGCCCTTCTCGGACCTAACGGAGCGGGCAAATCCACCCTGACCAAAGTGCTCTGCACCCTTACCCAAGCGGATTCGGGAGAGGTTGCGGTCGCGGGGCAGGACGTTCGGCGGGAAAAGGTCGCGGTTCGGCGCTCAATCGGGGTAGCCCTACAGGAAGTGACCCTCGACCCGAACGCAACCCCGCAGGAGCTCCTAGCCTTTCACGCCCGGCTCTTCGGAACCTCCGGAAGGGAGGCGCAAGGCATCGCCGAAGGGCTTCTGGAGCGGTTCGAGTTAGCCGAAGAGGCGGAAAAGAAGGTAGCCGTCCTATCCGGGGGTAACCAACGGCGAGTTCACGTCGCCCTCGCTCTGGTGCACCGCCCGTCGATTCTCTTTCTCGACGAGCCGACGGTGGGTATGGATCCTGAGGGGCGAGAGCTCTTCTGGAAGGAGATACGCAGAATAAACCAGGAGGAAGGATGCACCCTCTTTCTCACCACGCAGTACCTGGAAGAGGCTGAGCGCCACGCCGAGGAGCTCGCGATTATTGCCAACGGAAAAATCGCCTACCGCGGTGACATCGGAAGCTTTAACACCCTGAGCGAGTTTCACTCCCTGGAGGAGCGGTATCTGGCGTTTATTCGTTCGACCAAGGAGAAGGAGGTCGTCCATGGGTAGTCCGGGAATGCTTATTATCGAGCGAGCGTGTAGAGAGTCCCTTCGGAACCCTGGTCCGGTGATCACCGGCCTCGCCTCGAGCCTCTTCTTTCTCGCAGTTTTCGGTGCCGGAATCGGCGGGGTGGAAGTGCTCCCGGGATTCGAGAACGGTGGGTATCTCGCCTTTCTTCTGCCGATGAGCATTGTCGCCCTGAGCCTCGGAAACCCCGGTAGCGCCGCGCCGAGTCTCGCCCGGGACGTGCAGTCGGGATATATCTCCCGACTCTACCTCGCCCCGGTACCGCGACGCGCCTTCGTGGTCGCACCGATCGTGGCGGACCTGGCGGGGCAGTTGTTGGCCACTTCGGCTCTGCTCGCCGTGGGGATTCTCTTCGGCCTCCCCTTTCGCTACGGCCTCTGGTCCTTCCTGGCGATCCTCGCCCTGGCAGCCCTCTGGAACCTCGGCTTTACCGCTCTCTCGGCCACCATCGTGCTGCGAACCGGCCGGGCGGAAGGGACGCAGACCCTGGGGATGCTCGTCTTTCCTCTCCTCTTTCTGAGCACCACCTTTCTGCCGGCCTCCCTCATTCAGGCTCGCTGGCTTCTCGTCGTGGCGAGGATCAACCCGGTCACCTGGCTCTTGGAGGGGATGCGCTCCCTCATGGCGGGAAGCGAGCATCCGGTCTACCTGCTCTGGGCCACGGCGTTTCTTCTCCTCTTTTCCGGGGGAACGCTTTTTCTTGCGCTCTTTTCCAACAGGAAGGTGGGGAGCTGAGGCGCGGCGATTGCCGCAATGGGACCGCCATCCCCGGCAGCGGGTGGAGCACCACCGCCGCGGGGATGCAGAGAGTCTCGGCCTGCCTGATCTGTGCTTTGTCCATCTGCTACCACTCCGGCCCGAACAGCACAAGTAGATTCCCGGTGAAGCCCGAGAGATCTCGGTCAGTCAAACCTCCGAACTCGCCGAGACCGATTGGGCGTCGGTAGGAAGAGCCTGCCCCAACGCTCACCGTACGGCTAACCCGAACCCGGAGATAGGCTGAAAGCTCGACGACGAGGAACGGATCGCTCCGTACTTCGGTTCCTGGTGCCGCAAGGCTGCCTCCGGAAAGCAGAAGCTGAACGAACGGGCGTACGGCCCAATCGGCTCGCGACAGGTACCCGAGCTCGACACCGCAGTAACCGCCCTCGAGTCTACCCGAGCGTTCTTCGAGATCGATTCGCTTAGCCGGCACGAAACCGTAGAGCGCACCACCGACATATACGCCGCCAGGGCTAACGAGACCCGCTTTTGCACCGAGCAGCGGAGTCGCGGTTCCATCGATTGTCCCGAGTCGGCTTTCGGGACCAACAACCCATTGAAGCCAATCCGCCTCCAGGGTGTGCCCCGTGGCTGCGAGACCGGCAAAAAGCAACACCCCGGACAGGCCGCTAAGGAATACTTTTCTGAAACTCATACTCTTCTCCCAACGTGTGATGGGGTAATCTACCGGTCTGCCGAACACCGTGATATAGTGATTTTTGACTAACCAACATGAACGATATGGAGCTGCTCGGAGAATACCGAAAGACCCTTGGGGCCCAGCGCCTGCGCGAAGAGGATCTTCCGATCGGAGCCCTTGACTATCACCTTCCCTTTCTCGATCGCCTGGATGCGGTCGAGGAGAGTTCCGTCGCTCTCTATGACACCTTTCTCGGCGGCTATCGCTTTTTGGAGAACCGGCTCCGTTTCGTTGACGGGGATGCGGAAGAGGCGCGTCGGCGAGGTCCGGAATACTTTTTCGAGCGAATGCATCCGGACGACCTCCCTCGCTTCCTCGAGCGTTCTATTCGACTTTGGAGATTCCTTCTTCACCAGCCCCCCTCGGCTCGTAAAGAATACAAGCTCGTCTTGGACTACAGAATCGACCGAGGCGGCGGGAGCTATCTACGCATGGTGCAACAGGCGGTGGTTCTGGAACTCGACCGACGAGGCAACGTATGGCTCGTCCTGGTGATAAATGACCCTTTAAGAAAGGGCGATGTGAGCCAAAGTTCTCGGGCGTCCATCGTCCACCTGCCCACGGGCCGTCGTGTTACCGTCGGCGGGAATCGAAACCCCGAGTCTCTGGAAGATGAGGAACAGCCACTCCCTCTGAGTCCAAGGGAGGTCGAGATCCTCGAGCTCCTGGCGGACGGTTTGGCAAGCAAAGAAATCGCCTGGCGTCTAGAGATTAGTGTAAACACCGTCAACAATCACCGTCAGCGCATCCTACGCAAGACCGGTGCCAGGAACAGTACGGAGGCGGTATCTTACGCATCCGGTCTCGGGCTAATTTGATTTGCCCCTTCCGGATCAAAGTCGAGAGAGCCTCCTCACACTCCCGCAGTAACTACATTCGAACAAGTGTCTGTCTCGCCCGCTGCAACTCGATAAATTCCGCCGGAACGCCCCCGCGGTCGGGGTGATGCAGGAGACTCAGGCGGCGGTAGGTTCTGTTTACCACGGCGGCTTCGGGTCGGCGGGGCGGGATCGTCTCCGGGACCATCCCGAGCACAAAGCAGGCGAGTATTCGCTCCCCGGCGACCTCCGTGGGCGCGCCGTACCGTTCCCGGAGAATCTGCAAATGACTACGAAAGAGCTCCAGCCAGGCGATGTTTTCCTGCCTATGGTACCGGTCGGCCTGCCGCTTGGAGCTCGGGAAGAGATGTCTCTGCCAGATCGGCGACTGACCGCCGCTATTGTAGTAGCGCTCCAGGTGGCCGAGATACTTGATCGTTCCGAGGGTGGTCGGTGGCAGGGAGCGCAGGGCGTCGAGGATGTAGCGGCGCCGCTCTCTCTTAATCCGCTCCCGCTCGGCAAGGTGTTCCCGTTTGATCTTGAAGAAGAGTGGAAAGAAAGGGTCCCTCGGCAGGCGATAGGTCCGGTAGAAGTGAACCAGGTTCTCCTCTGCGATCCGGGCGTGGTTGAGCAAACTGTAACAGCGCCTGCCAAACCTCGCCTCCTGGAGACGTCGGGAGCCACGAAACTGGGCGATCATGACGGCATAATCGGGATGCTTACGGAGACTCTTCGGCTGCCGGGAGAGTAGATAGGCGATGGAGTAGCTCTTCTTTGAAGAACGCCTTCGTCTACGCATCACGGGACCCAAGGGTATCACGAAACGGGGAGAATCTGGCGGCCATTACCCTTTCTCCCGCGGATACCTCGCATCCAGACCCGCGAGAAGCTCCTCCAAGCGATCAGCGTAGAGCGCCTCGTTTGCCTCGGGCCAGGAATGCCCTTCAATATTGTACCCGTCGTCAGCAAAGATCACGTTTCCCGTGAGGTGCGGTTGGGGAATGCACATTGCCAGGAGCGTTACCGCTACCCCCTCGGCTGTGGCAAACCGCTTTGTCGGGGTATGGGCGAGAATGCTCTTGGCTCTCGGCTTGAAGCTTCCGTCCCGGTTGCGAAGGAGGGTATATCTGTTGAGGTCGGTCTCCACGGTTCCCGGAGCGATGGCGTTGACCCGCACTCCGAGGGGGGCGAGCTGGGCGGCGGCGGTCTTTACGAGCCCCTCGACGCCGTGCTTGCTCGCGTTGTAGCCGTAGGAGCCGTAGAGAGAGACTCGGCTCCCGTTGGAGCAGAGATGAATGATCTGTCCCGACCGCCGGGGGACCATTACCCGGGCCAGGGCGGCGGTGATGATATAGGCGCCGGTGAGGTTGATCTCGAGAACCTTGCGAAACTCCGCGGCGGACCGGGATAGGTCGATCTGAGGCAGGTCAAAGGGGGTATGAGCAACGCCCGCGAAATCAACGCCGACGTCGATCCTTCCGTAGAGCTCCTCGATTCTTCCCACGGCCTCGGCCACCTCGGACTCATCGGTGACATCCGCACCGAGGACGGTGACAGCGTGGCCGGAGACCTGCGCGAGCTCCCTGG
>CAYZHV010000103.1:0-8224 GCA_964478055.1 uncultured Spirochaetaceae bacterium | reverse complement strand
GAGCGGCTCCGCCGCGGCCTCCCCCTCCGCCCCCGTTTCCGGCGGTTTCTCGACGATCGCTATCCTGGCCCCGCTCGCCGCGGCCCCCGTGAGAAAGGGGCGGGCAAGCCCTCCCCCACCGCCGAAAGCGAGAATCACCATATCCTGTATCGGGTAGCGCGCCGTGGTGCCACGCTCCGGCGCGGCGCGTTGCGAGCTGCCACGCGCCGGCGCCCGGGGCGCAGTGCCCCGGGCCGGCAGTTCGGTAAACTCCTGCATACCTTTAGCTTACCCCACCGGGGGCCGGGCGTCACGGATCAGAGTAGCTCGACGGAAGGGTCGTGGAACTCGGAGGTCTCGAAGAAGCGGCTGTAGTTGAACTTGTTGTACCAGGTCATGTACTCCTCTTCCGGCCGGGTGCGCTCCTCCAGGGCATTCCAGGCATCGGCAGGGAGATCCCAGTCAGCGGCGGTCATGTTCGCCTGGAACTGCTCGAGGTTTCTCGCCCCGATTATGACGGAGGTCACAAAGGGCCGACCAAGGGGCCATGCTATGGCGAGGTCTACCGCCGGGATATCAAACTCCCTTGAAACCTCCTCGACGATCCGGGCAGTGTCGAATCCCTTCTTGTGCCAGAATCTAGGACCGTCCACGTTTGTACGGTAGGCAGCCCGGGTTCCGTCTGCCGGCTTCTCGCTACCTTTGTACTTGCCGGTAAGGAGGCCGCCGCCAAGGGGGCTAAAGCAGGTAAGACCGATGCCCCCGTCCATGGCGGCGGGAATGATTTCTCGTTCGAGCTCACGGTGTATCAGATTGTAGATGTACTGTCCCGCCACCATACGCTCAAGGCCGAGCCTCTCGGAGACACCTTGCGCTTTTGCGAGCTGCCAGCCGAAGAGACTGCTGCTTCCGGTGTAGCGGATTTTGCCCTGCCGTACCAGATCGTCCAGTGCCCGAAGCCACTCCTCGTACGGGGTCACCGGGTCCGGGACGTGGAGGTAGTAAAGGTCGATATAGTCGGTACCGAGCCGCTTGAGGCTCTCCTCGCAGGCGGTAACAATCCTCTTTCTCGAGGCGCCGAAGCGAGTTGGCGCTTCCCCGGTAGGGAGGGAAAACTTGGACGCGACAATCAGGTCGTCCCGATTGACCTGGGACAAGAATCGCCCGACGATCTCCTCGGATTTTCCCCCGGCGTAGACGTCGGCAATGTCTATGCTGTTGCCCCCGGCGTCCACAAATCGTTTGAGAATCTGATGGGAGGTCTTTTCGTCACATCCCCAGTCCGCAGCGCCAAAGGTCATGGTTCCCAGGGTGATCCGGGACATGAGCAGTCCAGAAGAGCCAAGGTAGCGATACTTCATTCTTCCCTCCTCAGTTGACGATATTTCGCTCCCGCCCGGCCTGAAACGCCTTGATGTTCTCCGCCACCTCGTCTATGAGGCGCTGCCGAGCCTCCTTGGCGGACCAGGCGCAATGGGGCGTCACGATCAAGTTGAGATCCTTGCGATAGAGAAGCGGATGCTTTCGGGGAGGCTCTTGGGTGAGGGTATCGAGGCCGGCGCCGGCGATTTCACCGGTTTCGAGGGCCTCGAGCAGAGCCTCCTCGTTGACGATGCCTCCTCGGGCGGTGTTGATGATAAAGGCGGAGCGCTTCATTTTCTTGAGCTCCCTCTTCCCGAGGAGGTCCCGAGTTTGCTCTGTCAGCGGACAGTGAACAGTGAGAATATCCGACTCCTCCACGAGCTTCTCCACCGAGCTGTTCTCGTAGGTCGGGTGCTCGAAGTCAAAGGCGTCGTGTACCAGGACCCGCATGCCGAAACCCTCGGCGATCGCCGCGGTACCGCGCCCGATCGCCCCGAATCCAACTATACCGATGGTTTTTCCCTGGAGCTCAAAGGTGTGGTACCGCATGAGGGTAAAGCTATCTTGAGCCTCCCAGTCGCCGTTCTGAACGTCTCGAGAGTACTCCATTACCTTGCCTGCGAGGTTTAGAATAAGGGCGAAGGTGTGTTGAGGGACGGTGTATCGGCCGTAGCCGGAGACGTTCGAAACGGAAACGCCGAGCTCCCGGGCTGCTTTAGTATCTACGTTGTTGTAACCCGTTGCGATAACCGCTATGTGCTGTAGCTTCCTCAGCTTTTCCAGGGTCTCCCGTTGGAGGAGGGCCTTGTTTGCGATCACCACCTCCGCGTCCCCAGCACGCTCGGGCATCTGCTCTGGTGTGGTGAGGTTGTAGGTCTGAAAGCTCCCCAGATCCCGGACGTTCGCAAAATCCATATCGTCGTCGAGGGTAATTGTTGATTCGTCGAGGAATACGATCTTCATCAGTGCTCCTTTCTTCTACTGGCTCTCTCGTCGCCTTCTAAACAGTCGATCCTTCAAGTTTCGCATGAATCGCTTGTAGAAGGGAAACTGACTCAGCACGGTCAGGACGATAACGAGAAAGAGAATCAGTGCCACCGGTCGGGTAAAGATAGGCGCAAAGCTGCCCTGAGACACCATTAGTGCCCGGCGGAGGTTGGAGTCCGCCATGGGACCGAGTATGACACCTATGACCAGGGGCGCAATGGGATAGCCCATTTCGGTCAGGAAGTAGGCGATTATTCCGATCGGCAGCATCAGGTAGAGATTGATCACCTTGGTGCCCAGGGCGTAGCTACCGATTACCATGAGCACACCGATGATCGGCATGAAGAGGGCTGGCGGAATCTTCAGCACCTTGACCACCTGCTTTGCCAGGAGCATCCCCGCAATCCACATTGCGATGGAAGCAAGGAGAAGAATGGCGGTCATCTGCTCGATGAAGCCGGGACTGTCGATACGGAGCATCGGACCCGGAGCTATGCCGTGGAGCATGAGGGCTCCCAGGAGCATCGCCGCCGGGGGACTTCCGGGAACGCCGAGACTGAGAAGCGGGATCAGCGCGCCACCGATGCAGGCGTTGTTGGCCGTCTCCGTGGATATAACAGCCTCGTATGATCCGTGACCAAACTTCTCCGGCGTCTTAGAGGAGTTCTTAGCGGCACCGTAGCTCACCCAGCCGGCGATGTCCTCGCCAATGCCGGGAACGGCACCAATTCCGACACCAATGAGGGCGGAACGCAGTATGTGCCGACCGTGCTTGGCTATGGTGCGAAACTCCGGAAGAATCCGCTCAAAGGTCTCCATCTCCTTCGGCCGGAACTTATCCTTCAGCACCTGGATAATCTGCGGGATGCCAAAGGCGCCGATGAGCACCGGAACGACCTCAATGCCCCCCTCGAGCTGGGAGAAGCCAAAGGTAAAACGGGCGTAGAACTGCAACGACTCCCGGCCTATCACCGCGAGAAAGAGTCCGAGAAAGCCCGCGATCCACCCTTTGTACGCCACGTCTGGACTGGTAAGGGTTCCGCTAATAATGATTCCGAAAAATGCGAGAAGGAAAAACTCGAAAGAGGTGAATTGCAGCGCCAAGGAAGAGATAATCGGGGACATACTAACCACAAATAGCATGCCCACGAAGGTCCCGATCGCGGAAGCCGTCGTGGTCAAGCCCAGTGCTACACCGCCCTTTCCCTGCTTGGCCAAGGGATAGCCATCCAGAGCCGTCGCCGCCGCGGCGGCGGTGCCGGGAATGTTTATAAGAATGGAGGAGTAAGAGCCCCCGTAAACGCCCCCAACGTAGATTCCGAGGAGCGCGATCATTGCGGTCCCCTGGTTCATCCCGTAAGTGAGGGTCGTTAGCAGGGCCACCCCGAGAGTCGCCGTGAGCCCCGGGGTCGCTCCGAAGATAATGCCCAGAATAACCGAGCCGAATAGCATAAGCACGTTGGCCGGTTGGACGACGAGCTCTCCAAAGTTCGAGAAAAACAGTCCAAGTGATTCGAGTGCTCCCATTCTATTACCTCAGTGAAAAGTAGATGAGACCCATGAGATCAACGATCCCCCCTTCCACGGGGAAGGGGACCAGGAGGGCGAACCGAAAAACCGGAATGAGAACGAGCGGCACGATCAGCCCGAGGGCGAACGCGAGGCGAAAGCGTTTTCTCATTTCGGGGTCCTTGCGCCCGAGGACGTAGGCGTAGACGTTGATAACGATAGCGGCCACCAGGGCCACCACATCGGTACTGTAGGTAAAGGCGCTGTTCAGAACGTCAGCGACTCCCGTGCCGAAGAGAACCAGAAACACCACCGCTACCGCCGTGTACAGTACCGTGAGCTTGAGGAGTAGACTCTGCTCGTCGTAGTAGAAGCTGATCGTGAAGTAGCTCAGAAAGAGCCATATCGACAGGAAGAAGTCGACTCGCGGTATGTAGAGATACACCAGGGCGACGAAGGCGATAACGATGGCGAGAAACCGCTGATTTGCGGGGCTCAGGTGGAAGGAGATCTTTCTCGCGCTCGCAATCGCGTCCGCTGCGCCACCCTGACGGATGGAAAAGACCAGCAGCGTGACGCCGAGGATCACCACGAAGCCGCCTATGATGAGCGGAAGAAGCGCCGGGGATACGTACCAGGCGTTCTTTACTCCTCCATAGGTTCCTTTCATCGGCATTTGGACAGCTTCGAAGAGAACCCAAAGACCGAACAGAATAAGAAGAATGCTTGTGTAGAAGTCAGCCTTTCGAAGCTTCTTTGTTTCCATCATGAGTCTGCGCGTGCCTCCGGCATAGAGTCTAAGCTAGGGAAAAACGCGGCGCGAGAAGCTCCCCTCGCGCCGCGTCTGCAGGAAGTGAGTAGGCTAAGGTCGAGGTATCCCAATCTCGGCGGGGTCTTCAACAGCAAGGCCGTTGTCCGCGAGAGCCCAGGAGAGCTTGGACTGCAGTCCCTGCATGATTTCCAGGGCCTCCGCTCCAGTTGCTCCGGAGAGTACGTAGAACTGCTCCTGACCAAACTCCTCGAGCGTGTCGGTTGCCATCGCTTCCTCAAAAGCATCCCGAAGTACTTCCTTCACCGTATCCGGAGCGTCAGCCCGGACAGCGAAACCGATGGCCTGGCTGATCGGTAGGGTCTCGGTAAGCTCAGGAATCTCATCAAAAGCGGAAGGAATTGACTCGCCATCAATAGAGAAAGCGTCTTCAACGAGCACCGCCAGAGGTCGGAGTTTACCTGCTCGGATGAGCTGCGCCTGCTCGGCGGCAGAGGTAATCACCAGCTGCACCTCACCGGTCATCGCCGCGTTTTGCGCAGGGGCCGAGCCGTCATAGGGGATAAACTCGAAGTCCGCACCGGTGGCGTTCTCGAAGGCGAGCAGGTTCACGTGGTGAATGGAGCCCGCCCCACTGGCACCTGCCCGAATCGCGCCCGGCTCTTCTTTGGCGGCGTCCACGAGCTCCTTGATGCTCTCGTAGGGAAGATCGGGAGTCACGCTTACGACCTCCGGAGAGCCTCCGACGATGAAGAAGTCCCAGACGTCCACGGTGTTGTCCCAGTCCTCAACCATGACCGCCGTGGTGGTGTTTGACTCCGAAAGGCCGCAGAGCGTATAGCCGTCGGGCTCTCTGGAATAGGCGGTTGCCAAACCCACCGAGCCGGCACTACCACCGGTAACGTTAGTAACGTTTATGTTCACGCCAAGGATCTCAGACATCTCTCCCATGATAACTCGATTGCAGACGTCCGTGCCTCCACCAGCGCCCCAGACGACTATGTCGGTGATGTCTCGAGCCGGGTACTCCTGCTGACCCTCCGCCGCGGCAAAGCTCACGACAAAGAACGCCAGGAGCAACACTACTAACAACTTTTTCATAGCACCCTCCTTGAAAGGTTTCCTTGTACAATATTTCTTATATTGTATACAAAATAGCGTATCACAGAATCCCCCGTTGTCAAGTAGAAGATTTCGCCAGATTATTACTCTCTCTCTTGCTCGTGCTGGATCAGAACATCCCGAGTTCGGAGCAGGTGATGGCTCATGGCTCCCTGCGCCTCCTCGGCAGCTCCGGCGATAATCGCCTCAACAATGTCGGTGTGCTCCTGCAGGGTCTGGTTAGGATCGCGGACGAGCCCCTTCTGATAGGACTTCATCATGTAACCGTGGGCCTCATTCATCTCGGCGAGCATCGGATTTCCACAGAGCTCGAGAATCCGACGATGAAAAGCAGTGTCTCGTTGCCGGTACTCCGAGCGGCTACTCTCCGGAATGGGCAGGCGAAAGTCTCCGAAGTATGCCCGAAGCCCTTCCCGGTCCTCTTTTGATGCGCTCTCCGCGCAAAGCCTCGCGGCCATACCTTCCGTGGCCGCGCGATACTCAAAGAGCTGAATCATCTCCTCAGCGCTAATACGCTTAACGTAATAGCCCCGCCGGGACTCCTGCTCGATGAACCGTTCTCCCGCAAGGCGGCTCAGAGCGTCGTTTATGGGAGTCTGGCTTACGCCGAGAGCCTCCTCGAGCTCCTTGCGGTTGATTCGTTGCCCCGGGGTCAGGGCGCCGTCACCGATCATCTGTCTAATGCGCTCATAGACGTGCTGCGCAAGAATCTTGTTCTCGATCATCCGTGCTTACCCCTCCGCTGATTGCTCCATCATCTCCGCAAGTCTTCGGCGGGAGTGGGCCACGTGGTCATACATGTGTCGCTCCGCGGCCACGGCGTCACCCTTCTCAATGGCATCACAAATCCTTCCGTGCTCCTCGGCGCTGATGTGGGGGTCCTTGAGTAGCCCCATGGTGTTGGCAACGACAATGATGTTGTGGCTCGAGATTATGTTATAAAGGAGCTCATTCCCGCTCATCGCCATGATGCGCATATGAAAGGCGTAATCCTCTTCCTTGATACGAGCCACGTCCTCTTCTTCTACCACCTGCTTGAAGAGTGTGCAGTGCTCCCGTAGGTCCGCCACCGCCTCCCGGCGTCCGTGAGTGGCTGCCTCCGCAGCACCAAGGGGTTCCAGACGCACACGGATGTCGTATACGTGTAGGAGCTCCTCATAGCTGTACTTTTTGACAAAGGCACCCCTCCTGGGGACTATTTCAACAAGCATTTCCCGCTCCAGCTTGCTAAAGGCGCTCAAGAGAGGGGTACGAGAGACGCCCAGCTCCTCAGCCAGGGAGTCCTGCCGAAGTTTTTCGCCTGAGCTGAGTCGGCCGGTGAGGATCATCTCCTTGAGCGTCCGGTACACCTGCTGTGAAAGATCCTCGTAGTCAACTTTGTACGTCATTGTCCGGGTAGTGTCCTCATTTGGGTCTCGTCTATCAAGAGAGCTGCTCCAGACCGAGGAGCTCTCTTGCCTCTTTCGGGGAGGCGATCTCGCCGCCCAAGGACCGCACCATCTGCGCGAGAGCTTCCACGAGCTCGCCATTGCTGCGCGCCGGCACCCCGGGCCGCAGGAAACCGCCGTCCTCGAAGCCGACCCGCAGAATCCGGGCTCCGAGCTCGAAAGCGCAGGCCATGAGGGAGAGAGAGTCCATCCCCGCCTGGGCCACACCCCACTCAGCCCCCGGCGGCAGGAGCGACGAAACCGTGGAGAGCTCCCGACCCCTGGCGGGCAAGGTTGAGGGAAAGCCCATGCAGATGTTGAAGTGCAAAGGACGATCGAGAACGCCCTCCCCGGCGAGCTCCTCGGCGACGTTTATCATCGCCAGGTCGAAGATCTCGAGCTCCGGGACCACGCCCTTCTCTTTCATCCTCGCCGCCCAGAACCGTATGTCCGGGAGCGTGTTGACGTATACCGATTCACCAAAGTTTATGGAGCCCATGTTTAGGCTCGCCATTTCCACCCGTGGCTCATCGAGACCAACACACCGCTCTTCGAGAGTCAGGGACGAAAGCCCCCCGGTGGATACGTTGAGAATGATATCCGACTGCGCCCGAACTAGATCAAGTGTCCGAGAATAGTTGAAGAGGTCGAAGGTTAGACGCCCTTGCCTATCCCGGACGTGGTGGTGAACAATGGCGGCTCCGGCATTCCAGGCGCGCATTGTCTCCTCGGCGACAGACTCAGGGAGCAGAGGGTTCTCGGTTCCTTCAGGAAGTGGCGCTCCCTCATGAGCGACGGGAGCAACCAGAAGAATTACTCGCTCCTTCTTCACTACAGCTCCAAGAAAAGATATTGTATACAAAAAACTAGTATAGGCCCCTCACTCCCCGGTGTCAAAGGGAATCGTTGTTTGACAGCCGATTCATATTGTGTTACAAATATTGTATACAAGATTCTGGATGCGAGGATGAAGTTCGGCGTATCTCCGGCCTACATGATCTCCCGTTGGGGAGAGGATTTTACAGCTGAGCAGCAGGCGGAAAGTCTCCCGGAGATAGCGGGTCTCGGG
>CAYZHV010000102.1:0-13066 GCA_964478055.1 uncultured Spirochaetaceae bacterium | reverse complement strand
TTTTGTCTGGTACCCGCAAGCTAGTCGCCGAAGGCGAGTAGCGGAAGGGCGAGCTGTTTCTGATTTGAGAAACAGCTGGCGACGTGGGCGACCGACGCGGTTGTTCGAGTGTTGCGTCCGCGCTAGCTGTTCGTCCCCGAACAGCGGTAGCATGTCAGCGGGCTGGAACCCGTCGCCCGATAGCTACTTGCGTGAGCAAGTTGGGGGTAGGTTGTTAACGTAGCACCTGGTACTGCCCCATCATGCCGTTGTCCTCATGTTCAAGAAGATGACAGTGGTACATGAAGACGCCGGTGTATTCCGGGAACTCCAGGATGAGCTCTACCCGCTCCCCTGCCGCATTTAACCGGCTTTCCAGAACTGGCGGAATCGGCAGGGGTTCCGGTGCCAGCAGGGGAGTCACTCTGTCTCGTCACCCCTGAGGCCAATAGTACTTGAGATCCATGGACAGGGACTACTCGCTCTCGAGGCAACCGCGTGGCTGCGAGCGTTCAATTCACTATCGAAAGCACCATGCCGTCGTGCCCCTTTTCCCCAACGGTTTGCAGTACCGTCGTTGTCGCCTGATCGGTGGTGGTAAGGTAGTCGAGGAGGCGCTGGACGCCTTCGACTTTTTCGTCCGAGGGTTCTCGTTCCAGTACCTTTCCCTCTCGGACAACGTTGTCAGCCACGATCAGGGTCCCGGGATGTGAGAGGCTGAAAGAAAACTGAAAGTACTGTAGGTATAGCGGTTTGTCCGCGTCGATAAAGATGAAGTCAAAGGGCTCCTCACCCTGATCGATCATCTCTCGCAGGGACGCGAGGGCTGGGCCGGTTCGAATGCTCACCTTCTCGGATAGGCCGGCGGCGCGGATGTTCTCACGGGCGACCTCGGCGTAGTCCGGGTCGAGCTCCAGAGAGATGAGACGCCCCTCTTCCGGAAGGGCTCTGGCGAGCCAGATTGTGCTGTACCCACCGAGGGTTCCTATTTCGAGAATTCGCTTCGCTCCGCCGAGCCGAGCGAGAAGGTGGAGGAGCTTTCCCTGATTCGGTGTGACATTGATCTCCGGCATCCCCGCCTCTCTCATGGAGCGGAGTGCTACTTTCAGGACCGAGTCCTCCGGAACGAATCGCTCAGTGACGTATTTCTCGACTGCAGCAAAGAGGTCTTCACTCATCTTGGGACGCACTCCTTCAGGGAACAAACTTCAGCCAGTTCACCGGCCGCTCCTCCTCGAAACCGAGACGCTCGGCCATAGCGCGAGAGGCGCGATTGGACGGCTCGATATTCATTACTGGAAGATGGCCGAGACGCCGGACCTCTTCGGCCAGGTGGGACACGAGGGCCGCGGCGTACCCTTGTCGCCGATGATGGGGTAAGACGTGGAGATTGCCAATGGCGAGATCATCATGGGTCGTGGCCCAGGCAACGAGTTCGCCCTCCGACTCAATCCCGCCGGAGAACCCTTTCTCGATGACCTCTTCGATGTAGGCTTCTGATATGTACTCGTGATAGTCCGAGTGGGCGCAAATAGTGCGAGCATCCGTCGCCGTGAGAGGCCGTACGCGGAACCCGCTTTTCGGGTGCAAGGGAGTCTCCGGATGAAGCACATATCGAATGCAGCGCAGAGCGGTGTCCAGTGTGCCGAGTCGGCGGAGCTGGGGAACCATCCAATCCTCGACGGTGGCAAACGCCCGGATTCCTTCGGCTTCCCACAGCTTTGGGAGGAGGCCCTCGAGAGACGATTCCTTCGTCACAACGAGATACGCCCAGCGCTCATCGCTTGTGCCGATCAGGGCGAGAGCGCCGCCATGCTTCACGGACGCTTCCACGGGTCGTTGCGAGAAGAAGCCGAGGGCGCTGACGTGGCGAATCGGGTCGATTTGCTTGAGTAGCTCGTTGTTCATAGCTTCGAAGTGTGGTCTTTACGATACTTCATGCCTGCTGCCGTTTCAAGACGGGAGCGGCGATAGCGGTTAGAATGGTGTAAGCCCTTATGCGCCGATACGTTGCCGTCCAGGTACAGCACCCACGGATTGATTACGCCGGACTTCTCAGACTGGACAGGCCAAACCACCACGCCCGACATCTCGTTACATTGCAGGAGGGCCAGCGGGAGGCGGTGGTAGAAGTCGTTCTGATTGAACGAAAGAAAGGAGAAGCCCCTAAGGTACTGAACCGGCTGCACACCTTTTACTTGAAGGACCTTCCAGCACGCTCCGCCGGTCGCACCCAAATCAGCCTCGAGGGGTCCTACGACGGCCGCCGGCGGGCGCGGTTGACACTGTCGGTGGAAGGGCGGCGACAGGGCGAGGTCTCTCTCTCCCTCCCTCGGGAACGGCGGCGAATATTCTGGCCGATAGTGGCAGTTGCGCTCCTTCTCTTGGGCGCCGGGCTCTGGTGGCTTACTGAGGGTGTCGCGGAGTCTGAGGAGCGGTCTGCCGAGACGATAACCGTAGAGCGCCAGGAGCGTGTGGAGACGGGAGAACCGGCTGATTCACCGGCGGAATCTGGTGACGAGGCGGGTTCGGCAGAGGAGGAAGCGGCGCCGCAGGTCTCCCCTCCTGAAGAAAGAGAAGAGGAACGGGTAATCGACCGGGAGCCGCCGCCGGAGCGAGAATATGTTCTCTACTTCGAGCCGGATCAGACGGAGCTAACGGAAAGTGCCAGGGACGAGCTACGGGAGATAGCACGTTTTCTCCGGGAGATGCCTGAGGCAAGAGTGCGAGTAGTGGGACACACGGCCCTCTTTGGTACCGAGGAGGGGCGCCTCGAGATAAGCCGCGGTCGGGCGGAGAACGTCTATCAGTTCCTCCGGCAAGCGGGATGGGATCCGGAGACCGAGGCGGTCGTCGCCTGGGAGGGCTCCACGGATCCGGTGACCCGGGACCGAGGCGAGCAGGCGCAGAATCGGAGGGTCGAGATCGAGGTAGGCACGGTAGAGAGGTGAAGAAAGGGCGCGGCCCGTTCCGCCTAGCGGTTGCTCATATCCTGCGGTTCCGGACCCTGGTCGATCACCTCGAGCTCACCGGTTTTGACGTTGACTATCATCGCCTGGCCGCCGTACCCGTGGGTCTGATCATGTCCACGGACAACCACGCGCTCTAGGTCGGACGGAATGCGAATCGTCTCGGAACGGGTAAACTCCCTGGTGCCGTGTGGGTGGAGCAGCGTTCGCCGCCCGAGCTGTCTTCCCCCGAGGGTTTCTACCTGCCACCAATCCGCATATCCCGGTTCGCCCTCATCATCGTGGATTAGGGTCACGTCGAACCGATAGCTTTCGCCGCTTCGGCTCACGCTCACCGCGGTAACGTTTGCCTCCCGGAGATCGAGGTCACTATTCTGGGCGACGGCGACGCCGGCGGCGAGAAACAGTGAAAGCAACAGCGCCCATGGCGAGAGCATTCTTAGAAGCGGATGGATTGTTTTCTGGCTCTCTGTTGGTGTCATTTTGCCTCCTTGATCTAGGAATATATGGCTTTGACGATGCTACCGGGTAGATGAACAGTTCAAACTAGGTGTAAGGTAGCGGGGCCCTCGGGCGAGTGGCTATGTTTGAACTTACGTATCCCAATAACGAAGAAAGACGTCTCGAAGTGCTCTCCGTCTACGAGGAAGTGGTTGCGGAGGCAAAGGAGCAGTTTGACGAGCTCACCGGCCTGGCGGCGACGCTCCTAGGGATGCCCGGCGCCTTTATCGCCTTTATGCGCCGGGATGAGCAGGTCGTTCAGGCTGCCCGGGGTATCGACTCATACAAGGCGGAGCGGCGGCAGACCTTTTGCAGTAACGTAATCTCCACGGGAAAGCCCCTCCTGATTCCGGATGCAAGAGAGGATCCCCGCTTCGCGGATCATCCGATGGTGGCGGGAGAGCCGTATCTGCGCTTCTATCTCGGTGTCCCGTTGATCGCCAGCACCGGAGAGGCCATTGGTACCTTTTGCGTCATCGACTATGAGCCTCGGGATCTGAGCCAAGAAGAGGTGGGGACCCTAAAAGTGCTTGCCTCCCAGGCGATGACGCAGCTGGAATTGCGTCGCAAGGAGCGGGAGCTCACCGGTGAGGTGAAGCGGGCCAGACGGGCGGAAGCGCGATTCCGCCGTCTCCTGGACGCGTCTCCTGATGCGATCGTCCTCCTGGAGGGGGAGAAGGTCCTCGCCTACAACGGCAGCGCTCGAGAGTTCCTCGGCCTGGACGCGGACCCGAAGATAGTGGGCGACGGTGTATTCGACATTCTCTCCCGATGGGAAGCCCTGGACGAGGCGACGGAGGGACTGCTCCGCCGGCACGCTCTTGCTGCCCGCCGTCAGGGTGTTACCCGATTCGAGTGGCTGCAGCGCTGCTCCGGGGGTAGCTACCGCCCGGTGGAGGTGACGGTCTCCGTGGTCGAGCTCGATGAGCAGCCTCACTTTCTTGTGATTCTCCACGACATAAGCCAGCAGAAGGAGAATGAGCGCATCCTCGAGCGGGAGCGGCGGCAGGCGGAGAACGCGAATCGAATCAAGGACACCTTTCTTTCGATGATTTCTCACGACCTCAAGTCTCCCCTGAGCAGCATCTTTTCCATGCTCGAGCTCCTCGAAGAGTCCGACGGTGACCTGCCGGGAATGGACCGACGGAGCGTCTACAAGGATCTCAAGAGTTCCGTCGCGGTGCTCCTGGAGATGACGACACAGCTTCTCAACCTTCACAGACTCCAGTCGGGCTCCATCGAAATCAACAAAGAAGCTGTGGAGCCGCGGTTCATTGCGAACCAGGTGCGCCTCAGCCTCGATCAGCGTCTCAATGAGAAGGGCATCGAGTTCAGAAACGAGTTTCCGCCGGGAGAGGTGGTGGAGGCGGACCTGGCTCTCTTTCGCGAGGTGCTTTTTAACCTCCTATCCAACGCGGTCAAGTTCTGCGAATCCGGCGATGTGATAACCGTGCGTCGAGGGGATCACGGCTGTCTCGAAGTAGTCGACACCGGGATTGGAATCTCCGAGGAGCTTCTACCGGAGCTTTTCCGAAAGGAGAAGAAGACGACCACTCTCGGAACCGAAGGCGAACCGGGTACGGGCCTCGGGCTGCCACTGTGCAGGGACATTATGGAGGCTCACGGGGGAGAAATCTCCGTACGGAGCCGGCCCCGCGAGGGCAGCGTCTTCTCCTTGCGTTTTCCTGAGCTATCTCATGCCAAAGGAACCGGGCCCCGGGGTGCGGTGGCGGACTCTGTCAGCTAATTGATTACTACCTTACCAAAGGAAAGGCCCCGAGGCATTTGCCCCGGGGCCTTCTTGTCTTCTTAGCAATGCTGACGTGAGCGGAAGCCTACGCCAGCTCCGGCGGTTTAGTCCTCTTTCTGAAGCTTCTTGAGGTCCTCCCGGCGTCGCTGGTTGTCCTCTTCTGCAAGCTTCTGGAGTCGCTCCGCCTCCTCAGGCTGGGAGAGCTCGAGTGCGCGGTAGCGAATCTCGCCCTTGGTGTACTCCTTGAAGTCGATGCTCGGCTCTTCGGAGTCCCAGGTGAAGGGGTTCTCTCCAACCATTCGGTTGGCCGGGTTGTACCGGTAGAGCGGCCAGTAACCGGACTGTCCGGCGTTCTTCATCTGCTTCATGGAGAACTTGAGGTCGTATCCGTGGGCGATACAGGGGCTGTAGGCGATGACGATGGACGGTCCATCGTACTGCTCAGCCTCAACGATCGCCTGGGCGACCTGCTCCCGGTTCATGCCGACGTTGACCTGGGCGACGTAGACGTTGCCGTAGGTGGTCATCATGAGACCGAGGTTCTTCTTACCGGTTTTCTTACCGGAGGCGGCAAACTTGGCGATCGCACCTCGAGGCGTAGCCTTGGAGGACTGACCACCGGTGTTGGAGTATACCTCGGTGTCGAGGACGAGAACGTTAATGTTCTTGCCGCTCGCCATGACGTGGTCGAGACCACCATAGCCGATGTCGTAGGCCCAACCGTCACCACCGAAAGCCCATACCGATTTGTCTACGAAGTAGTCCTGAAGCTCAACAATCTTGTTAATAATCGGCTTCGTCTCGGCAGTCGCTTCTTTCTGCGCCTTGGGCAGGAGCTTCTTGGTCTCCTCCGCGGCGTCCATCGCCTTCTTGGAAGTGTCCTTCCAAAGGTCGATGTTCTTTCGCAGGGCCGCAGCTAGTTCTCCGCCTACGCCCTTCTCCAGGAGTTGCTCGACGTTGTTCTTGAGTTGTCCCCGGTTGGCGTCCACAGCGAGTCGCATGCCAAATCCGTACTCGGCGTTGTCCTCGAAGAGGCTGTTCGCCCAGGTGGGTCCGCGACCGGTGGAATCCGCAGCGTAGGGAGTAGTGGGGAAGGTACCGCCGTAGATTGAGCTACAGCCGGTGGCATTGGCGATCATCATCCGCTTACCAAAGAGCTGGGTTGCGAGGTAGATGTACTGGACCTCACCGCAGCCCATGCAGCTGGAGGGGTACTCGAAGTAGGGCTCATCCCACTGCACGTTGTCGAGAGCCTCCACCGCCGGGACCTTTTTGGCCCACTTGATCGGAAGAGCGCCGGGCTTGTTGTCCTTCTCCAGTCGGTTCGTGCTCACAGGCACGCTGCCGTCGATAGGCATGGCGGATACCGGAATCGTATCGCCCTTGAGGCGCATGGTAGGATCGATAACCTTCTTTGCGAATTCGCTGGAGTCCGCAGGTACGAGCTGCTGGATTTCTGCTGCTTCCGCCGGAACCTTGGAGGGAACTGGGACCTCTTTGAGGGCGTCGATAGCCATGTCGATGGCCTTCCAGTTCATATCGACGATTTCCTGTCCCTTGGACTGGAACTGCTTCTTCACGTACTTCTTGATCATCGAAACCGCCTCGTCGGGGTCGATGATGTTCGCCAGCTTGAAGAAGGCGGTCTGCATAACCGTGCTAATACGGTTACCGAGGCCCGCATCCTTTGCGATCTTGAAGCCGTCAATGGTGTAGACTTTCACCTTCTTGTCGATGATGGTCTTCTGCATCTCCTTGGTGAAGGTCTTGAAGACGTTCTCCGGCTCCTCGTTGGAGTTGATAAGGAAGGTTCCTCCCTCAATGATACCCTCGAGGATGTCGTAGCGACCGATGTACTGCGGCCGGTGGAGGGCGATGAAGTCGCAGTTGGTGAGGAGGTACTCCGACTGGATCGGCTCCTCAGCAAAGCGGAGATGGCTGACGGTGTATCCGCCGGACTTCCGGGAGTCGTACTGGAAGTACGCCTGTACGAAGAGGTCCGTTTCTTCACCAATAATCTTGATGGAGTTCTTGTTGGCACTAACCGTGCCGTCGGAACCGTATCCCCAGAACTTACACCGGGTGGCGCTCTCGGGCTCGGTGTCGATGAGTTCCTTGATCTCGATGGACTTCTTGGTCACATCGTCTTCGATGCCAACAGTGAAGTCGTGGAACGCCTTTCCGTCGAGGTGGTCGTAGACCGCCTTGACCATGGACGGGGTGAACTCCTTGGAGGAGAGGCCGTATCGACCGCCGATCACCGTGATGTCCGTGTCGCGCAGCGCGTGGGATACGTCCATGAATAGGGGCTCCCCGGGAGCGCCGGGCTCCTTAGTGCGATCGAGAACAGCGATCTTCTTGCAGCTCTTGGGAATCGCCGCGAGGAAGTCCTCCATCGACCAGGGCCGGTAGAGGCGGACCTTAATGGCACCAACCTTCTCGCCCTTCTTATTGAGATAACGAACCGTCTCGTCGATGGTGTCAACGCTACTTCCCATGGCGATGACCACTTTCTCCGCGTTGGGGTCACCAACGTACTGGAAGAGCTCGTACTTTCGGCCGGTCTTCTTCTCGAACATCTCCATGTACTTCTTGACCACTGCCGGAGCGGCGCCGTAGTACTTGTTGACGGTCTCACGACCCTGGAAGTAGACGTCCGGGTTCTGTGCACCGGTCTTGGTTCGCGGTCTCTCAGGATTGAGCCCGTTCGCACGAAACTCTTCGACATACTTCGTGTCGATCATTTCCTGCAGCGTCTCGTACTCCAGGGCTTCGATCTTCTTGATCGTGTGAGAGGTCCTGAATCCGTCAAAGAAGTGGACAAAGGGGATCTTCGCCTCGAGAGTGGAGAGATGGGCAATGGCTGCCAGGTCCTGAGCTTCCTGGGGATTAGCCGAGGAAATCAGGCCGAAGCCGGTCATACGCACACTCATAACGTCCGAGTGATCTCCGAAGATCGAAAGGGACTGAGCGGCGATGGATCGCGCGGAGACATGAAAGACCGTCGGCAGCATCTCGCCGGCAATCTTGTACATGTTCGGGATCATCAGCAGAAGACCCTGGCTGGCGGTGTAGGTAGTGGTCATTGCGCCGCCGGAGAGCGATCCGTGCACTGCGCCAGCAGCGCCGGCCTCCGACTGCATCTCGATGACCTGCAGCTCCTGTCCGAAGAGGTTCTTCTTTCCCTCAGCGGCCCAGGAGTCAGCCTTCTCACCCATAGGGGAGGAGGGAGTAATCGGGTAAATCGCGGCGACCTCGCTAAAAGCGTAGGCAATATTACTGGTCGCCTCGTTACCGTCGATGTTAATCATCCTTTTAGGCATATGCGTCCTCGTAACAGTAGATTTCCGAGTCTCTACCCGTCGTTCGGGTGAGGCTCGGATCGGGGTGTTTGGGAGATTTTGTTCCCTCACTATACCCGGTTTTGCGCCCTCACGCAAGCGAACGCACCCTCTGTGTGATTATATGTGACGTGCGTCACAATAGTCGGCCCACGCCCGAGAAACCCGGACAAAGAGTGCGGAAGAACCACTTTGTCACGGGGTAATCCGACTACCCGAAGAGCAACCTGAGCTGATCAATCGTCGCGAACTCCTCCGTCAGGGCGTCCTGGATCGGGTCTTTGTGGCCCTTTGCCTCATCTCTGGCCTCTTGCTTCCCGGCGCTGCCCTGTGCCTCAAAGGAGTCCATGATCTCCCGGAGCCGCTCTCCATACGCCGGAAACCCGAAGCGCTGCTCTACCTTCTCGAGGGCTTCGGCGGAGTCCCGCTGCTCTCCCCTTTCCAGATCAGCCTCGAGAGCTGTGAGCGTTTCGTGATTGAGCGCCGCCACCTCCGCCCGAAAGGCGCCGTCCCGAAGGTCCTTGACGTAGGTGTACTGCATTTGCGGCATCAGAAAGGAGAAATCTATCGTTTCCTTAGAGAGCATCTCCGCGACCTCTCCCTGCAGGCGGCGAACAAGCTGACCCGGAAGTGTCTGCTCCAGCCGGTCGAGGCGCTCCTGATACTGCATCTTGAGCATGGGCCGGACGTCCGAGAGGGAGGCCGTGGAGGTGGGTACCAGGGCACCCTCGTAGAAGTAGGCGTCTCTGAGGAAGGGACGCAGATCGTCGAGCACCGCCAGATCCCGGGCGACCAGCGGTTTTCCCCACCGGAGAGAGTCAACGTACTGAAACCCGAACCCTTCCTGCACGGAGGAGGAGATAAAGAGATCCGCCGCTCCCTGGAGCTCCTCGAAGCGGACTCCGGCGCCCTCCAATTCCTTGCCGATCCCCCAGAGACCTCGAATTGTACCTTCGTTGTAGGAGTGCTCCACCATGGCGGAGTAGTTCTTCTCCTGCTGAGAGACCCCGGGGAGGGTAACCACCAGATTGACCGGACGGCTCAGGGAGTGGACGAGGAGTGCCGCTTCCATGACGTTCTTTCTTCGGATGGTGCGCACCGGATAGAGTGCGATCGGGGAGTCAGGGTCGAAGAGTGGAAACTTACGGGAGAAGGCGCGGTTGAGACGCTTCCGGACCTCCGCTGACTCCGTCCTCTGCTCGGACCCGGCCGGGGTGGCGCGTCCAATCGGGTTTGGAAGTAGAAAGGAGTGCTCCTCCGGCAGACCCGCCTGTCGCAAGAGGCGAAGGTCCCGGCTGTTTATGGCGGCATATCGAATGTTACCCGCAATCGGATAGGCCCGACCCGAGAGGAGGAGGTTGAGATAGCGCAGATTGGCGTATCGTGCATCCTCGGGAAAGTCGTGAATCTGCAGGAGCAGGCGGATCTCCCTGTGCTCCTCCGCGAGACGCAAAAGGGCGTCAGTGAACAGAGGGTTCTTCCCCAAGTGGTAGTTGTGCACCCACCAGATGGAGCTCTCCGGCTCGCACTCCTGCAGGAGCCGGTTGCGGATGCGTTTCGCCAACCGAGCGGCTTCGGTTTTACGCGTCTGCTCCTTCTTCTCCTGCGACGGGTGCTCCCCGGGCAAGGTGCTCCCGGAGGGCTCGCTCAGTTGTGAGAGGGAGAGATAGCCGATCTCGGGCATGTGCAGAAGGCGAACACCATCACCAAGCGCTCCGACCATCTCCTCGGTGTGGGAGAGGTCCCCGGTCACAAGAACGACCTCGTCGATGTTGGAGAGCTCTTTTCGAGCGGCCTCCACCGAGCTCTTTATGACCCCGGTGACGCCGCCGGGCTGAAGATGGTAGTGGAAGATGTAGAGCTTCATCGTGCTCACGAGGCTACTGAATTTGGCCGGTATTGCAAATACCACCGGGTGTGCACCACCGTGGTGATAACCTTGCTTTCCCCCGGGGGTTGGCCTATCGTGATAGGTATGAATCAGAGAATACGGGCGCTTGTAACGGAGATCTACGGGGATGAGAGCAACGCTCTCGATCTTGTTGAAGAGCTCATGAGCCGGTACCGCGGCCGATTGCAGCCACCGTCCACCGCGCCGGAAGAGCCCGGTTCGCTTCCTCTCAACGAGCGGGACGTGGTGATGATTACCTACGGTGACACCTTACGGGGTGAGGAAGGCCCGCCTCTGCACTATTTGCACCGCTTTCTGCGAGACGAGCTGGATGAGCTCGTCACGGGGGTGCACATTCTCCCGTTTTGTCCCTACTCCTCGGACGACGGCTTTAGCATAATCGACTACCGGGAGGTAAATCCCGATCTCGGGGGCTGGCCGGAAATAGAGGCGATCGCCGAGGAGTTTCGCTTTATGGCGGACCTGGTTCTGAATCACTGCTCCCAGGAGAGCGACTGGTTCAAGCGCTTTCTCCGGGATGAGGAGCCCTACTCCCGATACTTCATTACCGTCTCACCCGGAACCGACCTCTCCGAAGTGGTTCGTCCTCGAGCTCTGCCGCTGACCCACACCTTTGAGACCGCCCACGGCCCCGAGGAGGTGTGGACCACCTTCAGTCGGGATCAGGTGGACCTTAACTTCTCGGCTCCCGAGGTACTGCAGGAGATGCTCGACGTCTTTCTCGGCTATGTGGAGCGGGGCGCGCAGATCGTTCGCCTCGACGCTATCGCATACCTCTGGAAAGAGATCGGCACTCCCTGTATTCACCATCCGAACACTCACCGGGTGGTAAAACTGATGCGGGCGATCCTGGAAGAGCTCGCCCCCTGGGTAATGATCATTACCGAGACAAACGTCCCGCACAAGGAGAACATCAGCTACTTCGGGGAGGGTGATGAGGCGCACCTTGTCTATAACTTCTCGCTCCCTCCCCTGACCCTGCATGCCCTCATTCGGGAGGACGCAACCTATCTCCAGCAGTGGGCGAGTACCCTCCCTGTGGAGCAAAGGGATCGCAGCTTTTTCAACTTCTGCGCCTCCCACGACGGAGTGGGGCTGCTGCCGGCCCAGGGTATCCTGCCGGACTCGGAAATAGAGGCGATGATCGAGCGGGTCAAGGAACGGGGCGGCCGGGTCTCCTACAAAGCGACGCCAAAAGGCGATATCCCTTACGAGATGAACGTCAACTATCTCTCCGCCATCGTCAATCCCGTACTCCCGGAAACGCAGCGCTCCCGGACCTTTCTCGTCTCCCAGGCGATCATGCTCGCCCTGGCGGGGCTCCCGGCGATCTACGTGCACAGTCTTCTCGGATCCACGAACTGGGAGGAGGGCGTTCAGAAGAGCGGCGTCAACCGCGCAATCAATCGCAAGAAGCTCGACTACGACAAGACTGTGGACGAGCTCCACGATGAGGGTAGTCTTCGCTACCACGTCTTCGAGGGGTATAAGGCGCTCCTGGAGGCGAGATCAAAGAGTCAGGCGTTCAGGCCAGACTCTCCCCAGCGGGTCCTCGAGACCAACTCGGCCCTCTTTGCACTCCTTCGAGGACCGGTGGTAAACGAGGAAGGAGAGAAGGAGTGGGTTCTGGCGGTTCACAACGTCACCGACGACCTGGCGGAGCTCGTCATGCCCCTGGAGACCCTGGGCGTCTCGGAGCATCCAGTCTTCGAAGAGCTCATCAGCGGCGACCGCCTGGCAGGAAACCGGGACGACGAGGCGACGTTCTCCTTTGAGCTCGAGGCCTTCGAGGTCGTCTGGCTGAAGTACACCGGCTAGTCGCAGCCGTGATTATCGTGATGCCCCTCCTCGCCGTAGAAGGACTTTGCCAGGTAGATGAGCTTGTTCTCCAGGACCCGATAGGAGAAGTGCTTTAGGGCGAGTTCATAGTTGCGCTCCACCATCTCCTCTATCCGCTTCGGGTTGTCCAGGAGCTGCGTGGTTTCCTTGATCGTCCTCGCCGAAATAAAGTCATCCATCTCCACCACTTCAAAGCCTTTCGGCTTGATGTCGTGAGAGTAGATGGAGTAGTTGTTTACCAGGATCGGTTTTCTGAAGTAGACCGCCTCGAGAAAGGCGTTGCCGAAGCCTTCGAAGAGGGAAGGGTAGGTTACCAGGTCCGCGTGGCGATATATGTCCTGCAATGAGTACACTTTGCGACCATCCTCGGTCGTGCCGCGCTCATCCCCGATCAGGTCGTCCACAAAGAGCGCCCGGATGTTGAGGAGTTCGGCGTACTCACGGACCCGTTGCTCGTACTCGTACCCTTCGTCGCCGCTGGCGTGAGATATGACGAGGGCCGCGGGGCGGTCGAGTCTGGCGACGAGCTCAATGGCGTGCTCGATTCCTTTCCGCTGCACCACCCGGGTGGGCTGAAGGACCAGGAGCTCATCCTTTCCGATTTTCAGGGCTTCCCGGGCGTCCGCGGCGTACTCGTCCATCGGCTCCGGAGGAGTCTCGAAGTCCATGACGTTGGGGATTAGGGTGGAGGCGATACCGGTCCGGAGGGCGAGTTGGTTTCGCCCGGAGGTATTGATTACCACGTGCTGAATCGTCGGAAGATGGGGTGGATAGC
>CAYZHV010000101.1:0-13078 GCA_964478055.1 uncultured Spirochaetaceae bacterium | reverse complement strand
AGATTGCAATAACTGGGAGGGGGTTGCATGAACTTGGAAATACGCGAGGACGAATGGCTCGACACAGCCGAGACAAGTAGTCCAACAGTCATCAAGGTCGTAGGCGTCGGTGGCGGCGGTAGCAATGCGGTGAACCGCATGATCTCCGTTGGCCTCTCGAACGTCGAATTCATCGCCGTCAACACGGATATGCAGGCGCTCCAGAGCTCCAAGGCGTCCACCAGAATGCCTCTGGGTGCCAAGATAACCGGCGGTCTGGGAGCCGGGGGCAAGCCGGAGGTAGGCGAAAAAGCCGCCCTGGAGGACAAGGAGGAGCTCCAGCGTCTGCTCGACGGGGCGGATATGGTGTTTATCACCGCCGGGATGGGCGGGGGCACCGGGACCGGAGCGGCGCCGGTGATCGCTCAGGTCGCCAAGGATCTCGGCATTCTCACCGTGGCGGTGGTCACCAAGCCTTTCAACTTCGAAGGAGCTCGGAAGGCGCGCATCGCTCAGGAGGGGATCAGTAGGCTCCGCGGCTCGGTGGATACGCTCCTCACCATTCCGAATCAGCACCTGCTGAAGATCGTGGAGCGCAAGACACCGATTACGGAGGCCTTCCTCCTGGCGGACGACGTCCTCCGACAGGGCGTGCAGGGGATATCCGATCTCATCACCAAAGACGGCATGATCAATATCGACTTCGCGGATGTGCAGACGATCATGCTCGGCCAGGGCGACGCCCTCATGGGCATAGGAATCGGCCAGAGCGACAACAGGGCGGTGGACGCGGCTACCAACGCGATCAACAACCCGCTCCTGGAGGACGCCCGCATCGAAGGCGCCAAGGGAATCCTTGTCAACGTCACCGGTGGACCGGATTTCTCCCTCACCGAGTACGAAGAAGTGCTCAACATCATCACCGCCAACGCCGACGAGGAGGTCCTTGTCATCGCCGGCAGCGCGATCGACGATTCCATGGGTGAGAGCGTCAAGGTGACTGTTATCGCCACAGGTTTTCACGCTCCTCAAGCCTCTCATCAGGAGAAGAAGAACGAGGTAAACGAGGGAGAATCAAAGAAGGAACAGTTCATCTCTCTCGACGACTGGAGCAAGATGACCACCGAGAAGGGCGGGGAAGTGCAGGAGGATCTCTTTGCGGATGACCCCGCCTACGGCGATGAGCTCGGAATACCCGCGGTACTTCGCTATCGCCGGGCGGCAAACGGGAATCGCTGACCGATGGAGCTTCTCGAGCGCTTCAATGACTACCTGGCCGTGGAGTTGCGCCTCTCGGAACAGACTGTAGAGACCTACATGCGCGACATCACTGCCTTTCTCAACTACGCCGGAAGAGAGGGCCAGGAGCCAGGGGAGCTAAACGCCCAGGACATTATCGACTACCTCATCGAGCGGCAGACGAAAGACAACGGTATAGAACAGCGCACCGTTGCCAAGATCGTCTCGGCGATCCGTTCCTTCTTTCACTTCTGCGTTCTCGAGGGGGTGCGGGAGGATAACCCGGCGCGGCAGATCGAGCTGCCCCGGGCAAAGTACCGTCTCCCGGGAGTCCTGCAGGTGGAGGAGGTGGAACGCCTCCTGGAGAGTATCGACATTAGCTCGCCCCTGGGTCTGCGGGATCGGGCGATTTTCGAGCTCATCTACTCCTGCGGCCTGCGCATATCCGAGGCCGTGAGCCTCACGATCAGTCGCCTCTACCTCTCCGAGGGGCTGGTGCGGATCAGTGGAAAGGGCGGTAAGGAGCGCCTCGTGCCGATCGGCGATGAGGCGACCATGTGGATCGAGCGGTACCTCGAAGATGCGAGGCCCCAGCTCAACAAGTCCACCGCGGGAGGGGATCATCTCTTCATAAATCGAAGAGGGCAGCCCCTCTCCCGAAAAGGAATCTGGAAGCGGTTTAACGAGCTCGCCCTGCGAGTAGGGGTAGAGGCAAAGGTGCATACGCTTCGGCACTCCTTTGCCACCCATCTCTTGGAAGGGGGCGCGGATCTGCGGGCGGTGCAGGAGTTGCTCGGCCATGCCGATATAAGCACGACCCAGATCTACACCCACATCGATAACGAGGATCTCAAGGCGTACCATGATGAGTACCACCCGCGCTCCTGAGAGCGCGCTGCCTGAAGCAACAACTACGCTATCTCCTACTAGGAGGATAGGTATGGGATTGCGTCCAGTTCAGGCTTTTCTTCTCTCTGCCCTCGTGTTCTTCTTGCTGTCGAGTTGCGACCGCCGAGACCCCACCGCGGATGCACTGGAATTCCTCGAGCGGACCGAGGCGACCCGGTATGAGGGGCAGGAGGTTCCCCGGGAACGTGTACAGGAGCTGCAGCAGGAGATCGAGGAGTACGAGGAAGATGTGGAAGAGGTGGTACGTAAGCTCTCGCAGGTAGCGGTCTTTCGCAAGCTCCTGGCGGAGGAGTTTATCGACCAGGAAATGTACGGCCCCGCCCTGGAAAACCTCCAGGCGGCGATGGAACTCCAGCCGGCGAACGCGGTTCTCTTCTACCTTGCGGGGGTATCTTCCGCTCAGACCGGCAAAGCCTTTGTGGAGAATCAGCAGCGCCGGGAGGAGCATCTGCGCCTCGCGGAGGAGTACTATCTCCGGGCCCTGGAGCTCGAATCCGGCTATCGAGAGTGCCTTTACGCCATTTCGGTGCTCTATGTCTTCGAGCTCGGGGAGCCCGGAGAGGCACAACAGTATCTCGATCGACTCCTGGAGATCGACCCCGGTAACACCCAGGCGCAGTTCCTCAAGGCCCGGATGTTCGTTGAACTCGGGAGAATAGAAGATGCTGCGGATCTCTACGGGGAGATCGCCGAAAAGGCACGGACTCGGGAGCAGCGAGACCGGGCTAGGGCCAATCGAAATCAGCTTCTGGAGAGGAGGAACTAATGCCTGAGACTACCCTCCTCCTTCGTCTGAGCAGGCTCTCGCAGCTAAAACCCCGGGAGCGGATTATTCTGGCCCACCATCTTGAGACAGAGGAGGCGTTTCTCGCCGCCTCTCCTTCGGAGCTTTCCTTTATAGTCGGACGGCCGGTCAGTGCCGATCCTCACGGACCGGAGGCTCTGGAGTTTGACCTGCGGCGAGACCTTCGGAGCCTCGAGGCGGGAGAGATCTCAGTCTGCTCATTCTTTGAGGCGGACTATCCACCTCGGCTGAGGGAGATCTTTGATCCACCCCTGCTCCTCTTTTTGAGGGGGCACCGAGAACTCCTGAACGACGACGCCTGCGTCTCCATCGTGGGCACTCGAAAACCCACGGCGGAAGCGGTGGCAGAAACCCGGAAGCTCGCCGCGGCGGTCGCCCAGGGCGGGTACACCGTTGTTTCCGGTCTCGCCAGGGGCATCGACGGCGCCGCCCATCGGGGCGCTCTCGGTCATCCCGGAGGACGGACTATCGCCGTTCTCGGTAGCGGGGTGGATCGACTCTACCCGCCTCAACATCGACCGCTGGCGCGGGAGATACTCGCCACCGGCGGACTTATCGTGAGCGAGTATCCGCCGGGCACGGAGGTACGCAAGTACCAGTTCCCCGAGCGTAATCGCATCATCGCCGGGCTCACCTCCCTGCTCTGGGTAGTGCAGGCGCCGGAAGGCTCCGGGGCTCTCATTACCGCGGACTTTGCCCTGCAGGAGAACCGGGACGTGGTGGTGCACGCTACCGGAGCGGCTCCCGGAGAGCGGAACCAGGGAAGCCGAGCTCTCGCCGAGGACGGCGCCAAGGTCTACGAGAGCTGGGAGCGTTTTGTGAAACAGGATACCTGGCCGCCCCGGGCCGCGGAAGAGCCGACGGTCGCGGAGACCCTCGAAGAGTGGACCGGCCGGACTCGACGGAAGAACTCCCGTAGATCGGTCGGAGTGCGAAAGCACACCGAAGAGATGATCAGCGGTCAGGAGCTTCTCGCGCTTTTTTCCGGAGATAGATCTGCTCAAGGAGAGGAGTCGTGAGCGTCATCGCCGAGATCGATCGCTATTTGAGCTACCTCAGAAGCGTTCGTAATCTGAGTGAGCAGACTATTCACTCTTACCGAAGCGACCTCGACGCTTTTCTGCTCTGGCTCGAGGAGCGGGGAGAAGATCTCGAAGAGGTGGATTCCCGAACCCTGCGCCGTTACGTGCGGGAGCTCGGGAGCAGGGGCGCGGCCCCGGCAACGGTCAACCGGCATATCAGCGCCCTGAACGGATTGTTCAAGTACCAGATGCGATTCGGCGGGCGCAGCGCCAACCCGATGGAGGCGGTGCGCTCCCTCAGGCTACGGCGGACCCTACCGGACATCCTCTTCGAGGATGAGATCGGCGAGATTCTTGACTTCGAGGCAGAGACATTTCCGGAACTTCGTGACAAAGTGCTCCTGGAACTCTTATACTCGGCAGGATGCCGAATTAGTGAGCTCCTGGGCATAGACGTGGATGACATCGCCTTTAAGCGGCGAACCGTCCTCGTTCGCGGCAAGGGCGGAAAAGACCGGTTTGTGTTTCTCAATGAGCATACCTACCAGGCGATTTCCGAGTACCTGCCCATGCGTCGGGAGCTTCTAAAAAGAAAGGGCATCACTGATGAGAAGGCGCTCATACTCAATCAACGAGGGGCGCGGCTCACCCAGAGGGGTGCGGCTCTTCTCATAGAAAAGCGGCTCAGGGCCCTCAAGGTGGCCAAGCGCGTTAGCCCCCACACCTTTCGTCATTCCTTTGCAACCCATATGCTGGACCGAGGAGCGGATATTCGAGTTGTACAGGAATTGTTGGGGCACAGCTCGCTTTCGACTACCCAGATCTACACCCATTTGGGCATGAACCGACTCAAGGAAGTATACGCCCGGGCGCATCCCCACGGCGCCATACGGGGAGCAGAGAGAAGCGATGAGCAATAACGAGAAGAAATCAACCCGAAGCACCACGGTAATCGCCGTTCGCAAGGGCGACTCCGTGGCGATGGCCGGAGACGGACAGGTGACCATGGGCGAGAGTGTCATGAAAGGCAACGCCCGAAAAGTGCGCACAATGTACGACGGCAAGATCCTCGTCGGCTTCGCCGGAGCGACGGCGGATGCCTTTACCCTCTTCGAGCGATTCGAGGGCAAGGTGAAGGAGTACGGCGGTGACATAACCAGAGCGGCGGTGGAGCTCGCCAAGGATTGGCGGACCGACCGCATGTTGCGTCGCCTCGAGGCGTTGCTACTGGTGGCGGATCGCAACAAGACCTTTCTCATTTCCGGAAACGGCGACGTCATCGAGCCGGAGCACGGGGCAATAGCCATCGGCAGCGGAGGCAGCTACGCCCTTGCCGCGGCGAGAGCGTATCTCGAGAGCGGGAGCCTCTCCGCCCGGGAGATTGCGGAAAGCGCCCTTCGGATCGCCGCGGACATCTGCATCTACACTAACGACGCCATAACCGTGGAGGAGTTGGCATGAGGCGACGACTGGAAGAGCTAACACCGAAAGAAATCGTCGCGGAGCTCGACCGTTACATCATCGGTCAGGAGAAGGCGAAAAAGGCCGTGGCCATCGCGCTGCGTAATCGTGTGCGCCGTCAGCGACTGGAGGAGGAACTCCAGGACGAGATCGCGCCAAAGAACATTATCATGATCGGCCCAACCGGAGTCGGCAAGACCGAGATAGCCCGGCGTCTCTCCAAGCTCACCGGAGCTCCCTTTATCAAGGTAGAGGCGACCAAGTACACCGAGGTGGGCTACGTGGGCCGGGACGTGGAGTCTATGGTTCGAGATCTCACCGCCAACGCCGTAACCATGGTCAAGAGCGAGCTCCAGGAGGAGGTGAAGGCGGAAGCTGAGCAGCGGACCGAGGAGATTCTCCTGGACCTCCTCCTGCCGGACACCAAGGAGAACGGAGGATCCGGCCCCCGCCCTATGGGCTTCGGAGGCGCTCGAAGCGGGTCCGGGGCTGCGGCTGCCGGAGGAAGCGGAACGGGCAGTGGCTCTGACGCGGGAACCGGAGCTGCCGGCGGCTCCGCCGAGACCGCCCCCGCCGCAACCGACGGAGACTACACCGTCCCCTCCGAAGGCGTTGGCTCTGGGAACACCACCAGGGAGAAGTTTCGCAAAATGCTCCGGGAGGGGAAGCTCGAGGAGAAAGAGGTGGAGATAGAAGTCTCCTCCAACCAGGGCTTTCCTGCGATCGAGATATTCTCCGGGAGCAATTTCGAGGAGATGGACCTCAACCTCGGGGGAATTTCCAACCTCTTCGGGGGCAAAAAGAAGAAGAAGCGCACCACCATACAGAACGCCCGGGAGCAGATACTCCAGCAGGAGACCGAAAAACTCGTGGACAACGATCGCGTCTCGGAGCTCGCCCGGGAGCGGGTGGAGCAGATGGGCATCATTTTTATCGACGAGATCGACAAAATCGCCGCCAAGGAAAATCGCTCCGGCACTGACGTTAGTCGAGAGGGCGTGCAGCGGGATATTCTGCCCATCGTCGAGGGAAGTACGGTCAACACCAAGTACGGGATGGTGGATACCTCCCACATCCTCTTTATCGCCGCAGGGGCGTTTCACATGTCCAAGCCGAGCGATCTGATACCGGAGCTCCAGGGGCGCTTTCCGCTGCGAGTGGAGTTGGAGGCCCTGGGGGCGGAGGATTTCTACCAGATCCTAACCCAGCCTCAGAACGCCCTCATCAAACAGTACAAGGAGCTTCTCAAGACCGAGGGTGTGGATATCGACTTTACCGAGGAGGCGATACGGACCATTTCCGAGATCGCCGCGGAGGTCAACAGCCGAAACGAGAACATTGGAGCCCGGCGGCTTCACACCATTATGGAACTCCTCTTGGAGGAGGTCTCCTTCACCGCGCCGGAGCTGACGGGGCAGACGATTCCGGTTACGCCGGAGTACGTGCGCGAACGACTGGGAGAGATTGTGGAGGATCAGGACCTGAGCCGCTACATACTCTAGCAGCGGGAGATGGTGACGGGCCCTGCGGGCCTTGCGGCGGTGGAAGGGCTAAACTTTCATGCCCTTCCGCCGATGATCTGAACGAGGAGAGTAGGAAGAACCATGTTTTTGAACAACAGTTTCGGCAGGACCCTAGATGTTCTCCATCGTTCAATGGATGTGAGCCAGTTGCGTAACGACGTGATTGCCAACAACATCGCCAACGCCGACACGCCCAACTTCAAGCGCACCGTGGTCAACTTCGAGTCCGAGCTCAAGTACGCCTTGGACGAGGCGGCGCTGCCACCGCGGTTTCGGGCGGCTCTCACCGACGAGCAGCACATTCCCTTTAGCAGGGTACCTGATTACCAGGACGTTCTTCCCCGGCGATATACGGATTACTGGACCAACGTGAAGAACAACGGGAACAACGTTGATATTGAGGAAGAGTCGATGAACCTTCTTAACAATCAACTGCAGTATCAGAACATGACCAGGGCCGTGAGCGACCAGTTCTCTCGGGTCAATCTGGTACTCAGGTAGGCGGGTAGCGTATGGGTATGTTTTCGAGCATTAATACGGCGGCCACCGGGCTGACCGCACAGCGACTGCGACAAGACGTAATCGCTAACAACATCGCTAACGCCAACACCACCCGCACCACCGAGGGAGGTCCCTTTCGGCGGAGCAGGGTGATCTTCCGCCCCAGAGTGGAAACTCCGTACTGGAGGAGTCCCTTTCTGCCGCGGGAGCTGGACAACGGTGTCGGCCAGGGCGTGAGAGTGACGGAAGTGCAGAAGGACTACGACTCCGAGACGAAGCTGGTCTACGATCCCACGCACCCGGACGCCATCAAGTCCGGGCCCAGAGCGGGATACGTGGAAATGCCGAATGTCAACGTAGTGAGTGAGATGACGGATATGATCGCCGCCTCCAGGGCCTACGAGGCAAACGTGGCGGTGGTAAATGGCGCCCGGAGTATGTTCCAGGCAGCCTTGCAGATAGGCAGATAGACGTCGCCTGAGGGAGGGCAGCGATGAGTGACATGATTAGCGGAACCGGAATCCGACAGAGCTTTCTAGGGCCGGAACAGGCGAGGGGAGACCAGTTCGTTCTATCCCGGACACATCCGACTCACCGGAGCGGTCGGGGCGAGGCGACTCAGAGCGCCGGGAGCTCCGATTTCGGACAGGCTTTGATGAGCTCGCTCAACGACGTCAACAGTGCTCAGCAGGAGCATGAACGCCTTACGGTTCAGTCGATCATCGACCCGGAAAGCGTCAACGCCCATGACGTGACGATTGCATCAGCGAAAGCGAATATGACACTGAACATCACGAGAAATGTGGTAGACCGGGTGATCCAGGCCTACCGATCGATAACGACTCTGCGCTAGCCCGCAGACCGTTCGTCTAACTGGGAGGGGACATGAACGAATGGTTTAAGCGGCTGATCGAACAGCTGAAAAACGTATGGTCGCAGTGGAAGCCGGTACAGAAGGTGATCTTCTTCGGAATTATCGGCGTTTCCGTTCTCGGTCTGGCGGTGCTGGTCACCTTCAGCGCCTCGCCGAGTATGGTTCCGCTGCTTTCCTCGCCGATCCAGGATCCGGAGCTCATGACACAGATCTCGACGAGACTGGATCAGGAGGGCGTGGAGTACCAAATCACGGATGAAAACCGCATTCTCATGGCGGATCAGCAGACCGCTCAACGGATGCGCTCCATTCTTGCCCGGGAGGACCTGATTCCTCCGGAGACCGATCCCTGGGAGCTATTTGACATGGAGCGGTGGACAATCACCGACTTCGAGCGGAACGTCAACCTGCAGCGCTCCATTATGCGGCAGCTCGAGCAGCACATAACCGCCCTGGAGGACGTGGACGCCGCGAGTGTTACCGTCGTCATCCCGGAGGACGAGCTCTTTGCGGAGGAGCAGGATCCGGTTACCGCCTCGGTAATTATCACGCCGAAGCCGAGTTCGGACATTACGGAGAATCGCGCCAAGATCGAGGGTATCGAGCGGCTTATTCAGTTTGCCGTGGGCGGACTGCAGCCGGAGAACATCACCATTACCGACCGGAGTGGGGTTGTCCTCAACGACTTCGAGAACCTCGAAGGACTCGACCGCCTCTCCATGACCGAGCGGGAGCTCGAGATCAAGAATAACGTCGAGAACCGGTACAAGGAGGAGATCCTCCGGGCTCTGGCGAACATTTACACCCGGGACCGGGTGGAGGTGCTCAACATTAACGTGGAGCTCGATATGGGCAAGCGCACTGAGGAGACCACGGAGCACTTTCCGATCACCACGGTACCGGACAACCCGAGAACCCCCTTTAGCGAGCGGGAGTACGTCCTCTCCATTCCTCGCTCCACCGAGATGATCGACGAGAACTACGAAGGCACCGGCTTCAATCCCGAGGGGCCTCCAGGAGTGGAGGGGCAGACCCCGCCGGCGTACCGCGACTTGGAAGGGCTCGTCGGCCGGTACAACAACACCGAGGAGCGGATTAACAACGAGATCAACACTCGCCGGATCTACGAAGAGAAGAGTCCGGAGATCAAGCGGATCACCGCAAGTGTTGCTCTGGACGGCAATTGGCGCTGGTCGTATAATGAGCGTGGGGAGGTGGATCTTACGCCGGACGGGAGTATCGCCCGGGATTACACGCCTGTGAGCGAGGAAGAGCTTACCGTAGCCAGGGACCTGGTGCAGGATGCCGTCGGATACGACGCAGACCGAGGTGACTCAGTAACGGTTCGACATGTTCAGTTCGACCGTTCCGCTCAGTTCAACGAGGAAGACGCACGATTTCGACGGCAGCAGCAGATTCAGATGATCGTACTGTACGTGCTCATCGGTATCGCTGTATTGCTCGTGGCGTTTATCGTCTTCCGGCTCATCTCCCGCGAAATCGAGCGACGGAAGAGGCTTCGGGAAGAAGAGCTCGCCCGGCAGCATCAGGCGATGCGAGAGGCAGCCCTCAGGAGTGCCGAGGAGGAAAGCGCCGAAGTGGAGATGTCCGTCGAGGAGCGAGCCAGGATGGAGATGCAGGAGAACGCCATCAATATGGCTCGGGAGCACCCCGAGGATGTGGCGCAGCTCATTCGTACCTGGCTGGCTGAGGAGTAGTAGGGTATGGCAAAACAGCAAGCCCAAAGCGCCTCCCAGGCGCAGACCCAGACACAGGCACAGCCAAAGAAGTCCTCTCACCGCAAGGATCTCACGGGCCGTCAAAAGGCGGCGGTCTTTCTTGTTACCGTGGGATCGGAGATCTCCTCGGAGATCTTTAAACATTTGCGGGAGGATGAGATCGAGTCTCTCACCTTTGAGATCGCTCGTCTCGACAACATAGAATCCGAGGACAGGGACCGGGTCCTTCAGGAGTTCCAGGAACTCATGATGGCCCAGGACTTTATCACTACCGGTGGTATCGACTACGCGAGAGAGCTCCTGGAGAAGTCTCTCGGCAGTCAGAAGGCGGTGGACATCATCAACCGCCTCACCTCGAGCCTCCAGGTCCGCCCCTTCGACTTTATAAGGAGGACCGATCCGACGCACCTGCTCAACTTTATCCAGCAGGAGCACCCGCAGACCATCGCGTTGATTCTTGCGTATCTGGAGCCGCAGAAGGCGTCGGTAATCCTTGGTAGCTTGCCCAATGACATCCAGTCCGACGTGGCAAAGCGAATCGCCACCATGGACCGGACCACACCGGAGGTCCTCCGAGAGGTCGAACGGGTCCTGGAGAAGAAACTCTCCACCCTCTCCACCGAGGACTACACCTCCGCCGGTGGTGTCGAGAGCATCGTAGAGATCCTCAACCTGGTTGACCGGAGCACTGAAAAGATAATTATCGAGTCTCTCGAGGAGGAAGATCCGGAGCTCGCCGAAGAGATCAAGAAGCGGATGTTCGTATTCGAGGACATCGTCATGCTCGACGACAGGGCGATTCAGAAGGTTCTTCGGGAGGTCGACACCAGCGAGCTCGCAAAGGCGCTCAAGGCCGTGGACTCGGAGGTACAGGACAAGATCTTCCGCAATATGTCCAAGCGCGCCGCGGGCCTTCTCAAGGACGACATGGAGTACATGGGTCCGATCCGCATGAAGGACGTAGAGGAGTCGCAGCAGAAGATCGTTTCGATCATTCGCAAGCTCGAGGAGCAGGGCGAAATCGTCGTTGCCCGGGCCGGCGAAGACGAGCTGGTGGTCTAATGACGGGGCAGGGAGCGTAGCTCATGGCGAGACACGTATATCGCGGAAACGAAGTACGCAATATAGACAGCAAGGTGTATATTCAGCCGCCGGAGCGCGTTCCCGAGGCCGAGGAAGAGCTTCTTCAGGAAGAGGAAGTTCAGGAGTACACCGGGCCGACGATCGAGGATATTCAGCGGCAAGCCCAGGAGTTCAAGGAAAAATGGGACGCTGAGCGAGAGCGGATGATAAGCGAGGCCAAACAGGAGGCCGAGCGTATTGTCAACGAGGCGGAGGAACGCGCCTTTCAAGAGGTCAAGAAGAAGACCGAAGAGGCCCAGAACCAGAAGGACGAGGCGGAAGCCGAGGCCGAGCGGATCAAGCAGGCCGCCGAAGCCGAGGCCGAGCGGATCGAAGCGGAAGCAAAGCAGCGCGCCGAGGGAATAGAACGAGACGCCTTTGACCGCGGTTACGCCCAGGGCAAAGAAGAGGGCTACCGGGACGGTAAGGCTGAGGCGGACCGGGTTGTGGAGCGGCTTCACGTCGTTCTCAACCGCGCCATTGAGCGCCGGAACGAGATCATCGAGGAGTCTGAGTCGCAGGTGGTTAACCTGGTGCTCAATATCGCCAAGAAGGTGATCAAGGTGATCTCGGAGAATCAGAAGAATGTTGTGATGAACAACGTTATTCAGTCCCTGCGCAAGCTAAAGAGTAAGTCCGACGTCATTATTCGCGTGAATCTCGCAGACCTGAAGACGGTCTCGCAGCATAAAGAGGAGATCATCAAGAATATCGAGCGGGTGGGTAATATCACCGTTGCCGAAGACACCACCGTCGATCCTGGTGGCGCCATAGTAGATACGGACTTTGGCGAGATAGACGCCCGAATTTCCTCGCAGTTGAGGGAGATCGAGGACAGGATTCTCGAGCTCATGCCCATCTCCAACCGGAGCAAGAGCGGCGGGGGATAGCGCCGATAGGCGTGGGGAGGGGCGCCAGTGAACATTCTTGAAAAATACGCCATAGCCGTCGAGGAGACGGATCCAATCAAACACATCGGTCGGGTGCAGTCGGTGCAGGGACTGCTTATCGAGAGTCTCGGACCCCAGGCGGTTATGGGTGAGCTCTGTCAGATCAGCATCGAGCGCACCGGAGAAAGTGTCTGGGCCGAAGTAGTCGGCCTCGACAGCTCCAAGGTCCGTCTCATGCCGTACACCGAAACGGAGGGGATCGAAATCGGTAACCCCGTCATCGCTACCGGTCACGGCCTGGAGATAGGCGTCAGCACCGCCATGATGGGGCGAGTCCTCAACGCAATGGGACGCCCCATCGACGATGGCCCGGAGATCATCAACGAGGAGCACTATCCCATTCTCAATGATCCCCCGGACGTCTTGCGACGAAGGACCATCGACGAGCAGGTAGAGACCGGTGTGCGTGCAATAGACGCCCTCATCGCCACCGGAAAAGGGCAGCGCCTCGGTATCTTCTCCGGTAGCGGTGTGGGTAAATCGACTCTTTTGGGAATGATCGCCCGCAACACCTCCTCGGACATTAACGTCATAGCTCTGATCGGTGAGCGCGGCCGGGAGGTTCGGGAGTTTATCGAGAACGACCTCGGGGAGGAGGGGCTCGAGCGCTCCATTGTTGTGGTCTCCACCTCCAACACCCCCGCTCTCGCCCGCCTCAGGGCGGCCTACGTCGCCACCACCATCGCGGAGTACTTCCGGGATCAGGGTAACGACGTCATGCTCATGTTCGACTCCGTCACCCGTTTCGCCCGGGCCCAGCGAGAGATCGGCCTCGCCCGGGGCGAAGGCCCCGCCTCCAGGGGCTTTCCCCCTTCGGTGGACGCGATTCTGCCGAAGCTCCTCGAGCGCTGCGGCACCTCGGACACTGGTACTATCACTGGGTTCTATACCATCCTCGTAGAGGGCGACGACATCGACGAGCCCGTCTCGGACGCGGTCCGTGGTATTCTCGAC
>CAYZHV010000100.1:0-13202 GCA_964478055.1 uncultured Spirochaetaceae bacterium | reverse complement strand
GGAACGGACCCAGCAGGAGCTCACCAGCACGAGTATCCGGGTCCCTTCGGAGAAACTCGATAGCCAGATTGACCTCGTCGGGGAACTCGTGACGCTCCAGGCGCGGCTTTCCCAGTCCGTTCAGTCTCGAGGGAACGGTGAGCTTCAGACAATTTCAGAGCAGCTCGAGCGGCTCGTCTCCGAGCTCCGGGACTCGACGATGAGCATCCGCATGCTGCCGATCGGCACTACCTTTAGCAAGTTTCGACGTCTCGTGAGGGACCTTTCTCAGGACCTCGGCAAAGAAGTCGAGATCGAGATGGAAGGGGCCGAGACGGAGCTCGACAAGACGGTAATCGATCGTCTCGGTGATCCCCTGGTGCACATAATCCGGAACAGCATTGATCACGGTATCGAGCCCCCGGCGGTGCGGGAGAAGGCGGGCAAGAGCCGAGCCGGGACGGTGCATCTTGCGGCCTATCACGCGGGTGCAACGGTGCAGATTTCCGTTCGGGACGACGGCGCAGGTCTCGACCGCTCCGCAATCCTAAAGAAGGCCCAGGATCGGGGCATACTCGGAGCGAACGTGAACGATCTGACCGACGAGCAGGTGTATGAGCTCATTTTTGCTCCAGGCTTTTCAACTGCCACAAACGTGACCCAGGTCTCCGGGCGGGGCGTGGGTATGGATGTGGTAAAGCGGGAGATCGAAAACCTCGGTGGGTCCATAAAAATCGAATCTACCCCCGGAGAGGGAACTGAGATGATCCTCTCCCTTCCCCTGACCCTGGCGATAATTGACGGTCTCCTGGTGGCAATTGGCGGAGAGCACTACGTCTTTCCTCTTTCCACCGTGGATGAGTGCGTTGATATTAGCGCCAGCGACCGAAACGGCCAGGCGGACACCATTAGCTATCGCGGCAGCCTCCTTCCGATTATTTCACTTCGGGATCTCTTCCACGCCGAGGGGGAGCGCCCCCAGGTCATGCAGGTCGGAGGTAGGGGAAAAGAAGGTCGGCTTCGTGGTGGATGAGGTGATCGGCGGATATCAGACGGTGATCAAGAATCTCGGCAAGCTCTACCGCAACGTCCAGGGCGTCTCGGGTGCCACGATTCTCGGGGACGGGACGGTAGCCCTTATTCTCGATGTCCCTCGCCTTGTGCAAATCACAAACGGTAGCAAAGAGGTTGAACAGCGTTGAGCGACTCCGAGATAGCACGGCCTTTGAGCACGCCGCCCAAGCTTACAGACGAGCAATTCACCCGGCTCCAGCGTTTTATCGAGGGAGAGCTCGGTATCCGAATGCCTCCGGTCAAGAAAGTGATGCTCGAATCGCGACTCCAGAAGCGGCTTCGGCTTCTGCGGATCACTGATTTCAAGACCTACTTGGACCTCGCGTTCTCCGAGCAGGAACGGGCAGGGGAACTCATTCACCTCATCGATGTTGTTACCACAAACAAGACAGACTTCTTCAGAGAGCCGGACCACTTCGACATTCTGAGTCGCCGACTGCTGCCGGATATGTACCTCAACGAAGGAGTCGGTAGGCAGAAGCCCCTGCAGGTCTGGTCCGCGGCCTCTTCCACCGGAGAGGAGCCCTATACTCTGGCGATGGTGCTCGCGGAGTTTGCCAGGGAGCAAAGGGACTTTAGTTTCCACGTTCTCGGAACCGACATATCTACCCGGGTACTGGAAGCGGGCCGCAAAGCGATCTACCCGGAGGAACGGATCGCCCCGATTTCCGAGGAGCTTCGCAAACGGTATCTTCTTCGGTCCAAAGAGAAGGAGAAACGGCTTGTTCGCGTCCGCCCGGAGTTGCGGCGCCACGTTACCTTCAAGCGCCAGAATCTGATGGATGACCAGTACGAAATCGACCGTTCTTTCGACATCATCTTCTGCCGAAACGTGATCATTTACTTCGAGCGACCGAACCAGGAAAGGATTCTAACCCGACTGGTTAGCCATCTGCGCCCCGGGGGCTACCTCTTCCTAGGACACTCAGAAACCCTGGCAGGCATGAGCCTATCCCTGACCTCCGTAGCTCCCACCGTCTATCGCAAACCTTCCTGAGAGAAGAGCAGACATGAGTGAAAAGATAAAGGTAATGATCATAGATGACTCCGCGGTGGTCCGAGAGACCATGAAGCAGATCCTCGAGGCAGAGGGAAGCTTCGAGGTCGTCGCCACAGCCGCGGACCCGCTGGTGGCTGCCAAGAAGCTGCAGAGTGTCGTTCCGGACGTGATTACCCTGGACATCGAAATGCCTCGGATGGACGGGCTCAGTTTTCTGCAGAGGCTGATGCAACAGCATCCCCTTCCGGTCGTCGTCTGTTCCTCCATGGCGGAGAAGGGGAGCGGCAACGCTCTCAAGGCCCTCGACTACGGTGCTGTGGACATTATCGAGAAACCGAAGGCCGGGACCAAGGCGTGGATCGAAGAGTCAAAGGTTCGTATCGGTGATGCCCTGCGAGCAGCCAAGGCTGCGAAGGTGCAGAAGCTTCCGGGGGTTACCCGGAAAAGCGGCGGTGCCGGGGCCGGCGAGCTGCCCAAAAAGGCGACGGAAAACCGTCAGGTGCAGCCAAAGCTCACCGCCGACGCGGTCCTTTCCCGGGCCACAACCCGGGATTACTCCATAGAGACCACCGACCGCATTGTGGTCGTCGGCGCCTCCACCGGAGGGACCGAGGCCCTTCGGGTCTTTCTCGAAGCGCTCCCCTTAGACGCCCCCGGAATGGTGGTGGTGCAACATATGCCCGAAAACTTCACCCGGGCCTTTGCTGAGCGTCTGAACTCGATCTGTGAGGTCACCGTAAAGGAGGCGCAGAGCAACGACACGGTGATTCGCGGTCATGTTCTGATCGCTCCGGGCAACAGGCACACCCTACTCAAGCGCTCCGGCGCCCGGTACTTCGTGGAGGTACGAGACGGGCCCCTGGTGAGTCGGCACAGACCTTCGGTAGACGTTCTTTTTCGATCCGCCGCGCGGTACGCCGGAAAGAACGCTATCGGCGTTATCCTGACCGGTATGGGCGATGACGGCGCCCGCGGCATGCAGGAGATGAAGGAGGCCGGAGCCTACAACATCGCCCAGGACGAGGCAAGCTCCGTGGTCTTTGGGATGCCCAATGAGGCGATAAAGCGAAAGGCCGTCGACAAGGTCCTCGGCCTCGATCGTATTGCGGGACACATGCTGAGTCTTATCGAATGAGCGAGGCCGTAACGCGAGTTCTTATTGTAGAGGACGAGAGCATTGTAGCTCTCGATCTGCAGTCCCTCCTGCTGCGCCTCGGCTATGAAGTGTGCGGTCGAGAAGCCACCGGCGAGGGCGCCCTAGAAGCGGCTCGGCGAGAGCGGCCGGACCTCATTCTAATGGACATTCGTCTCGCCGGAGAGATGGACGGTATTAGCAGCGCCGAGGCGATTCGGAGAGAGATCGATATTCCGGTCATCTTTCTTACAGCCTACGCGGACCGACAGACCGTGGAGCGGGCCAAATCCTCCGAGGCCTACGGCTATCTTCTCAAACCGTTTCAGGAGCGAGAGATCGAAATCGCCATTGACATGGCGATGTACAAGCACGAGACGGAGAAGCAACTACGAAGGCAGCAGGCGCTCCTCGACACTACCCTGGAGAGCATACCTGACGCCGTATTCACTCTCGATGAGGAGGAGCGGATCGTCTTTGCCAACGAGGCTGCTCTTGCACTCCTTGACACGGGAGCGCGAGAGCTTCTTGGTATCCCCTTCGCCGAAGCGGTGCCCCTCTCGGAGATTGATAGAGAGGATAGGAGCCCCGAGGGCCTCGGAAAGCGGGTAACTCTCCAGCGCTCGGATGATAAGAACAGGTATCTGGAGATGCGCCGACGTTATCTCGAGGAGCCCAGCGGAGGAAGCTCAACCGTCCTCGTTCTGAGGGATATCTCTCTGCAGCTCGCCTACGAGGAGCGCATGGAACAGGCCCGAAGGGCCGCGGAGGCGGCCTCGAGAGCGAAAACCGAGTTTATTTCCAACATGAGCCATGAGCTTCGCACGCCGATGAATAGCATACTCGGTATGTCTGAGTTAGCCCTGGAGCTCTGCGAAAAACCGGAACAGAAAGAGTATCTTTCCATCTTGCGTCAATCCGCGGAGGAGCTTCTCGGTCTCATTTCAAACGTCCTCGACTTCTCGAAGGTCGAGGCGGGAGCAGATGGGGGCAAGGAGGTTCCTTTCGAGCTCGACGAGCTCTTGGAGGAGCTCGCCCAACGGCAGATGCCCCGAGCGAAACGGAAGGGCCTCTATTTGCTCTGTGAGATCGATCCTGAGACGCCTCTGGAGCTTTTGGGAGAGAGGGAGTGTATTGCTTCCATCTTGGTGAACCTTGTGAGCAACGGGCTCAAATTCACCAAGGAAGGGGGTGTGGTCATCGCTGCGTCCCAGGATAATGCTCCTTCCGGAGAGGGTAAGGACTCTGTTCAGCTTCTGTTGGAAGTTAGGGATACCGGAATTGGCATTCCCGAGGAGTCCTGGGGCAAAGTGTTTGACCCCTTTACGCAGCTCGACCCCTCGGCAACCCGGGACTACGGTGGTACGGGTATCGGCCTCGCGGTGGTCCGCAAACTTGTTGAGCATCTGCGCGGAGAGATCTCGGTTTCGAGTACGCCCGGCGAAGGTACCACCATTCGCCTCCGAGTCCCGGTTAAGCGGAATCCGGAGCCGGAAGACTCAGGCGTGCTTTCGAGACTGGAAGATGCCCCGGAGCTTCTGCTCTGGGGAAAGGGTGGAAAACAACTGGAGCTTCTCGAGCCGTGGTTCCGACGCTGGGGACTCACCGTGGAGAAGGGGGTGACCGTCGACTCCCTGCTGAGCCGATCCGGTGGCAGAGCTGGCATACTACTGGCGGAGCGCAGCGAGGTGATCGATAACGCGGAACCGTTTCTCGAAGCCGTCGAAAACGGAGGAATTGCCGGGGCGGTGGTTATCGGTGAGGTCGAAGGGTTTCGCGCCCATCCGGAGATTCATCTTCTCGGGGAGCCCCCGCGACTTCGCTATCTGCGAAAGCTCCTAAGGGAGCTCCCTCGGACAGGAGAGCGGGATCGCGAGACCTTGGAGAGAACGACCCTCTCCGTCCTCGTCGTGGATGACGAGAGCCTGAGCCGAATAGCGACGGCAAAGATGCTGCAAACCAAAGGACATGAGGTGGAAAGCGTCTCTGCCGGAGAAAGGGCGCTCGAGGCGCTCAGGGAGCGACCCCGGGACGTCGTGCTCCTGGACCTCGAAATGCCCGGCCTCAACGGATGGGAAACCAGCTCGAGAATTCGAAGCGAGATCCCCGGCGGGGAAGAGTGCGCAGTCATTGCTATGACCGGGCACAGCAGAGAAATGGAGCAGGAGCGAGCCCGGGTTGTGGGCATGGACGGTTTTGTCTCGAAACCGGTAAACAGCGACGATCTGGATAACACTATTCGGACCACCTACGCTCGCAAGAAGCACGCCTTGCAGGTGGGTAGGCAGTTCGGGGATGATCGGGAGCCATCGAGTTCCGGGGCCGCGGAGGCCGACTCTTCGACTCTTCTAAAAGAGGCGTGGGACTTGCTGGAAACCGGTGCCTGCGATCAGGCGGAAGCGCCCCTTCTGGAGTACCGAAAACGGTGTCAGGATAGCAGGACGAAAGACACGATCTTCAAAGCGGTGCTCGCCTGTAGGCGAAGAGACCCGGAGGGGGCACGAGTGAGACTAGAAGGAATGATTTGGGGAGGTTAGTGAGGTGAAGTCACTCATTGTGGAGGACGACTTTGGGAGCCGGCGGCTCCTTCAAACCTACGTGCAGGATTTGGGTCCAACGGACGTCGTGGTAGACGGAGATGAGGCGATTCAGGCGTTTCGCCTCGCCTGGGAAGAAAATGCCCCCTACGACGTGATTTTTCTTGATATTATGATGCCGAACGTGGACGGCCAAGAGGCACTGAAACAGATTCGCGAGATCGAGCGATCAATCGGCATTAGGGAGAAAGACCAGGTGAAGGTCATTATGACTACGGCCCTGGAGGACCCGCGCAATGTCGTCGAAGCGTATCATCAGGGAGCCGCAACGTCCTATCTGGTCAAGCCCATCGAACGGCATCGGCTCATGGAAGAGCTGGACAATCTCGGGCTGATCTGAGGAAGAATAGGTGTCCGGAGAGCGGATCGCAGTCGTAGAAGATGAGCGCCTCGTCGCCCTCGATATCAAGAACCATCTCGAACGGTTCGGATACGTGGTGCCCAAGACCTTTACCCGCGCCGAGGACGCTCTTGCCTACATCGCCAGCGAGTCTCCTGATCTCGTCCTCATGGACATTCATCTCGAAGGAGAGCTCGACGGCATAACCGCTGCGGAGCGAATTCGACGGGACTTTGACATACCGGTCATCTTGCTCACCGCCTACGCCGACGAGGCAACCATTGAACGGGCCCGCTCCTCCCGCCCCTTCGCTTATCTCATTAAGCCTTTCAACAGCCGGGAGCTCCGAACCAGCATTGTTATTTCCATTGAGCGGCACAACCTTGAACGGGCCGTCAGGGAGCGGCAGTTGCTCCTGGACACGGTTGTGGAGAACGTGGGGGAGGGGATATTCCTCTGCGATAACTCCGGATTCGTTCGCTACGTCAACGGTATTGCGGCGAGTATGGTCGGTGCTGCTCCGGAAGAGCTCTATGACCGAAGGCTCTCAGGGGTGCTCACCTTTAGCGGAGGAGAGTCGATTGAAGAGGCGGTGGGCTCCCGGGGATACAAGACTCTTCTCGGCAAGGAAGGAGAAGAGATCCCCGTGGACCTCAGGGTCGCGGAGGTGCCGAGCCAGAACAAGGTGTACGTTCTCCAGGACGTGCGAGAGCACATAGCCCATGAGCGAGAGTTGCTGCAAAAGGAGGAGCAACTCAGCCACGCCCGTAAGATGGAGGCTATTGGCCGTCTCGCCGGAGGGATCGCCCACGAGTTCAACAATCTGCTTACGGTGATTATGGGGTACGCCCGCCTCGTAGCTGATGCCGCCAAGGAGGCGGAGGGAGATGAGCCGGTAGATGCAGTCTGGGTTCGGCGGAACGCAGAGGGGATACTCAGCGCCGCAAGCGGCTCCACCAGCATGATACGGCAGCTTCTCTCTTTCGGACGATACGAGGGGCAGCAGCCGCGGCGAGTCGACCTGAATGCCATTGTAGGGAGCTTGGACAAGATTCTCACCCGCCTCATGGGCGAAAGAATCGCCGTAAACTTCTCCCTGAGCAGGGAGTCTCACACCGTCATGGTGGACCCCGGGCGCATCGAGCAGAGCCTGCTCAACTTGGTGTTGAATGCCCGAGACGCCATGCCCGACGGTGGTGTGCTTACCATTTCTACCCGGTCGGTGATCATCGAGGAGAGCACAACCGTAGTCTCCGGGGAAATCCCTCCAGGGGCCTACGTCTCCCTCTCCGTCGCGGACACCGGCTACGGAATCGAGCGGGGCACCCTCTCCAGAATCTTTGAGCCCTTTTTCACAACAAAGGAGCGAGGCTCCGGCACCGGCCTCGGGCTGGCGGCGGTGTACTCGACAGTGGACCAGGCAAAGGGGTACCTCGACGTAAGTAGTGACTCCGAGGCGGGGACGATGTTCACCATATACCTTCCCGCGGCGCCAGGCGAAATCGTGGAGCCCGCCGAGGAGAACGCCGAGAAGGTGGAGGGGAGCTCAGGCGGCGAGGGGCGGGTCCTCGTGATAGTCCCGGACCAGGACATACGGCAGATGCTCACCCAGCTTCTGAGTAGTCACGGGTATACCGTATTCGGGACGAGTAACCCCGGAGAAGCGCTCATCGTTCTCGAAGAGCTCAGCGAGAGTTTCGATCTTACGATATGCGATTTCTCGACGCCTCTGATCAACGGCGTGCGTTTGCTAAAGCGATTCGAGCGCGTCGCTCCGGGAACACCGAGCATCCTCCTTTTGGACCAGTCGGATCCTCTCGAAGCCGCGGAACTCGAAGACCTTTCCCGCTGCACGCCTCTCAAGAAACCGTTTGGGCCCCAACGGATCCTGGAGCTCGTGGAAGAAGCACTGCTTGAATAGGCACGCCATACCGTAGTAGAACGACTGCACATATGGATCAAGCCCACATTCGGAATTTCTGCATCATTGCCCATATAGACCATGGAAAGTCTACCCTGGCAGATCGTCTGATCGAAAAGTCTAAAATTATCTCCGAAAGAGAGTTCAAGGAACAGCTCCTCGATACCATGGACATAGAGCGGGAGCGCGGAATCACGATTAAGTCCCAGGCAGTCGCGCTTCCCTACGTTGACACTGACGGGCAGCCCTACGAGCTCAACCTCGTCGATACCCCCGGTCACGCCGACTTTTCCTACGAGGTTTCCCGAGCCATCTCCTCATGTGAGGGGGCGGTACTTCTTATCGACGCCACCCAGGGAGTGGAAGCACAGACCCTTTCGAACCTCTATCTAGCCCTGGATCACGATCTCGAGATCATCCCGGTCATTAACAAGATAGACCTTCCCGGAGCGGACATAGAAGGAGTAACCCACCAGATCGAGCACGACCTCGGCCTTCCGGGGGAGGACGTTGTCGCGTTGAGTGCAAAAACGGGGCAGGGTGTTGAGAAGCTCATGGAAGCGCTGGTGAAGAGGATTCCGCCGCCGGTGGGAGATCCGAAGGCGCCCCTGAAGGCGCTCATCTTTGACAGTCATTACGACCCGTATCGCGGAGTTATCGTCCACCTTCGTGTATTCGACGGCACTCTTAACGAGGGTGAGACGATTCGGGTCTGGTCGAGCGAAGAGGAGTATGACGTCGAAGATTGCGGCAAGTTTCGCATTAAGCTCGATAAGACCAACGGCCTCGGCACCGGAGAGGTCGGTTACCTCATGGCGGGCATCAAGGACATTTCCGAGGTACGTGTGGGGGACACGGTAACACACACCCAGCGACCCTGCTCCGAGGCGCTACCAGGCTTCCGGGAGATCAAGCCCGTCGTCTTTTCATCGATCTATCCCATTGACGCAAACGAGTACGAGGAACTCGTAAAAGCGATGGAGAAGCTTCGCCTCAACGACGCCTCTCTCATCTACGAGAAATCCTCCTCCATTGCCCTCGGTTTCGGCTTCCGCTGCGGCTTTCTCGGGCTGCTCCATCTCGAGGTCGTACAGGCACGGCTCGAGCGAGAGTTCGACCTCTCTGTTGTCTTTACGGCTCCTTCGGTTCACTACGAAATCCTGTTGAACAATGGTGAGACAATCGCCGTGGAGTCGCCGCAGGAATTCCCCGACCCCGGGGCCATCGAGGAGTCGAGAGAGCCATACATCCGCGCTTCCATCATTACACCGGACGACTACCTCGGTAACCTGATGACCCTCTGCGCGGAAAAACGGGGAATCCAGAAGGAGATGACCTATCTCGACGAGAAGCGGGTCGAGCTCATCTACGAAATGCCCCTGGCGGAGGTGCTCTTCGAGTTCTACGACCGACTCAAGTCAGTGAGTCGAGGCTACGCGTCCTTCGACTACGAAATCTCCGACTATCGCCCGGTTAACCTGGTCCGTCTCGATATCCTGCTCAACAGCAAGCCCGTAGACGCTCTCTCGCAGCTGGTCAACAGGGAGAACGCGGAGTATCGGGCGCGACAGATCTGCAAGAAGCTTCGAGAAGAAATCCCGCGGCAGCAGTTCAAGATTCCCATTCAGGGAGCGATCGGCCGCACCATAATCGCTCGGGAGACCGTCGCGGCCCTTCGAAAAGACGTCACGGCGAAGTGTTACGGTGGTGACATTACCCGGAAGCGAAAGCTCCTCGAGAAGCAGAAGGAAGGAAAGAAGCGCATGAAAATGGTCGGCAATGTGGAGTTGCCGCAAAGTGCGTTCTTGGCGGTCCTCAAGACCAGCGACGAGTCTTGAGTATCGAGCAGCCTATTGACCGGGGGCCTTCGGGTTCTGCTGGGTCAGGCAACAGGCTTGTTGATACTCCTTAAGAGATAACTTATCGAAGCTATGGTTCGCCTCAGATAAGACCCCTCCAACCGCGGCTCAGGATCGGGAAAGTAGTAGGAAACATAGTCGCGGCTGCGGAGCCGATTGAGCAACTCTTCGTCAGACTCGTGCCGTTCTCTAATGGCTGCGGCAAGGTCGCGGAGGGCCGCCTCTTCCTGGGTCACGAAGCGCCGAATGAGAAAGGGGTCTATCGGACCCTGACGGGCGGGTACCGGTTCGTTCTCCTCCTGGGAAGAGTTCTCCGCTGCGTATTCAGTGAGAACTTGAGCCGCCTCCTTCTGGTTTATGACCGGAAGGGCGAGGTCAACGCCTTTGTGGGAGAGGTCGTAGACGGCGGGAAACCGGCTTGCTGCTGATCTCAGCTGGGCGCCGTAGCCGGCGAGAACATAGTCGGTAGCGACTCGTCCACCACCCTTTGCAGCCGTATCGAGGCGCTTGCGGCGGAGGTGGGCCGGCAAGAAGGGAAGCGGCTGGAGACGAGTCATCTGAGTGAGGGTGAGGAGGTGGGTGTAGGTCATTCTGGTGTGGGGCTGCCCAGGCGGAAAGGCGAAATCAAGGCCCGCCAGTAGAATGGGCAGCGTTGGGCGTCCTGCTCTCCTGCGGTATCGGTCGGCCAAAAGGAGGGCGGTGGTGCCGACGGAGCCCCCGGCTTCGATCCGGGGCACCGGTATTTGGGCTTCTCTTAGGAGTTTCCAGAGGGCGGTTTCGGCGAAATCCGAAAAGAAGGCAAATCGTTCGGTCCGTCGAAACTTACGAACAAAGGCTGGCGCCGCCGTGGCGTCGTAAAGCAACTTTACTCCTGCCGGGGGAGGAGGTAGAAGGTCCTTCACGTTGAGATGCTGAGCATCCACACTAACGACCGCGTCCGGAACCGCGCCAATATGCAGGAGAAAGGGGAGAGCGGTGTCGACGGCAATAAGGGAGATCCGGGGGCGATTTTCCAGTACGAATGGCCCGAGCTCTTCCAGAGAAGGTCCGGCGCCGGCGAGAAAGATCGGCTTTTTCGTTAGCGAGTCGAGATGATCGATCGAGAAGGCGAGCTCCCTCAGGTTGATAAAGAGATTTCGAATCCAGAGTCTGCCGAAGGAGATGACAGTGGCTCGATTCTGCCAGGCCAAGGCGAGCTTTTCCTCCGCCGCAGTGAGAAGTTGCTCGTAGTACTGGCGATTACGGCGAGCGGCGCCGGTCATCCAGACCGGTCTGACTGAACGAACCCGGCTAGTTTCGATAAGACCCTCGATGGCTTGGCGAGCCTCTTCCTCCGGAAGCCCCGCGAGGAGGGTGAGACGATTATCCTCTTCGAGCTCAGCCCACGCCGTATTATCGTTATAGAGCGCTTCTGACTCGGCCTCAACCAAGGCCACCCGGGTGTCTTTCGGAAGCTCAGCGAGAAATGTTTCTATACCGAAGGGAAAAACCGGAGAGAAGAGGAGATAGAGAGCTGAAGGAGCCTTTGCAACGCCTTGAAGTCGCCGTCGCGCCGACTCCTCGGGGTTAGGTGCCGTGAGAGCTCTCGAGCCGTCGTAAAGTCTGGTTTCCCGACCCGCCTGTCTGAACTCGAGAGCGCCCACGAGGACGATTACTCTGCTGGCGTGCCCAGGATGTACCGTCCGAAAGTCTGCGCAAAGTTGTCTTCCAGCAACTCATCCTGGACGAAGGAGAGACGAACCTGCTGTGACTGATTCTGCTGAATCAAGTACGGGTAGTAGTCCGTCAGAAACTCGGTATCTTCCTCCGTCACGCTCCGTTCTTCATCCATGCGAAGGACCACGACGGATTGTCGGAGAACAATCGGCTCCGAGACCTCGCCGTCCCGGAGAGAGAATCCCTCGAGGTAGAAGCGCTCGGTCTGGCTGGCTTCGGCAATGCGCTGACCTTCTTCCTGATTTAGCTGCGAAAAATAGGGCGAATCACCATAGTTGATCGGAAAAAAGGGCGTTTCCGCGACTTCCAGCTCTTCCTGAGAAGCGGCCTCCTCAAAACTCGTCTGCCGAGCCGCTTCAGCAAAAGTCGCTGCCTGTTCTCGAACGAAATCCTCGATATATCCACGTTGAAAGGTGTTCATGTAGGAGCGGACCGCTTCGATCGCTTGCTGCTCCCCAGGGTCGAAGTCTCGGGCCGGCGAATTGACGCGGTAAAAGGCCCAGCCCGTGGGCGTCTCGATAACCGGGGAGAACTCGTCTTCCGCCGTGGAGAGGACATCTTCAACATCCTCCGGTTGCGTAAGATCACGCTCGAGCTCGTAGGCAAAGATGCGCCCCATGTCGCCGCCCTGCTCAGCCAGGGAGCCGGTGGAGTGCTCTCGGGCGAGATCCTCGAAGGTGCTTTCTCTTTCGACCGCTTGTCGTCGGATCTCTTCGGCCTCTTCTCTGGTACCCCGGGTAGTTATGACCGAGAGCTCCGCGCTGCGGAACTGCTCCGGGTTCTCCTCGGCGTAGGAGATGAGCTCTTCTTCAGGAAACTCGGAGAAGGGGATACTCACGAAGGAAAATCTCCGCTCTGGACCGGCCATACCCCGAAAGAAGTCGACCTCCTGGTCGGCAACCTTCGTTCCCTGCACGACATCCTGGACAACCTGCTCGTACATGAGGCTCTCCTGAATGAACTGGCGAAGGGCGAATCGCTCCTGGCTCGGCGTGTTCCTATACCGCTCGGCGCTAAACCGGCCGTTTTCCTGAAACTGGGGCATTTGCGCGATCGCGCGATCCACCCGGCTTTCGGTAATTGTCATGCCAGCCTGCTCGGCTCGCTGGGTCACGGCAGTATGAAACACCGTCCTGTTGAAGGCCTCCCGCCAGATCAGGCGAAGCTGAAGCTGAAGGTTGGTGTTGTCTCCGGCGGACCGTACCTGATTCGCGATCGCCTCATACTGTCGGGCGAAGTAGTTGCCCGGAACGTATGCGATCTCCTCACCGTTGTACTCGCCGAATACGATTTTCCCCTGCTGGGATCCGCCACTGGCGATCGGGCCACCCACAAAGGTCACCACGACAATAACAAGGATAATCACACTTCCTATGTAGAGGGCGGGGTGTCTATTGAACTGCGAAGCCTTTGGTTGCTTTTCTTCCACGTCACGTTGTTTCTTTGCGGCCATCTAAGTCTTCCTATCTGCTTCTATTGCTTCGGGTTGCGTTGCGGCCTCTGACGGTAGCACGCGGTATGGGTAATGTCAATTCCGCGACACGACGGTGCCCCCGGGCGCTCGCGGTTGTTGACAGAGCAGCG
>CAYZHV010000099.1:0-13255 GCA_964478055.1 uncultured Spirochaetaceae bacterium | reverse complement strand
AAGAAATACTTTAGCCATCCCTATTTGCGAAAGATCCTGGAGTTTCCCGTGGTCTTTCTCGGAAGCAGCGCCCGTAAGACCCCGGCGGTCTACACCCTCATGAACTATATCGACTTTGTCCTCGGAACCTGGTATCCCACCGGTGGCTTTGGTCGGGTCGTGGAGGCGATGATGGAGGTGGACCAGTCTCTGGGAGTAGAGTTTCGATTCAATACCCCGGTAACCCGGCTCGAGGTAGAAGGCGACCGTGTCGCCAGGGTGATCTGCGAGGGCAGCGAGGGTGAAGAGGCGCTTTCGGCGGATGTGGTGGTGGCAAACGCGGACTACCACCATGTGGAGCAGGAGCTCTTGCCTCCGGAGAGCCGCAGTTTCTCAACGACCTCCTGGGATCGACGCTCCTTGGCCCCGGGGGTTCTCAACTTTTACGTCGGCCTCAACAAGAAGTTCGAGAGTTTCGCGCACCACACCTTCTTCTTTGACAGCGACTGGGACGCGCACTTCAAGGCGGTCTACGAGAAGCCCGACTGGCTGGAGAAACCCCTCTTCTACATTCACGCGCCTTCGATTACGGATCCCACGAGCGCCCCGGAAGGAAAGGAAGCGGTCTTTATCCTCGTCCCCATTGCGCCGGGTCTCGAGGAGACCGAGGAGATTCGGCAAAAGTACTTCGAGGACGTAGTCGATCGGATGGAGGCACTCACCGGCGAGAGCTTTCGGGAACACATCGAGTTCGTTGAGAGTTACTCCTTGAAAGACTTTGTCCGGGACTTCAACGCCTTCAAGGGGAACGCCTTCGGCCTCGGGCAGACGCTTTTTCAGACCGCCTACTTCCGCACTGCCAACTACTCCCGGAAGTTGCGCAACCTCTACTTCAGCGGACACTACACCGTACCAGGAACCGGGACGACCATGAGCACGATCTCCGGAAATGTGGTTACCAGACGCATTGTGCAAGAGCAACCGGCGTAATCCCTGCACAGCGGATACCACCCTGGGGTATTCTTGACAGAAACTCTCATGTAGGTATTATGAGGGTATCCCTGAAGCACAATGGAGGAAACTATGGGTCTCTTTTCAAACAAGAGCGTTGAATACACCGTCCCGAACATGGCGTGTGGCCACTGCGAAGCGAAGGTCAAGACCGCCCTGGAAGGGATGGAGAGCGTTAAAAAGGTGGAAGCGAGTAGCGAGAGCAAGCTCGCCACCATCCACTACAAGGGGGGCGAAGCGCCAACTCTAGAGGACGTGAATAGCGCCCTGGAGGGAAGCGGCTACTTCGCCGAATGATCTCACCGAGAACGCCCGGGAAGTGTCTTCCCGGGCTCTTTGTTGTCTTTTCGCTCACCTAAAGGCTACTTGCGCAAACAGCGCAACGGCAGCTCTAATCGGCGACCGCCACAGCCTCGATTTCTACCAGGGCCCCTTTGGGCAGCGCCCCGACCTCGAAACAGGAGCGGGCGGGGTAGTCCCCGTCGAAATACCGGTTGAACACCTCGTTTACGGCGCTGAAGTCTCCGATGGAGTCGAGGAAGCAGGTGATCTTGACCACATCCTGCAGGCCCGCTCCCGCCGCCTCCAGAACGGCTTTCAGGTTCTCGAAGACCTGGGTTGCCTGCTCCGCGGCGTTAGTTCCGACAATCTCACCGTTTCTGGGATCCAGGGGAATCTGTCCGGAGGTGAAGATGAAGCCCCGAGCTTTGACAGCCTGGGAGTAGGGCCCGATGGCCTTCGGTGCGTCGCTGGTGTTTATGATCTCTCGCATGCTCTCTCCTTTGAATATTTGCTACTCTCTGATTTCTCTCAGGTAATTGTAAATCGTATAGCGACTCACCCCAAGCTCCCTGGCAACGACGTCCACGGCGCCCTTGATGTCAAAGATGCCCTGCTGATGGAGCTCTTGAACGATCCGCTTGTTTCGAGTGTTCGCCGATATCTGTCGCTCCCGGCTCATCTTCTCAATCGCCTTGTCCACCGAGAGGTGGACGAGCTCTTCGCTGCTCATGGCAAAGGTCTCGGGGGACTCGCCTCCCGAACCGTTCCAGTCAGCCACGAAGGTCTTGAGCACGTCTTCCAGAGGCACTGAGAGGTCCAGGTTTATGCAAAGCAGACCGATCGGTTTGTCCCGGTTTCGGATAAGGGCGGTAACGGATTTCAGGGTCTTACCGGAGCTCGTTTTCGAGAAGTAACTTCCTATTACGTCGCTGGAGCCGGGGTGAGCGTTCTTGAGGGCCTTTATTCCGAGGTCGGTTATGGGCGAACCAACGGAGCGGCCGGTTACGTGGCCGTTCGCGATTCTGACTACCGAGTTACTCAAGTCTTCCAGAGAGTGGAGCAGAACCTCGCAGTTGTCTCCGAAGAGCGTTGCCACTGCGTCCACCACCGGCTCCAACGCCCGGAGCACCTGTCGGTCCTCTTCGGTAAGCTCTATTTGATGTCGCCGGGCTTCCTCTATGTAGGCGAACTCGGTGTCCTTGGAAATGGGTTCGAGACTCATCTGCTACCTCCTCAGACCGGAGAGCACATCAGTGAGTCGATCGAGCCCTTCGGTCAAGAGTGACCGAGGACAGCCTATGTTGAGCCGCAAAAACCCCTCGCCCCCGGGTCCAAAGGAGCGCCCGTCATTGAGGCCAACTCTTCCTTTGCAGGAGACCGTCTCGTAGAGCTCTTCAGGCTCCAGATCGAAGGCGTTGCAGTCGAGCCAGAGTAGAAAGGTTCCTTCGGGCTTGCTCACCCTCACCTCCGGTAGCTCCGCAGTCAGCCGGCGGAGCGCGTAATCCCGGTTTCCCTCGAGGTACTCAAGAAGCGCCTCCAACCACTCTTCGCCGTCCCGATACGCCGCCTCGGCGGCGCAGATCGCGAAAGTGTTGGCGTTGTAGAGGCCAAAGGTGCGCTCCTGAGCGGCGTCGAACTCCCGACGCATCGCCTCATTCGGGGTGATAATAACCGACGCTTTGAGCCCGGCAATGTTGAAGGTCTTGCTCGGGGCGATCCCGGTTATGGTGCGCTGGGCGACTTCCGGTGCGAGAGAAGCGAATGGGATGTGCTGAGCCTCGCTGTAGACGAGATCCGCGTGGATTTCGTCTGAGAAAACGACGAGATCGTGGCGAAGGGCTAGCTCAGCGATTCCTTCGAGCTCCTCGCGGCTCCAGACCCGACCCACCGGGTTGTGGGGTGAGCAGAGGGCGAGCATTTTGGTCTTATTGTCGATCTGCGACTCCAGCTCCCGGAGGTCCATTTCGTAGCGATCTCCGGCACGCCGCAGCTTGTTGTTGATTACGCGACGACCGTTGTTCTCCACGGATTTGAAGAAGGGAGGGTAGACCGGAGACTGCAGAACCACCTTCTCGCCGGGTTCGGTAAAGGTCTGAATCGCCACATTCAATCCGGTAATGACCCCTGGGGTGTACGAGAGCCACTCCTCATTCACGCTCCATTGATACCTGCGCTTCACCCAGCTGACCACCGCGTCGAAGTACCCGTCGGGAAGGGCGGAATAGCCGTAGATACCGTGCTCCGCTGCCTCCCTGGTCGCGGCCACCACTGCGGGTGGTGCCATGAAGTCCATGTCCGCGACCCACATCGGAAGGATATCATCCACTCCAAAGCAACAGTTGCAGAAGTCCCATTTAACCGAGTTTGTCCTGTGTCGATCGATTACGGTGTCAAAATTGAAGGTATCTTTGGTTTTCATGACGATGGTCTCGAAAGTAGAGCCAGTATAGGGCGGCAAATTCCAATCTGTCAACAGGAATTACAATTCACGTGTATCTTCTACAAACTGAGTGTAAGATTTGTTGACAAGAACGAATGGGTTCAAGTAGCATTCCGTCAATGTTTAGGCACACCCTAAAGGAGGTGTAAGATGAAAGCACGATTCGCTCTGCTTCTGTTGGCTCTCGCGGTTCTCCTGACCGGAACACTCTATGCCGGAGGAGAGCAGGAGGCCGAGTCTTCCGACACGATTCACATCGCTCTGACCGCGCCGATCACCGGCGATTACGCGGAGTATGGCGTCAATTTCCGTCGTTCCGTTGAGATGGCCATGGGCGAGATCAACGCGACTGGCGGAGTCCTGGGAAAGCAACTCATTCTCTCCGTGGGCGACTCCAAGGGAGATCCAAAAGAGTCCGCGAACCTCGCCCAAAAGTGGACCTCCGATCCCACGATCGTTGCCCAGATCGGTGACTTTACCAGTACCTCCTGCCTTGCCGCACAGCCGATATATGACCGTGCCGGTATGGTGCAGCTCTCACCCACGGCGAGTCACACGGACTACGCCCCGGGCTCGGAGTGGAGCTTTGGCATTGTCGGTACCCAGGCGTACGAGCAACCCTTTATGGCGGACCTGGCGTACAACGACCTCGGGTACGATCGCGTGGCCATACTCTACATCAATAACGACTGGGGCGTGGATACGAAGAAGTTCTTCACCCAGAATTTTGAGGAACTCGGCGGCGAGGTCGTGGCGGAAGAGTTCTTCTTCCAGGGTGAAAAGGACTTCAACGCGGCTCTCACCAAGCTCCGGTCGACGGACCCAGACGCTCTCTACATGGCGGCGATGTACAATGATGGCGCCCTGATTAGCAAGCAGCGGGACCAGCTCGGCTGGGACATACCCGTTCTTGGCCCGAGCTCCCTCTACTCCGAGCAACTGATCGAGCTCGGGGGGGATGCAGTCAACGGCCTCTACACGAACGTGAGCTTTTTCGCCGAGGACCCGGCTCCGGAGATCCAGCAGTACGTGACAGGCTTCGAGGAGAAGTACGGCGCTACCCCGAACTTCCACGCCGCCCTCGCCTACGACGCGATGAAGCTCCTGGCGAATGCCATCGAGCGAGCTGGCTCCGCTGATCGGGAGGCTATTCGGGACGCCCTCGCGGAGACAACGGAGTTTCCGGGCCTCACCGGTGACATTACCTTTACGGAGAACGGTGACGCTATCAAGAGTTACAAGGCGGTCCGCGTAATAGACGGGACCTTCCAGCTCTACTAAGCTGATCGACGAGCTCCGCCCGCTGAGTCGGGTGGAGCTCCTACTCTCTGGAGGACAATAGGTGTTCACGCAGCAGCTCGTTAACGGAATCACCCAAGGTAGTCTCTTTGCCCTCCTGGCCATTTCCTTCGCCCTCGTCTGGGGTCTCCTCAAACTGGTGAACTTCGCCCTGGGGGAGATCTACATGTTCGGGGCTTTCATGGGATGGCTCATTTTTACCTATTGGACTCAGAGCCTCCTCCTCGCCCTAGCCCTCAGTGTGATCGTGGGCTGGATGCTCGGCTGGGTTATCGAGAAGGTTGCCTTTAAGGCGCTCCGGGGAGTGCCGCACATCGCCTCCCTGGTCTGTACGATTGGCTTCTCCTTCTTTTTGAAGGAGTCCGCCGCGGCGATCTTTGGTGTTGAAACAAAGGCGATGCCTGCGCTATACAACGAGACCGCCCTGGTGATCGGAGGTGCTAACGTCTCCTATTTGCAGCTCCTGATGATTCTGTTGGCGGTGGCGATGCTCGTGTTCCTTCAGTTTCTTTTCTATCGTACCAAAATCGGTCTCGGAGTCCGGGCAGTCTCCCTGGACTACCAGACCGCCGGACTCATGGGGATAAACGTGGACCGGGTGATTTCCGTCGCCTTTTCCCTCTCCGGAGCAATCGCCGCTTTCGTCGGGGTACTGGCGGCAATCTACTATAACGCTGTCAATCCGACCATGGGATTCATCCCGGGACTGAAAGGGTTTACCGCCGCGGTCTTTGGCGGCATCACTTCCATCCCCGGGGCGATTGTGGGGGGGTACCTTCTCGGCATCATTGAGAATCTCGCCGTGCAGGTAATCTCCTCAGGGTATAAGGACTTTATCGCCTTTATCATTCTGATTGCCTTTCTGCTGCTCCGGCCGAACGGTATCCTCGGAAAGAAAGAGAAGCTCTGATGCGTAACCTAATCGAGAAGTACAAACTGCCGGCGATTATTGTTGGAGCTCTTCTTCTTCTGGTGCTCCCCCTTCTTTTGGGAAACCAGTACCTCATAAGAATCGCCATCATGGTGGGCATCTACGTCGTCCTCGCCTCATCGCTGAACATCATAATCGGCTTTACCGGCATGTTCTCCCTGGGCCACGGCGCCTTTTACGGTATCGGTGCCTACGCCTCGGCGCTCTTTTCCCTGCGATTCGGATTCTCCTTCTGGATCGCCATGCCCCTGGCGGGGATTGTGGCGGGCCTTATCGGCGCGTTTCTGGGTCTCGCCACCGGACGGTTACGCAGAACATTTCTGGTTTTCGGGACCCTCGCCTTTGGTGAGATCGTCCGCATTCTCATTCTCAACTGGGACGCCCTCACCAGGGGACCCATGGGAATCCCGGGGATTCCGGTCCCCGCTGTTTTTGGCTTTCAGTTTCGCAGCTTCAACGAGTACTACTACCTCATCCTCGTCTTTGTGGTCGTTTCGGTGCTTCTGATTCGAAGGCTCTACAACTCGCGGATCGGCCGCGCCTGGGTTGCGATACGAGAAGACGAAACCGCGGCGTCTACCATGGGGATGAACGTCTGGGGTTACAAAGTCCTTGCCTTCGCCATCGCCTGTCTCTTTGCCGGGGTAACCGGATCCTTTTACGCCCACTTCGTGACCTACATTAGCGCTGACCAGTTTGCCGTAACCGAGTCTTTTCTCATACTCACCATGGTCGCCCTCGGCGGCACGGGTTCCATCGTCGGTCCCGTGGTGGGCGCGTTGATCCTCATGGTCGTGCCGGAACTCTTTCGCTTTCTCCAGGAGTATCGATACATCCTCTACGGGCTCATTCTCATCGTCGTGATGGTCTGGAAGCCCGAGGGGATCGCCGGGGTCAAGGGAATCTTTATGCGCGCCCCAGGCAGTATGGCCTTCGGCTTCAGACGGAAAAAGAAAGAGGAAGGGGCGTCGGCATGAGCATCCTGGACGTGCGAGGGCTCAAGAAGCTTTTTGGCGGTCTCGCCGCGGTGAACGATGTGGATCTCACGGTGGATGAGCACAGTATTCACGCGATTATCGGACCAAACGGGGCGGGAAAGACCACCTTCTTCAACTGTCTCACCTCCCTGGTCCTTCCGGACGCGGGGAGCATAACCTGGAAGGGGGAGCAGATTCTTGGCCTGCCTACCCACCGGATTACTCATCGAGGTATTTCACGCACCTTTCAGAACATCAGGCTCTTCTCCTTTATGTCGGTGCAGGAGAACGTGATGACCGGGACCCACAACCTCTTTCGGACCGGAGTCTGGGACGCCGTTCTTCGCAACCGGCGATTCAAGTCTGACGAGAAGGAGGCGACGGAAATCGCCGAGGAGCTCCTGCGGAAGGTTGGGCTCTACGAGCTCCGGGGGGAGTACGCGCGGAATCTTCCCTACGGCGCTCAGCGACGCCTGGAGATCGCCCGGGCCCTGGCAAGCCGCCCGGCGATACTCCTCCTCGACGAGCCCGCAGCTGGGATGAATACTCGGGAGACCGAGGAACTCAAGGAGTTTATCTTCCAGCTCCGGGAAGAGGGGCAGACGATTCTCATTATAGAGCACGATATGAAGCTGGTTATGAGCATGGCGGATATTATTAGCGTTCTCGATCACGGGGTCAAAATCGCCGAAGGAAGCGCCGCGGAGGTGCAGAACAATGAGCAGGTGATCGAGGCGTATCTCGGCAAGCGGAGGTACGCCTAAATGGCTCTCCTGGAAGTGCGTGACCTGGTGGTCCACTACGGAAAGATCAACGCCCTCAAAGGAATCTCTCTCGAGGTAGATGAGGGGCACATCGTGACCCTCATCGGGGGAAACGGCGCGGGAAAGACCACACTCCTGCGAACGATCAGTGGCATGATCCGGCCCACTTCCGGTACCATCTCATACCGGGGGCAGGAGATCACCGACGAGAGACCGGACGCGATCATTCAGCGCGGGGTGGCCCACATCCCCGAGGGACGAAAGGTCTTTGCGGAGCTCTCGGTGGAGGACAATCTCAGGACCGGGGCGTACACGCTCTCGGAGAAGCAGAAAGTCGCTGAGCTCATGGAGCGATCGTACTCCGTTTTTCCGCAGCTCAAGGAATTTCGAAAGCGGGACGCGGGCACCCTCTCCGGAGGAGAGCAGCAGATGCTCGCGATAGCTCGCGGGCTCATGTCCGACCCTGATATACTGCTCCTGGACGAGCCGAGTTTGGGACTTGCGCCCATCCTGGTGGAGCGGATATTCGACCTCATTATGGAAGTACAGAAACTCGGAACCTCGATTCTGCTCGTGGAGCAGAACGCAAATATCGCTCTTCATATCGCCTCCTACGGGTACGTCATTGAGACCGGTACCATCACAATGGAGGACACTACAAAGCGCCTGATGGAAAGCGACACTGTCCGAAAGGCGTACCTGGGCATCGCTTGAGCTGCGCAGCGTGCCGAAGAGTAAACGAGCAAAAGACTCAGTTGGAGGAATGAATGAACAAGCTTGAACGCGTGGAACAGACTCTTGCGGGAAAAGAAGTGGATCGTCCGCCTGTTTCTTTCTGGTATCACTTTGGTGTTCAGCACGAGGGCGGCAAGCGGATCGCGGAGCTTTCTTTGAGTTTCTTGCGCTTCTACGATCTCGACTGGCTCAAGCTGATGAACGACTACTACTATCCCATGCCGGAAGGCGTCCTCGAGATAGCCGACAAGGAAGGGTTGAAGAAGATCACTCCCCTCGAGCCGGAGGCGACACCTTGGAATGAACAGCTCAAGGCGATCGACATCCTCTCCCGGGCGCTAAAGGACGAGGCTTACATTATCGATACCGTTTTCGATCCCTACCAGGTGCTCCTGCGCAATCTCGCCGGTGAGCACCTCGCCACACTGCTCAAGGAAGAACCGGAGGCAGTCCTGGAAGCGCTGGAGGTCATCACTGATAACGTTATCGCCTACTCAAAAGAGGCGATTCGTCGCGGCTGCGCGGGGATCTTTATCTCCACCTTCGGGGCCGAGAAGCAGATGCCCCGGGAGCAGTACCTCACTTTCGCGCGCCCCTTCGTAGAACGTATTCTCAAAGAGACACAAGACCTCGCCTTTATGAACACTCTCCACGTTCACGACTACGGCATCTACACCGACGACGTGGTGAACCTGCCGGCGCACATTATCTCCTACGAGGACCGGGATCCGTCGAACCCTTCCATGGCGGAGATGAAGAAGATGTTTCCCGGCAGCGTCATGGCCGGCCTGGATAAGCATCGCATGACCCGGGTCACACCGGCCGACGCGATCCGCAACGCCAAGGAGGGGATGGAGCTTGGCGGTTCCTCCCGTTTTCTCCTCGCTCCCGGGTGCAGCTTTCCGACCTGGCTCTATCCGGAGTCGGCGAAAGGGATGGTGGAGTACGTTAAGGGCTCTGCCAAAGGATAGCCCCCACCCGGGCTCCAAGACCGGGAGATGAGAGTTCTCTCCGTTGACCTCGGACGGTGGAGGTTTGAGCCTGTGAACATATACTTTGCGGGAATGATTGGCTCCGGAAAGACCACCCTCGGGCTCGGGGTAGCCCGAGAGCTCGGGCTTCCCTTCTTCGACCTGGACCAGGAGATGGACAGGATTCTCGGCTACTCCTTTCACAAGCTCGTGGCCGAGCAGGGGTGGGTTCCCTTTCGGGAGCTGGAGTACTCGATCTGCAAGAGCTTTGCTGCAAAGCAGGGAGCGGTCTGTTGTCTCGGTGGTGGCACCGTCCGTTACGAGTGGAATACTGACGTTCTGTCCGGCACGGGGGTGACGGTACTCTTGGAAGTAAGTCCGGAGGAGCTCATTCGTCGCGTGCGGCTCAACGACCGTCCCCGGGTCAATCCCGGGACGACGCTCGAAGAGGACGTGACCAGGATGTGGCGGGAGGCGAAGCAGAAGTACTACGCCGCGGCGGACCTGATATACACCGCCGAGGGCAAAACACCCGAGACTGAGGTGGGGGAGCTCGTTGCGCTCCTCGCGGCGCAACCGGGATTGGAGTTTCTGCGATGAGCGAGAGCCGGAAGGGACCGGTACGGTACTACGAGGCGCATCCGAAGGAACGACGACCGGTCCACGTGCGGGTGGATAAGTTCACCGGCTACGGTAAGCACATACATGTCACTATGAAGGAGGCGGACGATCCGATCTGGGACGACCAGGCGGGTCAGTGGGTGATACCGACGGATCCGGAGGACCCCGGCCACGGCGTCGAGCGGGTAATGAAGTTCAACCGCCCGAAGGCCGCTCGCAAGTGGATAGAAACAACTTTCGAGCAGGAGTTCGATACGGAGACCCACGAGCTCCAGGTTGAAGAGGGCGAGAGCTACCAATGGTTCTATGGAGAGGGCGAGTAGAGAGCTCTTCGCCGCGGTTGTGCACAGCTGCGCGCCCCGATGCACTGCCCCGAGGAGCGCGCTTACCTGTTGTCCAGAGACGAAAAAAGGCGCCCCCGAAGGAGCGCCTGAAGCAACGTCTTGCACCGGTGTTAGATGTACCGATTGATAATCGACTCGAGCATTTCCCGACGGCCGGAGGGTACTTCGATCTTGTGTCCGTTCTCGAGGGTGTACTTTTCGAGTTCCTCGAAACCGACCTTTCCTTCGGTGATCTCCTTACCGAGGTCGCTCTTCCAACCGGCGTAACGCTCCTGGATAAACTCTTCGATCTCTCCGCCTTCGAGGAGGGCGTGGGCGACCTTGAGGCCCCGAGCGTAGGTGTCCATGCCGGCGATCTTGCCGAGGAAGATATCCTCGGGCTTGAAGGACTGCCGCCGGAGCTTTGCGTCGAAGTTCAGGCCTCCGGGAGCGAGGCCACCGGCCTTGAGGACCTCGTACATGACGAAGGTCGCCTCGTAGATGTTGGTCGGCAGCTGATCGGTATCCCAGCCGAGGAGATAGTCGCCCTCGTTGGCATCGAGGCTTCCGAGGATGCCGTTGTGCCGGGCGAGGCGGATCTCATGGGCGTAGGTGTGGCCCGCGAGAATGGCGTGGTTCTGCTCGATGTTGATCTTGAAGTGGTCAATGAGCTTGTACTTGAGCAGGAACCCGAGAATCGCGGCAACATCGTAGTCGTACTGGTGCTTTGTGGGCTCCATCGGCTTCGGCTCGATGAGGAACTGCCCCTTGAAGCCGAGCTTCTTCTTGAAGTCCACTGCCATCTCGAGGAGCCGGGCGTAGTTGTCCATCTCCAACCCCATCTCGGTGTTCAGTAGGGTATCGTACCCTTCCCGGCCACCCCAGAAGGTGTAGTTCTCACCACCGAGGTAGTTTGTCGCCTCGATTGCCTTCTTTACCTGGCTCGCGGCGTAGGCAAACACCTCGGGCATGGGCGATGTGGCTGCCCCGTGCATGTACCGCTTGTTCTTGAACAGACACGCAGTTCCCCAGAGGAGCTTCTTGTTGTAATCCCCCATGAGTTTCTTGGTGAGCTCCACGATCTCATCGAAATTCTTGTGGAAGTCCGAGAGCTTCTCCCCCTCCGGGGCGATGTCGGTATCGTGGAAGCAGAAGAAATCGAGGCCAAGCTTGTCGAGGACCTCGAAGGCGCCACGCATGCGCGCCTTTGCCTGCTCCTGGGGATCGGTGATGTTCAGCCAGGGGCGCTCAAAAACGTCCCCGCCAAAGGGGTCGGCGCCGGTTCCGATGATATCGTGCCAGTACGCCATGGAGAAGCGAAGATGCTCCCGCATGGTTTTGTTTCCGACCTTCTCATCGGGGTTGTAGAACTTGAAAGCCATCGGATTCTTTGAATCCGGGCCTTCATACTTGATTTTGGGTACCTTCGGAAAAAACTCGTTCATTCGGTTCCTGTCCTTTACTTGCGAGCTTTGGACGAAACGTCAAGGTATACGGCGGCGATAAGAACGAGACCCCTGACTATGTACTGCCAGAAAATGTCCATGTTCATAACGCTCATACCGTTGACGATACTTCCCATTATTAGTGCGCCGACGACGCCGCCGAAGATGGTACCTCGACCTCCCATGAGGCTGGTTCCACCGATAACACAGGCGGCGACGGTGTCTAGCTCGTACTGGAGACCGCCGGTGGTCGTTCCCGCGGCTACGTAGCCGGTGAGCATGATGCCGGTGACTCCGGCCATCATGGCACTGAGGATGTGGACCCTTTGCACGATCTTTTTGATGTTAACACCTGAGAGCCGGGATGCCTCCTCGTTACCGCCGATGGCGTAGCAGTAGCGACCGAAGCGAGTGTTGTTGGAGACGTAAGTCATACCGACGACAAAGACCGCAAGGATAAGCACCGGTACCTGCACACCACGGTACTGGTTCATAAGAAGGACGAAACCAAGAACCAGGGCGGAAAAGATCGACGCTTTTAACAAGTCTTGCTGCAATGGCGGTACTTCGAAGCCGTACTCCTGCTTCTGTGCGCGGTTCCTCATTGCGAAAACGAAAATTGCCGCGATTACGAGAAGCGCAACCAGGATGCCGAAGAGGTTGGAAACGTATCCCTGAGCAATGACCCTGAGGCTCTCCTCGATGGGGGTAATTGTTCGGCCTTGAGTCACACCGAGTACACCTCCACGAAAGATCTGCATGCCACCAAGGGTGACGATAAACGCCGGCACGCCGAGGTACGCTATGACACTGCCCTGGTAGACACCAATAAGGAAGGCGATCACCAGTACGAAAATGATGGTGAGCACCGTGGAGGTGATTCCGAGAGTCGTCTCCGCAGCATTAGGCATCATTCCGGACAGGAGGTCCGGAAAGATCCGCACCTGCAGGAACGCTGCAACGACGGAGGTAAAACCGGTGATAGAGCCAACGGAGAGGTCGATGTTACCGGTTACGATAACGAGAACCATTCCGGTTGCGAGAAAGCTCAAGAGGGTCGCCTGACGAAAGAGGTTGGAAATGTTTCGAGCTGAGAGAAACAATCCTTCCGTCAGGACCCCGAAGAGGGCCCAGATGAGAATCATCGCAATGACAACAGTGTAGTTACTAATGTTTGCCCGTACCGTTTGAACGAGCGGGCTATCCTTTAACGAGGCCATATCTACATACTCCTAGACGTTTACTGGACGACCGCATCTTCGCGGCCGAGGGTTGCGAGGGTCATGATCTTCTCCTGGGTCGCCTCGGAGCGGCTGAGCTCTCCGGTGGTGCGCCCCTCACTCATGACCATGACGCGATCGCACATGCCGAGGACCTCTTCGAGCTCCGAGGAGATCATGACAATTGCCACTCCTTCGCCGGCAAGCCGGTTGATCAGCTTGTAGATCTCGAACTTGGCTCCGACGTCGATACCCCT
>CAYZHV010000098.1:7476-13345 GCA_964478055.1 uncultured Spirochaetaceae bacterium | reverse complement strand
AGGCGGACACTCAGGGCGCGGATCGGGAGGCCCCGGGTCTCCTGACGAGTGAGAAGAAAGAGCCTCCCCAGCCCCCGGAGTTCCGTCGCCTCCTCAACCGGCACCGGATGGTGCGCCTCCAAAAGCGTCCTCAGCCGCTCTCTCAGCTCCGAGAGCGCCGGCTCCGTCCAGGGCTGCCGGCGAAGCACCGCGAGGAGCTCATCCCGCCGGTGCCAGGGCGCCTTCGCACCCAGAAGGGCGTAGAGCTTCTCGGGATCTTCCAGGTAGAGCGCCTCCACCTCCTCCCCCATTCTGAAGCGGCGCCATTTGACCGAGAGCACTCCGCCGGATTCGAGCTCCTCCACGGAGCGGAGAAACGCCTCTTTCTCTTCCACATCCTCCTCGATCTCCGGAAGCCGCCGGGACCAGCCGCCGAGACGGAGCTTTCGGCCACCCCGGTAGTGGGCGGAGGTCGGATACGCCTCGGAAAACGCCTTTAGTATCTCCCGCATCGTGGCGTCCAAGGTCACGAGGCGACCTCCGGGAGCTGCTCGTACCGACGCAAGAAGGCGGAGTAGTTCTTCCGAATCACCAGGTTGGTCACATCCATATGGGGCGCCACGGACTCGATCTTTTCGGTGGGGACCGCCGTGAGCACCTGCATGTTGAGCTTACGAAAGAAGTCGAGCATCCGGCCGATTCGCTCATCGTCCATCTTGTTAAACGCCTCGTCGAAGAGGACCAACCGGATCGCATCAGGGTTGTCCCGGTAGAAGCGGTGAAAGCTCGCGGCTATCGCCACGTAGTAGGGGGTCTGGGTCTCCCCGCCGGACTTCTCCCGGAGCACCTTGGAGAGGTAGGATTCCAGGGGCTTGCCGCTCTTCTCGTCGGTGCGCTCCCGATCGCGGATGCGAATGTCATAGACGAAGTACTGCCGGTAGTCGCAGATCTCCCGCACCTCCGGGGAGTCGAGGTCGTTGGCGAGGATCTTCTCGAAGACCTCCTGAACGCTGCGTCGCTCCTCCTCGCTCTTGAGTGCGGCGAAGAGGGTTCCCTCCACCTCCCGGACCTCCGCGGCGGTGGCGATGGCGTGCATGAGTTCCCGCTTCTCTTGCCTCCGCTGAATGGTGAATCGGTAGGAGTCCTTGCCGAAGCTTATCTCCTGGAGAATGTAGTTAATCTCCTTGAAGCTCTCCTCCGCCTCGATAAGATACTCGTTGAGCCGCGCCACGAAGTGCTCCTGAAACTGCTGTTCCGCCGCCTTTCGGGCGTGCTCGATACGTTCCCGGTACTCCGGAAGCTCCGTCCTCCGGTACCGTTCGAGGAGCTCCATATACTCCCCCGACTCATCCTCATCGAGACTCAGGAGTGTGTTGTACTGGTGGTTGTACCGCTGTTTCGTCATGGTGAGCTCGTGCCTCGCCTTCTCCTCTCGGGTCTTCAGCCCCCGGTAGGAAGACTCATACCGCCCGAGGATCTCTCGGTAGTTCGGGCGCTCTCCTTCGTTGCGCATCCGGTCCCGGTAGTACGCCTCGAACTCCTCGATCCGTTCCGGCTCTTCCGCCAGGAAGCCCTCCAACACCGCCTGATGCCGCTCGAGCTCCCGCTCCTGCTCTCCCATGCGCTGCCGCAGGTTGGCCGCCTCACTGTTCCTCGCCCCGCGCTCCTCGATCCACTCGGCGCTCTCCCTTTCGAGCCCGGTGAGCATCTCTTCCAGGGCGTCGAGCTGCCGTTGGAGACTCTCGAAACCCACGGTGTCGATCTCCGCGAGGCGTTTCTCCGTCTCCGAGAGCTCCTCGGCAATCCCTGCGAGGCGGGTCGGCGCGTCCGCAAGATCCATGAGCTCCCGCAAGAGCCCCTCCGCCTCCCGGAGCGCTCTCAGGCGGTTTCGAAGCGCGCCAATACGCCTTTCCCGCTCCCGCAAGGACTCCTCGACCCGGCCGATCTCCGCCTCGATCTGCTCGAGGCGCCGCTCTACCGCCCGGCGCCCGAGGTACCAGCGGCTTCTCGCCTCCGGGTCCGCCCGGTTTGCCACCCCTTCGCTGTACTGCATGCCGCCGTCAGTGACCGCATCCCTCTCGTCGGTTAGATCATTTAGCTCCGTGCGAACCACCTCTCCCAACAGATGCGCCGTTAGCCGCCGGGCGTCGGGGTTTGCCGGAGTGAGGAGCTCCGCCAGGGAGCCGGGGCGGACCTCCTCACCGTTCAAGCCGGCGAGGTTAGGTAGCGGTATCGCCCCCACCTCCGGTTCCAGGGTGTCGTAGATCTCTAGGGCTCGGCGGTACTCCTCCCGAGCCACCAAGAGGGCGAAGCGGTGGTTTCCGAGGCGCGTCTCTAAGAGCTCCTGCCGGGACTCGTCGGCCACCTCCAAGAGCTCCGCGAAGAGCTCGCTCTCGATGCCCTCCTCATCGAGGGCGGAGCGGAGCTTCTCTAGGGCCGGTGGATAGCGTAGGAGTCCCCCCTGGAGCTCCCCTCGCTCCCCGTAGAGCTCCTGCAGACCAGCCCGCTCTTCCCGGGCGCCGATCTCCTCCCCGGCGGCGGTGAGACTGGTCTCCTCCAGCTCCGCCGCCACCGCCGCAGCCTCTTCCTCGCCGCCGGCCGGAGCATGGCCCAAGAGCTCGGTCAGCCGCGCCGTGGCGCCCTCCCGGCGACGATCTCTCTCTTCCTCGTGCTCCTTCTTGAGAAGCAGATCCTCCCGGTCCCGCTTGAGCCGGTCGTAGGCGAGCTTCGCCTCGTCTCGGGCGAGGGAGATCCGCAGCTCGTCCCGCTGTCCCGAGAGGCGCCGCTTGCGCATATTCGCCTCGTCGATCCTGGCCGAGAGCTCCCGAGAGGCAGCCTCCTCCTCGGCGAGGCGGCTCTTGCTCTCCGCCAAGCCGCGCCGCTGCTGCTCCGTGAGGAGGCGAAGTCGCAGGTACTCCTGCCTTCGTATCTGAGAAAGAATCTGCAGGAGGGCGTCCCGCTTCTCCCTAACCTCCTCCAAGAGGAGGATCCGCTCCTCCATCGCCGCGGCCTCCCGCTCCGCGGCGCGGTAGTTGAGGAGGTTCTCCTTCATGGCGCCGACGTCCACGGTTCGTTCCTCGAGAATGTAGTCGCAGACAAAGTCGTGGACCGAGGTGAAGGGGGTAAAGCTCACCGAACGCACCAGCGCCTCGAAGTAGGGATTGAGCTCATTGCCCCGCCGGTGGACGCCCAAGAGATGGGTGAGCCGGTTGTTGTACTCCCCCTTGGTGGCGCAAACCCTCCCCCCGGCGGACTTAACCATTTCCCGGAAGCGTCTCGGCTCGAGAAAGCGCTCCTCCTCATAGACGAGCACCTCCTCCAGGGCGGTGTCGGTGAGAATCCACGGGTGCTCCCGGCACTCCCCCTCCCGGAAGGACTCAACCATGATGCCTGCGCAGGCGCGGCGCCCGGAGCCGTCGAACTCCAAGATCACCTGGGATATGCAGTCGCCCCGGAGGTAGTCCAGGGCGTCGGCGCCCACCTTCGCCCGGGTGTAGCTCTCCAGGGTCCGAGCCGTGCGCCGGTCGGTGGCGGCGGCGTTAAAGCGGATGCGCTGCACCTTAGCCACCAGGGCGTACTGCAGGGCATCGATAATAGTACTCTTGCCGCTTCCGTTGTCCCCGGCGAGGAGACTCATGGTTCCGAGCTCCACGGTGACGTCGGAAAAGAAGTGCCAGTTCACAAGGCGCATGCGGGTGAGGCGCATCATAGCTCCAGCTCCTGTTCATCTTCCTCTTCCTGCTCCTCTCCTCCCTTGTAGGAGTCGATTCGCTCGTGGAGCGCCTCTAAAGCGAGGCCGTCGAGGACGAAGGGTATGCTCGGAAAGAGGACCACCGTCGCCTCCGGGTCTTCTTCCGTTCCAACGACCTGAATAAGCCTGAGCGCCTGGAAACGGCGCAGGAGGGAGACGAAGGGAGTCTTCTTGTAGGAGATGTCCGCCACCGTGCGCAGGCGATCCTGAATCTCCTGCTGCCGAACGGTACGCTCCCCGTGGATCACCAGCTCCCCCGCCTTTTCTTCGTAGAGGATCCGCAGGATGAGAAGCAGGATGCTCTCGTCCTTCTTGAGCTGCAGCCGGGCGGAGGCGGGACCCTGAAAGGAGATGACCCCGAGATGCTCGTCCTTACGCAGGGACCAGCCGGCGAGCTCCAAATAGGCGTCGAGGATCTCGATATTCGCCGCGGCAAAGCGGTAGGCGCGACTGTGAGAGTCCAGGGAGCGAAGGAGAAAACTCTCGGTAAGAAGCAGATTGAGGGCGATCCGAAAGCTCTCGCGATCTGTGTCCGAGAGCTTCTGGTAGCGCAGGAGTCGCTCATCCACGGGGAAACCTCCGTATAAAGGTGTGATCTAAGAAACGGTAGCGACCGACCTCGAGGAACTCGTCGCCCCACTCCACCTGATAGGGAAAGCTCTCCTCCCGCCCCTCTGCGTAGGCCCCGGCGTAGAGGAGCTTAATGTAGCTATCGAGGTCTTCCACCAGGGAGTCCGCCCGAGCCCGGTCTCCCGGATGTGGAGCGGTCTCAGAAAGGAAAGCCGCAATTTTCGGCGGGCTCAGCTGCTTGCGCGCCCGCAAGATGAGCTCCCGCTCCACGATTTCCGCCTCCGGAGGTTCCTCTACCGGCCGTTGGAGCCCCTCCTCGGTGACCGAACGGGCACGCCGGATGTAAAGAGAGTCCGAGGAGAGGTGGCGGAGGCGGTGAATGGTGTGCACCAGGCTCTCCGGGCCCGCCCCGGGAGGGTACTCCCCGTCGGCCCAGGCTCGGACGACCCGGGCGAGTCGACCGGCCACGCTCTGGTCAGCGTGTATGTGCGAGCGGATACGCTCGGTGGAGATACGGGAGTACCGCCGGTTGCGGTCGTCGATGCGCTCGAGGAGGGGGTCAATGGACTGGAGGTCGTTCTTTATTTCAACGAGCATGCGCCGTAGCTCCTCCCCGGCGGACTCGGCGGAAAGCCGCTTAATCACCGATAGCCGCTCCGCGGTGCGAGTGAGCCACTCTTGGTCTTTGAGAAAGGCGGCGATCCGCTTGTTAATCCTCGGCCGGTACCGGGATAGGTTGTCCGAGGTCTTGAGGCGGGTGTAGGCGCGGTCTATCACCTCATGCATATAGACGTCGTAGTGGGCGTGGAGGAGCTCCGGGACCGTGGCGTCTTGGGAGAAGATGCGCTGCAGGTGGCCCCGGATGTTCTGATCCAGGAGCTTCAGGGACTCCAACAGGAGCCTGGTGTGCATGTGAGCGTTGAGGACCGCGTGCTCACCGCTCTCGTCTGCGGCGTCGCTGCCGAGGGAGGAGTAGATCGCTACGACATGGCTCTCGTACTCCACGGAGGTTCCCCGGCTCACCTGGTAGAGCGCCTCCAAGAAGGGGCGCGCGGTGTCCCGGAGGTTTACCACCCGGGTAAAGTCGAGGAGCTCCTCCTCCTCTATCCAGCCGTAGGCGCAGAGCCGACGCAAGAATCGGTTTGCCACGCCCCTGGGGTCCCGCTCGGTCTCCGGGAGAACCCCACCTCCCGCGCGGGCCTGAGCTTGTACGCCGGAACTCTCCTCTTCCTCCGCCAGCTCCGTGGGGCTCAAGGAGCTCAGGTACTCCGCAAAGGCGTCCACGACGACCGCCCGCTCCACGCTGGAGTGGTACTCCAGAAAGAGCTCGTAGTAGCGCAACAGGAGCTCCGCGTAGTGCCGCCGGTTGGGCGAGGCAAGAGGTGAAAAAAAACTCTCCGGAACCTGTTCGAATAACGCTCCCATCTCGGTCCGTCGATTCTATAGTAGGCGGAAACCGGTGTGAAGCTTCAGGTAAGCACGTTTCGCCTCAACATTCGGCGATTTCACGAACTCTCTCTACCTTACCTGAAGCACAAACCGCGTTTTTCTGTATATACTTGTCATGAA
>CAYZHV010000098.1:267-7466 GCA_964478055.1 uncultured Spirochaetaceae bacterium | reverse complement strand
AGTAGGCGGAAACCGGTGTGAAGCTTCAGGTAAAGGGAATTGCCCCGAGCCAGAGAGACCGGGGTTCTGTTATTCTGGATTGGCCTCCACGGCTTCGCCGGCAACCCGTCGGATATCTTCCTCGGATATCTTGAGGTGGCGCACCATTTCCTCGTACGCCTTGTCGGGGTCCCGTTCTTCGATGGCCTCCATGATCCGACGGTGTGGGTCTCTGGCGTGTAACGCAAGTTCGCTGAAGGCAAAGGAGCGAAGACGATAGGGGCGAAACGCCTTGGCGATCTCCTCACCGATGCCGAGGAGCAGCTCGTTGTGGGCCGCCCGCATAATGGCGGTATGAAACGCCTCATCAGTGGTAGCCAAGGCGACAGCGTCATCCTCCTCGAGCGCCTTTTCGAAGTCCGCGAGAATGGAACGGAGCAGCTTGATGTCCGCCTTCTTCGCACGCTCCGCGGCAAGGCGAACGGAATGGGTTTCAATGGAGGCCCGTGCCTCCATGAAGTCGATGATTTCGTACTCGTGCTGAACAAACCAGTCCCGGATCGCCTCGAGCGAGTCAGAGGTCGCGCTCTTTACGTAGGCGCCCTTACCCTGCTTGATTTCTACAATGCCCATCGCCTTGAGCACTCGCAGCGCTTCGCGGACGGTGGAGCGCCCAATCTGCAGCGCCTCGGAGAGTTCCCGCTCGCTTGGCAGCCGGTCGCCGGGACGATATCGCCCGGCGGCGACCTCGTTTCGTATCTGCTTTACCGCTTCGTCGGTAAGACTGAAACGCCGTATACTCTTCATCCTTTCTTAATTGTCCTGGTCACGCTGGTCTCTGCCGGCAGATCTGTTCCCACTTACGGAGCGGCGAGCATGACGGCACGAATTCGTTCCTTTTCCTCGCCTTCCGGTGGAAGGACCGGCGCTCTAGGATACCCGACATCCCGTCCCTCCTGCAAATTGATGAGTTCCTTCACCTTGCCAGGGAAGGGGCGGCTCGCATAGGACTTGACGATGGGAGCGATAATCCGCTGCAGGGACTCCGCCTCCCGCAGGTCGCCCTCCTTGTACGCCTCCCACTGCCGGACGCAAAGGTCTGGAACCACGGTGACGATTGCCGCGATAGCGCCAATTGCACCTGCCATGTAGCTGCCCACGAGCATCTCGTCGGTGGCGCTGTAAATCCGCGTCTTGTCGCCGCATTCAATCACCATTGAGACAAGCATTTCGCAGTCAATCTGCTTGACCCCGATCACACCGGGAATCTCGGCGATCCGGCTCATGAGGGCAGGGCTTACCGGGTTGGTCGGAACCACATTGTAGACGATAATCGGGAGCCCGGAGTCCTCGGCAATTGCTGAGAAGTACTGTATATTGCCCGCCTCGGTGGCTCCACTGTAGGGCACCGGGGTGACCAACAGAGCATCCGCCCCCGCCTCCCGGGCGACCCTGGCGCTCCTGATCGCCTCGATTGTCGAGTTGCGAATCACGCCACCGATAACCGGCATCCCGTCGCCCGCTACCGATCGAGTCGCGGAAATGAGCTCGGCAATCTCCTCGTCGCTGAGAGCCGAACCCTCCCCGGTGCTCCCGGCAATGCCGATTCCCTCGATCCCGTAGTTGATGAGGTACTCTACCTCGCGCTTGTGCTTCTCAATGTCCAAGTTTCCGCCCCGGTCAAACGGCGTTACCGCCGGGGGGATCATTCCTTTCAGTTCCACGAAAGCCTCCTATTCGGCGGATGTGATCTCAGTCACGCCAATCTTCTCCATCACCGCCTTGACCGCCTGTGTCTCCTCCGGCGTACCAGGCAGCAGCGGCTGACGCGGGATGCCGGCAGGATAACCGATCATCTTCATCGCCTCTTTCAGGAGCGCCACAGGGTTGGTCCGCCCGTTCTGACCCATAATTCGAAAGAGCGGAAGTATACGTTGCTGTTCCGCCGCGGCCTCGGCAACGTTTCCGGCGAGGAAGGTATCGATCATGGCGCGAATCTCCACGCCGATAAGATGCGAACCGCCGCTCACCACGCCGCCCACGCGCTTTCCCCCACCCTGGGCAAAAGACTCGATAATCATTGTGTCGTCACCGCAATAGATAATGAAGTCCTCCGGCGTGACGTTTACGAACTCAGTCACCTGTTTCGCGTTGAGCTCCGCCTCCTCCTTGATACCAACGATGTTACTAATCCTGCTAAGCTCTTCTACGGTCCTCGGGTCCACGTTTACGCCGGTAAAAATCGGAATGTTATAGAGCAGCAGGCTCATGTCCGTTACTCCGGCAACCGCGGCGAAGTGTTCGTAGAGCTCCCGCTGCGTGGGCTTGGTGTAATAGGGAGAGACCACCATCGCCATTTCGTAGCCAATATCGCGGGCGATCCTCGCGAGCTGCATCGACTCAGCGGTGCTCGCCGCGCCTACGCCCGCAATCAGGGGGATCTGCCCAGAAAGCTCCTGATGGACGGTTTCAAGCAGCTTCACCCGCTCCTCGTGCATCATGGTGAAGAACTCACCTGTCGTCCCGGCAACGATAATGGAGTCCGCCCGCTTGGTACGGACGAGAATCTTTGCGATCTCTACCGTTGCCTGGTAATCCAGCGCCTGATCGGATTCCGCATAGGATGTGACCAGTGGCACCAGAATCTTGCCGAACCGTTCCTTGTCAAACATCGATTCACCTCCTCAGTTCTATGCCTCACGGCTTTAAACGAGGCCGAAGAGCCTCGGGAAAAACATCACAATCTCAGGTACGTATGTAATCAGCATGAGCACGCCGATATCCAGAATGATGTAGGGCAAAGCCTCCCTGGCGATCTCGCTCACCTTGCAGCCGCTCACCGAAGCGGCGGCGTAGAGGCAGACTCCCACCGGCGGCGTTATGAGGCCTATGGTGAGATTCACGATCATCACCATGCCGATATGCACCGGGTGAAAACCGAGGCTCACCAGGATCGGTCCAAAGACGGGAGCAAGAAGAATGATCGCAGCCCCTGTCTCGAGCCATGTCCCTACAAAAAGCAGAAACAGGTTAATCACGAGCAGAATGAGGATCGTATTATCGGTCCAGTTGAGAAGCAATGCTCCGATTGCCCGGGGTACGTTCTCCGTTGCCAGCAGGTATGAGAAGACGTTGGCAAAGGCGATAATGATAAAGAGGCTCGCCGACTTACGCACCGTCCGTCCGATGAGCTCCCAGAGCATCTTGAGATTCATCGTCCTGAAGTAGAGAAACGCCATTCCCAAGCCGTAAAAGACCGCCACCGCTCCTGCCTCGGTGGGAGTAAAAACGCCGCCAATAATACCTCCGAGAATAATGAGCGGCATTATGAGAGCGGGGATCGCGGCAAAGAACGCCCGCACGGCAACGCGCAGGGAAAAGCGATCGCTGCTCTTTGGGTAGCCCCGTTTCTTCGCCTTGACCGCGACGATGAGACAGTCGGTGAGCCCGATGAGCACCCCGGGCACCAGCCCCGCAGCAAAGAGCGCCCCTACGGAGGTTCCCATGATCGCTGCGTAGACGACGATAATAATACTCGGTGGGATGATCGGGCCCTGAATGGCAGAGGTGGCGGTAATAGCGGCGGCGAACTTCTTCTCATAGCCGCTTTTCTTCATGGCGGGAATGAGCACGGACCCGAGACCCGCCACGTCCGACAACGCGGCACCGCTAATGCCCGCGAAAAACATGCTCGCGATAACGTTAACCTGCGCGAGGCCCCCACGAACGTGCCCCACCAGGGCGTCCGCAAAGGTAATCAGACGGTCAGTGATCTTGGACTCGCTCATTATCTCCCCAGCAAGGATGAAGAACGGAATAGCCAGAAAGACGAAAGAGTTCATCCCATAAAACATCCGCTGAGGAACGATTCGCAGGATCGGCAAATCCCGAAGGTACATGAACACGATCGGAGGGAAGCCGAGGGTGTAGGCGATGGGAAGACCGAAAATGAGGAAGACGGCAAAGAGCGTAACGATGAGTATCATTGGACCTCCGAGCCTCCGTTGAAGACGTGGAAGAGCTTGAGGAGATCCTCCAGAAGATTGAAAAACGTCTGCAATATCAGCAATACGAAACCGACCACCAGGCTACTCTGGGGATAGACCATCGGTATTTGAGTGGCCGCGGCGCGGTTTGTCAGTGCCCGGCCGGTTACCTGTCTCCAGGCGTAGGGAAGAAGCATGACAAGGAGCGCGATGACAACGATCGAGAGAAACACATCCACGGTAACTCGCATCCGGGGATGAAAGCGCTCGTAAAAGGAGTCGAGGCGCAACTGTTCCCGACGCTGAGTCACGACACTAGCCCCGAGAAGGGCGATCCAGATAAGGATGAATCGGGCGATCTCCTCGCTCCAGGGGAGCGGAGAAACAAGAACGTACCGATAGAAGACCGCAAAGCCGGTAATGAGAACCTCCACCGAGAGCAGTATCTTGCAGACGAAGAGGGTTCCGTCCGCCAGGCGTTCTCCAAGACGGCTAGTTATTCTCACCAATGCGGCAAAACGACTAAATTGCATAGCGACCTCTCCTCTTGCCGGTGACCACGGAGTACTTCGGAATCTCTCCCCTACTCCAGGCAAGCAGTTGGTCCCGCACTGTCTCGATCGTTCGTGCCGACGCCTCGGCGGTAGCCGCCGCGGCGTGAGGCAGTAGGAGGAGTCGGTCCGTTGGAAATGACCGAAGCGGGTTATCCAGAGGCAACGGTTCCTCGGCAAAGACATCAAGAGCCGCCGAGCGTATTTGCCCCCTCCTGAGAGCTTCCTCCAAAGCCACGGTGTCGACCACGCCGCCCCGGGCTACGTTTATGAGGATTGGTTGCAGCTCCATCTTATCGAACTCTCGGCGGCTAATTAGGCCGGCAGTCTGAGCTGTTAACGGCACATGCAAGAGGATCGCGTCGGAGCGGCGGAGCAGAGTGTCCAACTCCACCACGGATACCGCGGGAGAGCTCGAGCCCGAACTCGGGGCAACCACGTCGTAAACGAGTAGGCTCATCCCGAGGGGCTCGAGAAGCCTTGCGACAGTTCTTCCGATCCGCCCAAAACCAACGATGCCGACGGTTATCGAGGCGAAGCTACTCCCAACCATAAGGGGCCACCGTCCCTCTCTTACTGCTGCGCACGAGGCGGAAACGTGTCGGAGCCGGTCAAAAAGCAGTGCGACGGTGTACTCAGCAACCGCGAGTGTGTTGCCATCGGGGACGTGGGTAACCCACACACCGTGCTTCTTCGCGGCTTCGTGATCGATACCATCCGTCCCGGTACCGGAGCAACAGATAATTTCCAACGATTCGGACGCCTCGATGACGGAGCGAGGTATGGACTCCGTCCCAACGACCGCCGCGGAGGCACGGGCGAGGCGCTCCATGACCGTTTCTAGGTCCGGAGGATCGTCCTGAAAGCGGCAATCCGCCTTCAGTAGACCATCCTCCAGCGCAGGAAGCAGAGTTGTCTCTACGGCGTCCCGGAACTCGGGACCGAGTGTAATAGATACTACTGCGCGTTCCGTCGACATCCATCCCTCTCCTGGGTGCTCAGTAAACGTTGTGTGCCGGCGCCTTGCCGGCGCTTACCAGGTGCAGGTCCTCCCGAACCATGGCGCCAATGTTCTCAATAGCTTCCGCCGTGGAGCCCCCAATGTGGGAGGTGACGATAGCGGTGGGCGCTGACCTCAAGGGGTTATCCTCCGGCAAGGGCTCAACCTCGGCCACGTCCAGGGCAACCGCGGCGAGACGCCCCGACTGGAGTGCCGTGATGAGCGCCGGCTCATCCAGCACGCCTCCCCGGGAGGTGTTAACCATTCGGCTGCCCGGTTTGAGGGCTGCAAAAAACGCACTGCCAAGCAATCCACGCGTGGATTCGGTAAGGGGAGCGTGGACGCTTATCAGGTCCGAGTGCACCGCAAGTTCCTCCAGCGAGACGAAGCGGATATCCCAGTTCCTGCCAAACTCGGCGTCCGGATAGGGATCATAAGCGATGATCTCCATCCCGATGCCGGAAACCAACTCCACCAGGCGCTTTCCGATGCGTCCGAGGCCCACGATTCCCAGAGTCTTGCCGGAGAGCTCGATCCCCGGTCGTTCCGGTGCCCATTCTCCATCGCGTACCCGACGGTCTAGAGCCGGCACATCCCGGGCTACCGCCAGGAGCATTGCCAGAGCGTACTCGGCCACCGACGGCGCGTTTGCTCCGGGAGCGTTCGTGACGTAGATGCCGCGGTGTCGAGCGGCGTCGAGATCCACGTTGTCGTAGCCGGCGCCAAAATTCGCGACCACCTTGAGTCGCGGGAGCCGTTCTAAGAGCGCCTCAGTCACCGGTTCGAGAGTAACCACAATACCGTCGCTCTCGGCGGCAAGGTCACTGATCTGGTCGGGGTCGAGGAGATCGTCAAAGAAGAACGGTCGCGTCTCGAACTCCTCATCAAAGGAAGAGCGGAGCCTCTCGTTGTACATCTTTTCAAACGCTCTCGGAAGCAAAACCGTCACTCTCATCCATTGCGCTCCATCGCTCCTCGGGGTGAGCCGGGAGTGGCCCAGCGAGCGGACCACTCCCGTTCCAGATCTAACGTCTTGTATCGCGAAACTACACCGGAACCTTAGAGACCAAGGCTCTGGCGCGCGGCCTCCGTGGCCTCGAGAATGCCATCGATCGCCTCGTCGTCGATCCGATCGTTGCTGCGCATCCACTCGATCACGGGTCCCTGGGCAAGGTCGCGGAAGGCCGCCCGCTCCTCGGGCGATGGGCTGTAGACCTCCATCCCGCTGTCCCTGAGGAACTGCAGAGCGAGCTTGTTGTTCGAGTAGGCGGCTCCACGGCCCGCGGTCGCCGCTACTCGGCTGGCTATCCGAACCTTGTTCCGGATGTCGGGGTCTAGACCTTGGTACCACTCCTCGCTCACGACGATTGCCGCGAGGCTCAGGGTGTGCTGGTCTACGGTGTAGTATTTCTGTACTTCCTGGAGAGAAATGGCGATCATAGTTGCCGGCGAGTTTTCCTGACCATCGACAACTCCGGTTTGCAGGGCGCTGTATAGCTCGGTGAAAGCAATCGGCGTGGGTGAAGCGCCGAGGGCTTCCACGATCGCCAGCTGTGCGGGACTCTCAATCACGCGGATCTTTAGTCCCTCCATGTCTTCAGGGGCCCGAATCGGGCGAGTATTGTTCGAAAAGTTACGGTAGCCGCCGTTGTCGAATACGGCGAGCACCCGTAGCCCAGTCTC
>CAYZHV010000098.1:0-257 GCA_964478055.1 uncultured Spirochaetaceae bacterium | reverse complement strand
TCGGCCATATCGTCAAAGAGCGCTTGCCCAAAAGGTCCGTCAATCACTTCCCAGGCGATCACCGGGTTGTCAAAGAGGTAAGGGATCGAGAACACATCGATGTTGGGATAGAAACTCGCGAGCGCCGGCAGTGCAGGCGTCGTCGCTTCGATTACCGCCTGCTGAGTCTGTTCGATCGTCTCCACCTGGCTACCCAGGGCTCCACTGTGTTGAAAATCCACAACGAAGCGGCCGCCAGTGGAGCGGTTGATGTTGTC
>CAYZHV010000097.1:0-13425 GCA_964478055.1 uncultured Spirochaetaceae bacterium | reverse complement strand
TGCGGACCAACTTCCTCGTGGGCCGCACCCGCCGACTCCAGGACCTCCTGGAGAAGGACGGCTACGACGCGGTCTTCATCGGAAGCGGTGCCGGGTTGCCCAAGTTCATGAACATACCCGGGGAGAACCTCGTCGGAGTGCTCTCTGCCAACGAGTACCTCACGCGCTCCAACCTCATGAAGGCGTACGACCGCGATCGCGCCCAGACGCCGATCCTCGCCTCCCAGAAAGTGGCGGTCCTCGGCGGAGGTAACGTCGCCATGGACGCAGCCCGTACCGCTGTGCGTCTCGGCGCCCAAGAGGTCTCTATTATCTATCGCCGAACCGAAGAGGAGATGCCCGCCCGCCGGGAGGAGGTGGAGCACGCCAAAGAAGAGGGTGTCATCTTCCGCAACCTCCGAAACCCCAAACGGATTCTCGGGAACGAGGCCGGCCACGTCCGGGCCCTGGAGCTCCTGGAGTGCGAGCTCGGCGAGCCCGATGACTCCGGCCGGAGACGTCCCATCGCCATCGAGGGGAGCGAGCACGAGCTCGAGGTGGATACCGTGGTGGTATCTATCGGCAACGACTCCAACCCACTCCTCACGCAGACTGCCGGTGAGCTCGAGACGAACCGGTGCGGAAACATTGTGACCGACGAGAACGGCCAGACCTCAATGGACCGGGTCTACGCCGGCGGCGACATCGTCCTCGGCGCCGCCACGGTGATCCTCGCCATGGGGGAGGGGAGAAAGGCAGCCGCGGCGATAAACGCCCGACTGGCCGGCAAGGCCTGAGGATTTCCATCCCGTCGCCCCGGGCGGCGGCAATAAGCCGCGCCCGGGGGCTTGGACCATCCTTACTATGTGGGTGAAACGTCCCGAACTTCGAGCTCGTGAGAATCCGGCCCAGGGTTGCTCGAGTAGAGCTTGATGTAGATGTCCGTAGGCCCCGTCTCCACCGTAAACTCCACGGGATTGTCCATCTTGTTGAGCTCCTCCGCCCCCTCCACAATCGGGCTTCCCTGAGGTGGAGAGTTGCCATCGTCGGCGTATACTTCGACCAGGGTATCTGAGGGGCCGGGATCACCGACGAATCCGGACCACTCGTCATCCACGAAGATCGCGTAGTTTCCGTTTCCAAGATTCGGAAGCCGGTACCAGTCGTAGTCACCTCGCCAACGAAAGTCGCCAGAGTAGATTTGGTCGAGGTTGATGTCGGTGACTGTATCGTCTCCCGGCCCGACCGCAGGATCTACTTCACCGGAGGCCGTACCCGTGTAACTCCCCGAGGCTATTGAGCCGTCATCGAGCTCGAGCTCAAAGGAGATCGTGTACTCGTTCCCGGACTTGGAGACAGTAACGCTGCCGTCGACGGCCTGATGGTAGGTGTCGAACTCGATGGTGCTACCGTCAGCCTCGAAGTCAGATTCGAGCTCCTGAAGCGGTACCTCCGTGACTCCGAAGCCAATGTGCACGCTCTGCGTGCCGTCGCCGTTGTCGGTGGACTCCAGATCCTGAAAGAACTCGATTGCCCCGAGTCGCCGCACGTTGCTGGTGGTCGTATCCAAGGAGTATGTGAACTCTTCAGGAAACGGCGTTGTTCCGTCCTGGTCCCAGACACCGAAACCCACCGACAGGGGTACGGAGGTCGTGGATCCCGACTCCGTGGTCTCCCATAGAAGATCGATTTGCTTGTCGTGGAACCCCGATTCTGCCTCCACGTAGCTGAAGATGAGTTCTATGACTCCCGAGAGATCAGCCGTGACATCGCCGGAGGTACCATTTCCCGGGTCGTCCCCGTCGTCATCGTCCGCGGCGCCAGCCCCCTCGCACGCGGCAAAGAGTAGGACCAGGGTCACCAGCCCGAGGACCCAGAGGATCCTCCGGCACACACCTTTGATTTTCATAAGGAACGTAAAGCAAGACCCGGGCCATGGTTGTGGCATACCAATCGCAGGGGCACGCCTTTGCCTTGCTTACGAATTTCGGAGAATCAACGGGTTCCGTCGGTACAGATCGTACAGAGCGCGGGGTACTCCCGGCGTCGTCGCGAGAGAGCGGGACTGAGGAATCCTTGCCATGTGCGAATTGTCGAGTCAGCCTGCCCACGGTGCTTCACGTTTCGTGAATGATAGTTCACGTTTCGTTAAAGGCGTCGCAGCAGGCTCATCGTCGCCTGCTCGCCGGATGCACCGTCCACGCTTCCTTCCGGGAGACCCGGCGGCTATTTGACCCCAGCCTCGACAATGAACAGCTTGACCGGGCTCTCGCCCGTCGCCACGAAGGAGTGGGTGCTCATGCTCTTGGTTAGAACCGCGTCGCCTGCTTTCATCTCAACCAACTCGCCGTCGACGGTCATTTGACCGGTGCCTTCTACCATGAAGTAGATCTCTTCCTCATCGCGGTGCGTGTGGGCGCCGATCTCGGTTCCCGGATCGAGAATTAGCTCGTGAAGAAAGTGCAGCGTGGAATCAAAATCCTCTGGGAACCCCTCAACCTTCGGCAACGCCGCATCCTTCCCCATGAACTGCGTAATTCTCATACGTCCCTTGCTGCCAATCGTATCGACCGTCACCTGTTCGACGTCGTCTCGTCCCCGTTTGAGGTATCCCACCGTTCTACTCCTCTTCCTGCATAAAAGGTAGTACCATTACACCACACAACAGAGGCGCGGTCAACAAAAATGCAATTTGCTAAATGGTTAGACCAATTGTTGTGTGATACCAAAACCCAGGTTACAATGCTCTCATGGGTAATGTACTCGTACTCTTTGACACTGAAACAAATCACACGGGACAAATGGCGGAGTATGTGGCTGCAGGCGCGCTCTCTTTGAAGCCCGATGGCGCGGAGTCCCTCATGGCCGTTCGCTCACGCAACATCAACGAAGCCCTCGCCAGCGATGTCATGTGGGCGGACGGAGTCGCCCTGGGCTCGCCGACAAACCTCGGTGTCATGTCCTGGAAGATGAAGAAGTGGTGGGACGATCGTTCGGAAGACCTTTGGCCTCAAGTGGACGGCAAGATTGGCTGCACCTTCTCCTCAGCTGGCGGCTACGGCGGCGGCGCGGAGATGACCTGCCTCTCGCTCACCAATCTACTGATGAACTTCGGCTTCCTCGTGTTCGGCACGACCGACTATGTCGCGAGGCGCTTCACCCTCCACTACGGTGCTACCGTCGCCAAGGCACCCCGGGCCGAGGAGGAAGCGGAAGCGTGCCGTCGCCTCGGCATGCGTCTCGCTGAATGGGTAGCGTTCTACGTGGACGGCCGCAAAGAGCTCCATCCGCTCCTCACTACCAAAAAGGACGGCGCCTGGGACCCGAACTCAGGATTCTTTGACACCGCTCCGGTATAGCCCACCGCTACGGCAAAGAATCAAGCAGTACTGTTTTTGCCTGCAGTTCAGGCCCTCCCGCTTCCATGGTCCAGGTGTCGGCAAAGTCCCAGGAGCTATACACGGTAGAGCCCGAGTTCAAGAATTCCCCGGAGCTCAGCGGGGTCCCGGCGACGCCATTGGGACCAGCTGGAACAGTGTAGCTGATCGTCATCGAGTCGTTCACGTATCCTTGCGACACGGTACCGAGGGTGTCTCCGATGAGCAGGTTGGCGTTGATGTTTGTACTGGTTCCGGAACCGATGGAATCACCGAAGGCTATGCTGTTTTCAACCGAACCATCTCCGCCCATATAGCCTATCAGACCGCCTACCGTAGGTGTGCTGTGCGTTCCGGTTATGGTGTTCAGCGTGTAGCAGTTCCTCACTCCGACTGCAGTACCGGAGATCAATCCACCTATCTGTCCATAGCTATTGACGTCGATCGTACCGCTCGAGTAGCAGTTCTCGACGCTTATATATGTTCGTCCAGTCAAACCGCCGATGAAACCACCACTGCTGGACGCCTGGGTGATGTCCCCGGACGATGAGCAGGAAGAAATCCGCGCTTCATCGTCGTCGACGTACGACGTTTCATAGCTCGCATACCCGACTATGCCGCCAACACCGTTTCCGGAGTCTGCTATCGTGATATGACCCAGATTGTGGCAGTTCTCGATCGATGCATTGAAGTGGTACCCAACAATTCCGCCGCATGTTCCGTCCACCGTTAGATCCCCAAAGGACACGCAATCGGCAACCGTTGATTCGGGACTATCCCCGATCAGCCACCCCACGATGCCTCCGGTGTTGTCCCCTCCCGTTACTGCGGCTTCGTTCGTGCAGGATGACATCGAGTTCAATCGAGATATCCTGCCGGCTAAACCACCGGTTACACTAGTGCCGCTGATTGTACTACCGGCGCCCACCGTACATGAGCTCATCACTACGAGGGAATCGGCAACGGATCCGAATAGGCCGCCGGTCGAATTCTCACCATCTACACCTCCTTGAAAGGTACAATCTGAGAACGAAACGCCTCGTTCAGACGTAAAATCAATGCCCCCGACGATCCCTCCAGTGTACTGGTAACCCGTGACCGTGCCCCCGGAAACCGAACAGGTGCTCAGGATGAAGCTGCCGGAGTCGGTGTTTTCGTAGGCGTCATCGACTCGGCCCAGGATCGATCCAACGTTGTAGTCACCGGTGACGACGGGATCAACGAGCTCCAGATCGTGGATGCGGGCCTGAAAACTTGCAACGCCGAAGAGACCCATATTCCAGTCGTCCGGTCGGTTTATCCTGAGATTCGCAATCCGGTACCCTTGTCCATCGAAGGTTCCGCTAAACTTGGAGTCCTGGTGGTCAAATGTCGCGGCGCTTCCGATCGGAGTGAATCCTTCTCCCGTTGTGAGAGACGTGTCCACAGTCCCGCTTTCGTAGCTATCGGGATCGGAAAAATCCAGGTTCCGCATCAGCGCGTAGTCGGCCGCAAGATCCTGTGACATCGCCACAAGGTCTTCTATCCATTGGATTTCATAGCTTGCTGCTGCTGATTGAGCGGTCTGAAACACTGCCGCTATGGTCACGTTGCCCGCGGGCATCGTAAAGCTGGACGTTCCACCGTCGGCACTAATGATCGTCGGGCTGATCGACACCGTTAAAGAAGTCGACGTGTCCGTGCCGGAAAGAACCACTTCCCGACCCGTCACGAGGGACGCCGTCAGAGTGACGATGTCCCCCGACAGTGCGTCCGAATGGTCGGCAACGAGGGACTCACCGGTCATGGCTCCCGAGGAAGCTATGGTGACGGTATACGGCCCGGAACCGCCGGATCCCGACGAGGAGCCCCCAGCGCTCGAGCAGCCGCAAAACCCCAACACGACACTAATCAACGCAATTCCCGCAACGATCGCGTTCTTCATTGTCCGTTCTCCTCTTGCTATCCGAGCATATCGCGGCGCAACAGCGGCTTGTCACTCGGACATGACGCGCCATGAGTCATTGCCTTTCGTACTGCACACCGTTAAACGTCAGAATCGTAAATGAACTGTTTATGCTGAACGGTGCCGTCGAATCGGCCGTCAGCGTTCCTGTTCGTGTGCCGGGATCGTAGGTGTAGGACATGTTGATCGTGATGGAATCTCCCCCAGCCTCCGTCGTCCCGGTGCAGCTGGACGAACTGGCGAAATGCAGGGTCTCGGTTACCAGGGTGCCGTAATAGTCGTACGTGCCTTCCCACTCGGTGCCCACAAGGCTACCTCCGTCTGGACCGCCGGCGGATATCGACGCCTCGCCTTCAAAACCTCCTACTACCGAACCCGTATCGGAGACTCCTGTACCGAGCGTCACATTGTCCAGGGAGAGACCGACGCTCAGGGAGGCGGTATCGTTGCCGGAGTGGGACCAGTCCAAATAGTCGATCGTTATTTGGCCAGAGCCAGCGTGGAGAACATCATCCGCGTCGTTGTAGTAGAGTTTTACCTGTCCCTGTTCTGACAACTGGAAGTTGCCGTCGGCATCGTCCAGCGTGTAGGTACCGGCCCCCATGGCGTCCTTCTGGATCTTGATCACCAGCCATTCCGGACCGGGTTCCGCCATCGATCCGCTAGAACCGGGTACCAGGAAATGAAGCGAGATACCGTCGGCGTAATCGCTCCAGTTCTCGTTGTAGATTACGTAGGTTCCGTTGTATCCGCTGGTACCGCCGGTGCCCAGCGCAACATTGAAACTGATGTCTGAGTAGGAGAAATCGTAATGCTCCATCCGCACGTATACGGAATCACTACCGGAATCGCTACGGGTGGGATCCTCACATCCCGCGCAGAGAAACACAAGCATCACCACTAATACAAGCGCTCCAAGCAACTTCTTCATCCGGATGCCCCTCCATTTATGTGATGTCTAGTTGAATGGTAGTGCCGGTGCCTGGTGCGGGGTATTGAGGAAACTACGGAAAAGCCTACGCAATTATGCGGAACCACTGCGTACAACTCCGTACGAATCCGGTGTATACTGAATTCGGCATTGCGGGAAACGGACGGACAGAATGAATGCATCGACGATGACGACTCTGCTTGACGGTATCCAGATCTCATACATGGATCGACCGGGAAGAGATCCCACAATCGTCTGCATGCACGCCAACTCATTGAATAAAGATGCGTTTACTGATCTGATCAACCAGGATGCGGTATCAGCGAACCGTATTGTTGCCTTTGACCTGCCCGGCCATGGTGAATCGGGCCGTTCCGTCGATCAGCGGGTCTACTCATTCCGTGGCTACGGCACGATACTTGCCAAATTGATCCGCGAACTGGATCTATCGGACTTTGTTCTGGTAGGTGTGAGTCTCGGGGGACATATAGTTCTCCAGGCGGCCGCTGCAGAGCGAATCCCGAGACCTCGCGGAATTGCGTGTTTTGGATCCCCGCCGATCGGCGATGCGAGCGATCTGTCCCGTGGCTATCTTCCTCAACCCGAGCACCTCAGTCTTTTTCGTGGCGAGATCGACCCGGAGACGGCCCGGGAAATCGCGAACGCTATGACCATCGAAGGATCTGTACAAGAGCGCACCGCGGCCGCCATTCTGGCCACCGATCCCACTGCACGAACGGCACTCTTTGCAAGCTTGGGGTCGTTACCCCTCGAGAACGAGCGAGCCTTCGTTACCTCTACGACCCTGCCGATTCGTCTCTGCTATGACCGCAACGAACAGGTGGTCAATACTGACTACCTGTCGGATACGGGCCTCCTGCAGCGCATTCCACACTCCATCGTCTCCTATGACGGGGCCGGCCACCTACCCCGGATGGACGTAGTGGCCGACGTCCTCGGAGAGCTCTTGTCAGAAACGGGAACCGCCGGTGGGTGAGTTCCGATTTATCGATCTTCGGGGACGTCCAATGCTGCACGTTCCCTGGGGGCGAAAAGAATCGGAGTTTCCACAGGACGGTACCGCGATTATTCGGTGCGTTCGCGCTTTCGTCGATCACGGAGGGGACCCGGAGGCGCTGTGCGAACTGCTCAGTCAGCACCTTTCAAATCCTCGCTTTACCGTAACTCCGGAGGGGCTTGTCCAGTCGGATCGCCGGTACAGCTATGAGTTCTACTTCTACCTGTTTGTGTTCGCGAAGACAATCTTGGAGGATCCGGGGTTTCGCTATATGCCGACGCGCGGGGATCAGTTGGAGTCGTTTCATAACATACTCGAGCAGGGTCCTATGAGATTTGATCCCTGGCAGTGCGATGAGTGTGGATCGTTTGCGGGTCAACTCTCCATTACGAATATGCTCTCGATGTTCATGTACGTGGAGGAAGTAATTGAGGCATCGCCGAGTTCTGACGCCCCAAACGGTGAACGAACGATTTCTCGGGATGCCCTAAACTGTCTTAATAGTTGCGTCTCCGAGAGCTTCCGGGTAGACCGCGGCTTCTTCGATAAAGAAGAACTCCTGATCAGCATGGAGTACTTACTCTATCTTTCGGAGATCTTCATCATGCTTACCAACGACAAAGACTTCGTTTATAACGCGCTCTACTACGGATTCCTCCACGACAGCAAGCTCGCACGTTCCATTTTTTCACAGCCCGCCATGTCCCCGGTTGAGGGGTTTATGCTCTGGCAGACCAGGACAAACAACTTGTACCGGATGGAGTTCAGACAACGGCCGCAGCGTCTGGACGTCCGGTTACACCTCCGGAATCTATTCAACACCGGTATGCTCGGTGCCTATCGGGAAGCCAGTGTCGATGGGATCCAGAAAGCCTGCCTTGGTGTTCACAGGGCCTTCATGGAGTTGGCGACGAGACACCCAGTACGGACCAGAATCTTGCAGAATGACGGTCTGCTGAACGAGTTTACCGTTCGCATTCGCTGGCAGACTCTGCGGTTTACTCCGATCGCGCTTTCGATGGCGATTATTGGAACAGCAGGGTATGTGGGGGCATCCCTTCTTGCGTTCCAACACGCCTGGCCGGCCTGGTCGAGAGTACTCGTCTCCGGCGTTGCCGGGGCGTCGATCACCGGTCTCATAATCGCTTTGGCGATTTCCAGAAAACGAACGCGGATCATGAAGCGTCAATTTGCGGATACGCGAACGGTAATCGATGAACAATACGTCTCGCTGAAAGAGACAAGCGCAGAGCTGCTCCAAGAGCGGAATGCACTAGAAGAAAAGGTTCGGCTCCGAACCGCCGAGCTCGAGGACGCTCTCAGTAGTCTGACTAGATTGGATCATGCCAAGACAAACTTTCTTGCGAACATCACTCATGAACTTCGCACACCACTTACCCTTTTATCGGTTCCCATGGAAAACGTCCGGGCCGGACGATACGGCTCGTCGATTCCGGTGGACCACCCGGTATTCGAATTGGTCCAACGAAACCTGAATCGACTGAACCATCAGATCAAGCAGTTACTCGACTATACCCGTCTTGACCTCGGAGCAATGCCCTTTCACCTCCAGGTGGTCCCGCTAGTTGCGTATGTCCGAGGACTTGTTGCCGAGTTGGAGAGTCTGGCGGAGCGCAGGGGGTTGGCTCTGGTAATGATTAACCGTACGACGCGTCACGAAGTCTACATCAGTGTCGACCAGACCATGTTGGAGACGGCCCTTCTCAATCTCATCAACAACGCTCTGAAGTTCACGGAGAAAGGCGAAGTGCGACTCGTTGTCGGACCGGAGCTGGATAATACGATGGTTCGTGTTTCCGTGGAGGACACAGGGATCGGTTTTGACTCGCACCTCAAAGAGTCGCTGTTCGAGCGATTTGTCCAGTGCGAGGACCGCCCTGATCGGCGTGTCGAGGGAGCCGGCCTTGGTCTTGCTCTGGTTCGGGAAATAGCCGTTCAGAACGGGTGGCGCCTGGATGCGGAAGGGCGCCGGGGAGAGGGCGCTACGTTTTCTGTGGACATCCCCGTCAGTACGGCATCCGGATCGGACGACGCTCATTCTGTTCCGTCCGGTACGGACCGCGTCGGTAGGACGGCCGTTGGGCTCCATGCAATCGTCGAAACAACACCTGGCTACGAGGATCGCGGCCGGAACATTGTTCTTCTGATTGACGATAATCCGGATATGGGGACTCTGGTTAGCGACGTGCTTGAACCCGAGTTTTTCGTGGTCTGGTGTCGTAGCGGCGAGGAGGCCCTGCGCTACCTGTCGGAACACCCGTTGGTTTCCCTGGTTGTCTGCGACGTCATGATGCCTGGCATGAGCGGATTTGCCCTGCGGGAGAGATTAGTGGAAGAACCGGCTTTCAAGGACATTCCATTTGTCTTCCTCACCGCCCTGGACGATGTGGAAGATCGATTCCGCGGTTTATCCGGCGGGGCCCTCGACTATATTCGCAAGCCCTTCAAAGCAGCCGAGCTCCGCCTGAAGGTCCGAAACATCCTGGATCTGCAAGACGCTCGCTATCGGCAGGCGTTGTCTGACAGTGCGGCGGTCGAGCGCTTGAGCCGTCTCGGCGCGGCAGAGAAGACCGAAGCTGCGGACCGGGCGAGTCTCTTTCGAGACACTTGTATCACGCCGGCGGAGCTACGGGTGCTAGAACTGCTTCGCGAAGGACTCCAGGACAAGGAAATAGCCGATAGATTGTCGATTTCTCCGCGTACGGTTGCTTCCCACCTCCACCGGCTGTACCGAAAGACCGAAACCGGCAATCGACTGGAACTCATGGCATGGATGGTAAACGGTGGCGCAATAGGGTCGCATGAGGCATGATTTTCGGGAACGGGCTCTAAACTGTTCTTGCGGTTCACATTTCCCCATGCTCCAGAAAGCTGTAATACCCCTCCAGGGAGAAGATCACGTGATCCAGGAGCCGCACTCCCAAGGTTTCCCCGGCGGCTGCCAGGCGCCTCGTTACCTCCCGGTCTTCGGGGCTCGGTTCGGTCCGTCCACTGGGGTGGTTGTGGGCGACCACCAGGGCGGCAGCGCGGTCGGTTAGGGCGTCGGCGTAGACTTCTCTTGGGTGGACCAGGGTGCGATTCACCAATCCCACCGAAACCACCCGGCAGGCGATCACCTCGTGGGCGCCGTTGAGACTCAGGGCGAGGAAGTGCTCCTGCTTCCGGTCGGCGTAGTGGGATACCACAGGGTAGACGTCCGCGGGAAAGCGTATTCGGTGATTCTTCGGTGCTATGATCCGCCGCGCGAGCTCCAGAGAGGCCGAGAGCATCGCCGCCTTCGCTTTACCCAGTCCACGCACCGTGAGCAGTTGCTGTGGCCCCACAACGAAGTTGTCCGTCTCGAGTAGGGCGAGGACCTCCTCTGCGACCTTGAGCACATGTCGTCCTCGGACCCCCGTCCCGATGAGCAGGGCAAGCAAGTCCCGGTCCGAAAGTATCCCCGGCCCCACTGCAAACATGCGTTCCCGCGGCCGCTCCTGAACTTCCTGGTATCCCTGTTCGATGTCTTTTACTTGCATGCAGAAGGAGTCTCCCGCCGCGGACACGGCGCTTCAGCTAACGTCCTAGGTGATTCTCTTATTTCTCTTCTCTACTCACGGTCTTAGGATCGAGGGGAAAGAGACACGTTGCCGGTATCGAAGACGGGTCGCCGGCTGCACAGCATCAAAGGAGGCTTATGATGAAACACCTTGGGACGATAGTTGTACTGGCATTGGCAATGGTCGTGATCGGTTGCTCTAGCGGTGGAGCCGATAGTAGCGCAACCAATCCCCTGGCGGACATTCCGCCGATTGAGTTCGAAACCTTCGAGGAAGCGTCGGGGTCACAGCTCACCGCACGGGAGGCTATCGCAACGGCATCTCAACGTTATGAGTATGTGAACAGCTTCAATGAGAAACTCATGGTTTCCATTCCAAATTGGGCTCTAGCGGATCTCGACGAGTACTTACGGAGAGGGGGCAATCTCGATCAGCCGGTGTTCATAGAAACAACCTTCCCCGGTTCGGTCGAAGCCGGCGGCTATGTGGATGAGTTTCTTGTCAAGGCGACAGTACAGCGGGTGCGGTCAACGGAGGGCGTGATATTCCGTGGAATCATCAGCTATCGAGGAGTAAAGGATGGTTCCTACAGCCCTGAGGCAACAAACGACAATGCTCCGATTGAGATGTTCTTTAGTCACGACCTCAAGACCGCCCGTTTTGCCATCGGTGGAAAGAAGGAAGGGGAGCCATATTCGAGGGACGCGGTTGAGTACTACTACAAGACGAAGACAGGGGTAATGGTGAGTCAGTGGGGAGAGGTAGACGATGAATCAGGAGCCTTTAGAGAAAACATCAAATACGAGGGGTTTGACAGGGACACGGCGCTCACGTACTGGTTCTTCCAAAATGACAACACCACAACCGAAGTCCTTTTGGAGAACTCCGCCGGAGTAGGGGTCGGCCATTTCCCAAAGGACACGAGCGCTCCCCAGTATTGGCAGATCGATACCAACGGTGCCGAGGCTGGTCAGCCCGATGCTGCCTCTCAAGTTGCCCTTTCGCACTTTGACGCCACCCTTACCGACAGCACGGCGGAAGAGGACCTGCAGCGGATCTTCGACCAGGCAACGCTAACCGGCGGAATCTTCGAGGAGCTTCTTGAGGTGCACATAAGCAACGTTAGCTGGTAGGTCCGCGGGCTCGGATCTTCATCGAAAGGCCCGCTCGGGACACCTCTCCCAGCGGGCCTGCTTGCCCCCGCTTGAATCCACTCTAGTCTAACCTGTATTCTTTACCCATGGGCGAAATCAAGAGTGCTTTGGAACTGGCACTGGAACGGACCAAGGATATCAAGGGCGATCCGGAGGCGCTGGCCCGGCACGAGGCGAAGCTTGAAGGAAAGAAGCTCCTGGCGCGGATCAATGAAGAATCGGACCTAAACGTCCGAAAGGCGATCAAGGAGTTTCCGAAAGAGAAGCGCGACTGGGTGCGCGAAGGACTCTTCGAGGTGCTTCTCACCTCAATCAACCTCCCCACTGAGGAGGTCGATCTCCAGCGCCTCGGGCCAATCGAAAGTGGCCTCAAAGGCGTGATCGACGACGAGCACAACGTCAGCTACCTAATGGAACAGGTTCGGAACCTCTTCAAGCAGTACCTGGATAACCGACAGCAGATTATCGAGTCCCTTCGCTCGCAGTATGAGGGTCGTGTGAAGGAGCGAGAGCAGCAGATGGCTCAGCAGTACGGTCGACAGATGAAGCTGGACGTCTCTTCGGATCCGGAGTACCAGAAAGCGGTGCAGCAGCATCTTGGTCAGCTGAAGTCACAGTACGAGCAGGTTGTGACACAGGTTCGGGACCAGCTCCGGTCAATGTTCCGCTGAGGAACAATGGAAACCTCCGGGCAGGTGCTTCGTCACGGCGAGCGGCGCTACGTAACGGTGCTCTTTGCCGACATGAAGGGGTTTACCGACCTGAGCCGGAGGCTCGACCCGGAGGAGATGGACCTGCTCATGGAGCGGGTCTTTGGCAGATTCGAGTCGATTATATCCGCCTACGGCGGAAGCGTGGAAAAGTACATCGGAGACGCCCTGGTGGCGGTCTTTGGTGTGCCGCAGATTCACGAGGATGATCCCACCCGGGGGGTCTACGCCGCCCTGGACTTTCTTGACCAGCTTAAGAATATCAAGCTCGGCGATTCCGGAGAGATTGCACCGGTGGGTTTTCGTATCGGGATCAATACGGGGCTTATTACGACGGGAAAGCGGGGCCAACAAGAGGTTGTGACTGGCCACGCTATGGCAGTCGCGGCTCGGTTGGAGTCGGAAGCGGAGCTCAATAGTGTCTTTGTTTCCGAGGCAACCCGGGAGAAGTGCAGTGACGATTTCGTCTTCTCGAAACGGCAGCTCCTGCGGCTCTCCGAGGAAGCGGACCCGGTGGCGGCGTACAAGGTACTCGGTCGGATCGAGACACCCCCGGTTTCGGATCTGCCCTTTCTCGGACGGGACGAGCTCGTCTCGGAGCTCACCCGTAGATACCTGGGCCGGAGCGCTACGGAAAGCCTTGGGGTGACCCTGACCGGACCCCCGGGAGTTGGCAAGACCCGGATAGCCACGGCGTTTATCGAGGGGCTGCGAAGATTTCCGGAGTTTCACACCCCGGTGCTCTACGCCC
>CAYZHV010000096.1:0-13493 GCA_964478055.1 uncultured Spirochaetaceae bacterium | reverse complement strand
TAGGCGTAAATGCGCTCTTCCGGGCTCTTCTTGCTCGCCATGATCGGGAGGGTACCACGGGGGGGCACTGTTCGCCACCGTGGTGGGAGCGGGTGGCAAAAGAGCGGCCGCCCATGATCCATGGGCGGCCCGGGGGATGCGGTGAGGAGAGAGATTCTCCGAAGCGCCTAGGCTCCGGTGATCGCGGCGAGGTCGCTCTCCACGTCTTCGGTAACCTTGAGGTCGAAGTTTTCCACGAGGACCTTTGCGACGTTTTCCGAGAGAAAGGCGGGGAGGCTGGGACCTATTCGGATTCCCTTGAATCCGAGGGAGAGAAGGGCGAGAAGAACTGCTACCGCCTTCTGCTCGTACCAGGCGATATCGAAGTCGATAGGCAGGTCGTTGATATCCTCGAGCTCGAAGGCCTCCTTCAGCCGAAGAGCAGTGACTGCCAGGGAGTAGGAGTCGTTACACTGTCCGGCGTCGAGAACCCGGGGAATGCCGCCGATGTCACCGAGGTCGAGCTTGTTGTACCGGTACTTGGCGCACCCCGCGGTGAGAATGACCGTATCCTTTGGCAGCGCCTCGGCCATGTCGGTAAAGTAGTCCCGGCTCTTGTGGCGCCCGTCGCATCCGGCCATTACGACAAACTTCTTGATGGCGCCGCTTTTGACCGCCTCTACCACGGTGCCGGCGAGTTGCTCTACCTGATGGTGGGCAAAACCGCCGGTAAGCGTGCCGGTCTCGAGCTCTGTGGGAGCCTCACACTGCAGGGCTCGGTCGATCACTGGAGCGAAATCCTTCTCCCCGCCTTCCTGGCGATCGTCGATGTGCGTCACGCCCTCGAAACCGACTACACCGGTGGTGAATATGCGCTCCTTGTAGGAGTCGCGGACGGGAGTGATGCAATTCGTGGTCATGAGAATAGCGCCGTTGAACTTTTCAAACTCCTCGCCTTGTTTCCACCAGGAGTTGCCGTAGTTGCCCTTGAAGTGGGCGTACTTCTTGAAGGCGGGGTAGTACTGTGCCGGGAGCATCTCGCCATGGGTGTAGATATGCACGCCCTTGCCCTCGCTCTGCTTGAGAAGCTCTTCCAGGTCCTTGAGGTCGTGGCCGGAGACGAGGATTCCGGGCTTGTCGCCGGCACCGAGGTCTACCTGGGTCATCTCCGGATGGCCGTAGGTGTCGGTGTTCGCCCGATCCAAGAGCTCCATGGTCTTAACGGCGACCTCCCCGGTTTTGAGGGTCATCTGAAGGAGGGGATCGATCTCCGTCTCCACTACCGCTGTGGCCAGGGCATGGACGAGGTGCTCGTAGATCGCCTCATCCTCGTAGCCGAGGACCAGGGCGTGCTCGGCGTAGGCGGCGATACCCTTGAGACCGTATATGGTGAGTTCCTTCAGGGAGCGCGCATCGCTGTTCTCTTCGGCCAGGACCGACGCCTCTGGTACCTTCGCGTAGAACTCAGCCACCGAGTTCCCGTCCCAGGTTGCCGGCGCCGGGAGTGCCTCCGCCTTCGCGCCGAGGTGCCCCCGGAGTCGCCGATTTTGCGCGAGGGCCTCTCGGATGAGTGCCACGAACCGGTCGTTGTCGAAGTTGGCGTTGGTGATGGTGGCGAAGAGGGCGCGTACGATGAAGCGTCCCTCCTCGACGGTGCTCCGACCCTCCCGTTCCTGAAGTTCCCGGGATAGGAGACTCATCCCCTTGCAGCTGTAGACCAGGACATCCTGGAGACCGGCGGTCTCTTCTTTCTTTCCACAGACGCCTCGTACGGTACATCCTTCGTTGTGAAGTGCTTCTTGACACTGAAAACAGAACATTACGATGTTCCTCCTTCTTCTCTACATGTGTGTGAGCTCCGGGAGCACCTCGCCCCCAGAGCGAATTGTCTGCCTGCACTGGTGCAGCACAGCGTCGATATCTGCGAGACGCTTCAGGGCGGTCTCTTCCGCCGCACTCCGTTGAAGAATCCCGCGTATTCCACCACCGGAGATGACCAGGCGTTTCGAGGCTCCCAGGGCGAGAAGAGGGTCATGGGTTGCCATGAGCACGATCTTCTCAGCCCCGGTGAGGAGCTCCAACGCCTTGGAACGGTCGATTCCGGCGTTTTCTATCTCGTCGATCAGGACGATCGGTGAGCGACTTATCAAGGCGGCGTCGGCGATCATGAGAGCCCGGGACTGGCCGCCGCTAAGGGAGGTGACCGGCGTGTTCCGATCGAAGGGCTCCCCGGCGAGGCTGTTAGCCGCCTCCAGGGTCTCCCGGACAACTTCTGCCTTTCGCGGGACGTTTCTGCTCTCTGCGTGGAGCTCGAGGAACTCCCCGACTCTCAAATCGATGACGAAGTTCATATTCTGTGAGAGCTGCGCCACGAGGCCGATACCGCCAGTATCTTCCTGCCCGGGCTCGTTCCGACTCCGCCCGTTTAGAAGGATCCGCCGACCTGTTGGGCTATCGCCGTCGGCGAGCCACTCGATATCCGCCAGGAGGCGGCTCTTGCCCGCTCCGGTAGGGCCGACGATGCAGACTACGTCCCCCGGGCGAAGGGTAAACGCCTCGAAGGATTCGGGCTCTCCGCTCTTGTCCCGCCCCGGAAGAACGGTGAGCTCCTCCAGGCTCGTGGACTCCCCGAGAAGGAGGGCCGCCGCCTCGAGGTACTCCTCGTAACGGTGCTCTACCGTCTCCGGGTCGACGCCCCGGTCTCGTCGATCCTCCGGGGAGAGCGCCTCAGCGGCTTCCCGAAGGGTGAGAGAAAGGGTGGCCCCGGAGACCAGACCGAGGGAGCGAAGGTACTCCTCGCTCTCGGGACGGGCGGCGAGAAGCTGGGCGATTGAGCTCGCGGCTATCTTGGAGTCCCTCTGGCTCAGGCTACTTGCCTCCCGGGACGCGTCACCCTTTTCCGTCTCCTGCGGGATCACTTCAACTTCGGTCAACTGTTCACTCCTTGAAAACTCGCTTTTCGGACGTTGCCGACCTGGTGGGCGGCCCCTATGCGACGCTCCCCGAGGCAGTAGGAGCAGACAGCGGAGGGCATAGAGAAGCGAAGCTCCAGGCTTTCCTGTTTCGCGCTCTCCGCGGTCTCCAGGAGGAGCCGGGCGAGTTGAAAGGCGCCTTGGCCGGTGAGGCCGTTAACCTGCACCACCTTTGCCCGAGGATTGACCATGCGAACCCGACTGAGAAACACTTCCCGCTCCGCCTGGGAGACCACATCGCCCTTGGTGATAACGACAATGTCCGCCAGCCTGAGCATGGGCCCCTGTTTCCGCGGCGCCTCGAGTCCTGCGAGGTTGTCGATGACGCAAACCCCGGTGACCTCCTTCATGTGCGGAGAGCACCGGTTGCAGAGGCCCGCGGACTCGAGAAAGAGCACCTCGGTCTTTTCATTCCGGGCCCAGTCCATCGCTTCCTCTACGTTGCTCGCGAAATAGTGGTCCGGGCAGACTGAGCCGGAGAGCGCCTTGGTGGCGGGTATCCCGAGGGAGCGAAAGAGGGTGTCGTCCTCAGTCTGAACGCAGTCGAACTTGACAGCCCCTGGTCGCATCTGGCGCTGCTGCAGCTCCTCGACGCACTTGGCGATGACCGCGCTCTTGCCGCATGCCGGTGGGCCGGCGACGGTTACCACTCTCACGCGCCCACCCCCGCGCCAAAGAGCCGCGCCTCGGCAAAAGCGAGAATGCGATCAAGATCGTTGTTGAGCAGGAACTCCCAGCCGGGCCAGAGGAGGGGACCCGGCAGCTCATCGGTCGCTTCGGGATGAGCCGAGGGGAACTTGCCCATACCCCAGAGAATGGAGGCGATCTCCGGTCCGGCGATGAAGCGGGCGAGCTCCTCGATTTCCGGACGGTCCTTTCGGGTGAGCATAAAGAGCGGGGCGGCGAAGGCGCCTTCCCGGGGCCAGACCGGAACGTACTGGCTCTCCTTGCGCAAGGTCGAGGCGAAGAAGTAGGGGACCACGGCGAGGGCGGGCTGGTTAGAGCTTCCCTCCGCCGCCACCGCCTGCGAGGGGTGCATAGCCCGAAAGAGGTTTCTTCGCAGCGCTTCGACGCCCTCCTCCCCGTAGAGGGAGTAGAGGGTGAGAACCAGGCCGTCAAAGAGGTCGAAGTCACCCATGGGAACCGAGAGGGAGCCGGCGTACTCCGGCGATAGGATCTCTTCCCAGCTATCCGGGACCTTTCGCTCGCCGAGTTCCGCGGGGTTTGCCAGCACGATCGCCGGGACCGTACCGAGGACTGTGTAGTGACCCTCGGGATCTGCGAGACCAGCGGAGGCGGCAGCGGTGTTGAGACCGCTCCAGCCGGAAAAGTCGGTGAACGCTCCGGCCTCACGAAAGCCGCGAATCGTGGGATCCGTGAAGAAGAGGCGGTATCCCGCGGCGAGTAGGAGGTCGGGAAACTGATCGATTCTCATATCCGCCTGCACGTGCCGGGCGATCCAGTCGGTTCCGGCGTAGGCGGCCTGGAACTCACTGTTCAGTCGTCGCCCCGTGGCGTGGCTGAGCTTCTCGGCGGCTTCGTTTATGCTCTCGCTCATGGGAAGGCGCACCGGGCAGGGAAGCATGCCGGCGATCCAGAGGTCCTCGGGGTTTCGCCTCGGATTCGACCCCTCCCGGGACTCCGCAACGGCTCGGTTGAGCTCCTCCGCCAGGGTGTCCGCATCGAGGCCACGCATCCCTGCAGCCACCGCAAGTGTGATTGAACGGCCGATTCGCTGTAGGTTATGCTTCTCTCGAAGCGCCGGAAATCCCGCCTCCGCGAGAACTGGCAGCGCTTCAGGGTACTCTTCACCGATCTGGTGAAGCGTTGTCTCGCTTGTGATCATGCCGTCGAGGGTACCGGAGGCGGTTTTGTAAGACCTTGACCCGAGTCAAGAAGGAGCGTCTTTTTGCCCGATATTCCTGAACTTCTGAGCCAAACGGAAGTCTTCGAGGGGCTTCCGCGAGAGATGCTCGAACGGATAGCCGCCCGGGTGAGCGTTGAGTTCGTTCCCCGGGGCACCACACTCTTTGGTGAGGGAGAGGGCGGAAGCGCTTGCTACATTCTCACCATGGGCACCGTTAAGCTCAGTCGAGTCTCCGCTGACGGAAGGGAGGTGGTGGTTCGAATAGTGCGCCCCGGGGAGCTCTTTGCGGAGGTGGTGCTCTTTGGTGATCCAACGTATCCGGTTACCGCGGTGGCCACCGGAGATGCCAATCTTGTTCGCCTCCCACGGAGGGAGCTCGACACGCTCCTGGAGGCTTCAGACTTCCGGACCGAGTTCTTCGCCAATCTCATGCGGAAGCTCCGTTACCTGGCTGATCAGATCTTTGTCCTTACTTCCTATGACGTACAGCAGCGATTTGCCCGATTTCTGGAGGACCGTTTCGGTCGCAGGAAGAGCTACGCTCTGCAGTTGAGCAAGCGGGAAGTCGCCTCAGCGATCGGAGCGGTGCCGGAGACCTTTTCCCGGATGCTCAACCGGTTGAAAAAGGAGGAGGTCGCCTGGTGGGAGAAGGACGAGCTTCTGTTGTCTGAAGAGTTCTGGACGCGGTATGGCGCCGAAGCCGCGGATGGTGGAGAATTATAGTTAAGTGGTAGTACTTTACGACTATCGGAAGGAGGTTTCTCCGATGAGTTTTGGACGTCTACTAAAAGAAGCCCTGGCACTGGGGCGTAAATTTCCACTTGTGTACCTGCCGGTACTTGTCGTTTCTCTTCTCGCAGGTCTGATCACGGCCCTCTTTATGGGCGGGTTTGGGGCGATGCCGCCGGGGATGACGCCGGGTATGGGCCCTGCCATGGGAGCCGGATACGCGGGAACGATCCTTGCCAACCTATGGCTTCATTTACTCTCGGCAATTGTCGCGGGCATTCTCATAATCGCAGGCCATGCGGTGACGGTGCTGATGGTGGGACAGGTGCTGCAGCTTGGCACAACATCCCTGGCAAAGGGTGTGGAACAGGCGCGACTGCGGCTTATTCAGCTGCTCATCGCCGGAGCGATTACGGCGATCCTGGTTGGAATAGGATTCGTTTTCTTTGTGCTTCCGGGACTGATCGTGGGTTTCTTTCTTCTCTTCACCTTTGTCGCGGTAGCTCTGGAAGGGTACACCGCGCTGGGAGGAATCAAGAAGAGCTTCGTGGTGGTCAAGGACCGCCTCGGAGACGCCTTCGTATTCTTTCTGCTGCTAATCGCCCTGGGGGTGCTCTTCGCCCTGGTGAACCGGATTCTGCTCTTTATCCCGATACTCGGCGGTCTGCTCAGTCTGATCCTCGCCGGCATCTACTCCGGCTATGTCTCGACTCTTGTGGTCCTCGGATACCGGGAGCTCAATCCCGGCGGGCTCGCAGAGCCTGCTGAGAGGTCCGGTCCCGCCCCGCAGCCGAAACGTCGAGCCAAAGGCGGAAAGGCCGCCACGCCGGGGGATGGGCAGCCAAGTGCGTCCGGGGAGTCGACCGAGGCAGGTGACGGGCGTGCGAAGGGGAAAGGACCGGAAAAGGGTGAAGAGCCCAACGAGAACGGGAAGGAATGAGCCCGATCCTTGATATCGCCGGCTGAAGAGACATACCTTAGCCCTCAGTATGGCACAAGAAAGCAGCTACAGGGTGTGGCCGGGGAAGGAGTATCCCCTCGGCTCCACCTGGGACGGCAGCGGGACGAACTTTGCCCTCTTCTCCGCTTACGCGGAGAAAGTTGAGCTCTGCCTCTTCGACGAAGGAGGAGAGCGGGAGGTCGCACGGCTCCCCCTGCCGGAATATACGCACGAAATATGGCACGGCTACCTACCGGACGTACGGCCGGGACAGCTCTACGGCTACCGCGTCTACGGCCCCTACGATCCCTCCGAGGGACACCGTTTTAATCACCACAAGCTTCTCCTCGATCCCTACGCCAAGGACTTCGGGGGGCGAATTCTATGGAATGATGCGCACTTCGGCTACGTGGTTGGGGACGAGGAGGAGGATCTCTCTTTTGACACAAGAGACAGCGCCCCGTATATGCCGAAGTGCCGGGTGATAGACCCCGCATTTACCTGGGGGGAGACCGGACATCCGCGTACCGCCTGGGACCAGAGTTTTATCTACGAGCTCCATCCTCGCGGCTTTACCATGCGTCATCCGGAAGTACCTCGAGAAGACCGAGGAACCTTTGGTGGGATGAGTCATCCCGAGGTCGTTCGATATCTTCGGGAGCTCGGCGTGACCGCTGTGGAACTCCTGCCGACCCACGCCTTTGTCCATGACCGTCATCTGGTTCAGAAGGGGCTCGACAACTACTGGGGATACAACACCATCGCATTCTTTGCCCCGCAGCCGGAGTATCTCGGCAGGGACGGAATTCGGGAGTTCAAGACCTTTGTTCAGGTGATGCATGACGAAGGGATCGAGGTGATCCTCGACGTGGTCTACAACCATACGGCCGAGGGTAACCATCTCGGACCAACCTTGTGCTTTCGCGGTATCGACAACCGTTCCTACTACTATCTGATGGAGAACGACCGGCGGTACTACAACGACTTCACCGGGACAGGAAACGCCCTGGAGCTCCGGCATCCTCAGGTGCTACGGATGGTGACCGACTCCCTGCGATACTGGGTAGAGGAGATGCGGGTTGACGGCTTTCGCTTTGACCTCGCTACCACCCTGGCCCGAGTCGAGGGAGACTACGACCAGCACGCGGGCTTTCTCGATGTGGTCGCCCAGGATCCGGTGCTCTCCACGGTAAAGCTCATAGCGGAGCCCTGGGACACGGGGCCCGAGGGGTATCAGCTCGGCGCCTTTCCTCCGGGCTGGTCAGAGTGGAACGATAGGTACCGTGACACGGTTCGCCGTTTCTGGCGAGGGGATCCGGGGCAGGTAGCGGAGCTCGCCTCCAGGATCGCCGGCTCAAGCGACATCTTTCACCGTCGGGGGCGCAGACCCTGGGCGAGTGTCAATTTTGTGACGGCCCACGACGGCTTCACCCTGAGGGACCTGGTTAGCTACAACCAGAAGCACAATGAGGCGAACCAGGAGAACAACGCCGACGGCTCCGACAATAACCACAGTTGGAACAGCGGCGCTGAGGGGCCGACCCGGGAGCGGAAGATTCGCAGTCTCAGACTCAAGCAGATGCGTAACTTCATGGTGACTCTTCTTCTTTCCCAGGGCGTCCCGATGGTAACCGCCGGTGACGAGATCGGTCGCTCCCAGGAGGGTAACAACAACGCCTACTGTCAGGACAATGAGCTCAGCTGGATGCCCTGGCCCGACCTGGACGAGGACGCCCGGGAACTGCTCCGCTTTTTCCAATCCTTGGTGAAAATTCGCCGGGACCATATCGTCTTTCGGCGTTCTCGTTTCTTTCACGGAGATCTGATTCCGGGGACGGAGGTAAAGGACGTTACCTGGCTCACGCCGGAGGGAGAGGAACTGGAGACCGAGGACTGGCATGAGGCGGAGCGCAAAGGTCTCGGCATGCTCCTGAGCGGCGAAGCGGGTTCGCGGTTTCTTACCGAGCGGGGCGAGCCGGAGACGGACAACAGCTTTCTTCTTTTACTCAATGCCGGTCCAGAGGAGGTGCCCTGGATTCTGCCGGCGGACGGTGAGAGCTGCTGCTGGCAACTGCTGCTCGATACGGCACAGCTGCCGGGGGCCCTGGAAGTGGCCGAAGCCGAGGCAGGAGAGCAAACCTCCGGCGTCGAGGCGGGGCGGGAGGTGCGCCTTTCCGGTCGCTCAGCGCAGCTCTACATGCTCAATAGTGAGACACTTTGAGCCGGGAAGGAGTTCCCATGGGCGAGAACGAGCTACCTCTAAAACTCTCCTTCGGACCGGATACTAACGATCAGGGGACCCGTTTCAGGCTCTGGGCGCCCTCGGCTCGGCAGATTGCGCTGGTGGTTTACCGGGGGGTGCCCCCTCTGGATGGCGCCGAAACCCTCGAGGAGGGAACACTCCTCGGACTTCGCAGGGATCCGGACGGCTGGTGTCGCAGCGAGCGCCTCCCCCTCGGCGCCGGAAGCAGATACAGGTTTAGGATCGACGGCGACCTGGAAGTGCCTGATCCCGCTTCCCGGTTTCAGCCGGAGGGGGTCCACGGACCGAGCGAAGTGGTGGACTTGCGCACCCTGCCGGGGGTTACGGGACCGGGAATCCTCGGGCGTCCCTGGGAAGAGACGGTGCTCTACGAGCTGCATCCAGGGACGTTCAGCCCCCAGGGTGGCTACGCCGGCATCACCGGCCGTCTCGACTACCTCGCGGATCTCGGGGTCACCGCTATTGAGCTCATGCCCCTGGCAGCTTTTCCCGGCGAGCGGAACTGGGGCTACGACGGCGTGCTTCCATACGCTCCCGCGGCGCCCTACGGTACCCCGGAGGAGCTTGCGACGCTGATACGCTCAGCCCATGAGAAGGGGATTCAGCTCTTTCTCGACGTGGTTTACAACCACTTCGGACCTGACGGCAACTACCTTCACCTCTACGCCGACTCTTTCTTTACCGACCGGTTCGCGACTCCCTGGGGTGCGGCAATCGATTTTGCCACTGCCGAAGTTCGAAGCTTCTTCCTGGAAAACGCTCTCTACTGGACCATGCTCTACGGTTTTGACGGCCTTCGAGTCGACGCGGTCCACGCTATTCGAGATGACTCCCGGGAGCACTTCGTGGATGAGATGGCTCGAAGAGTGAAGAGTGCCGCCCGCCGGGAGAGTCCGGAACGGAGTCTCCACATCGTCCTGGAGAACGAGGAGAATGAAGCACATCGCCTCGAAAACTCCACGGCCCAGTGGAATGACGATGTTCACCATCTTCTGCACGTACTCATGACCGGCGAGTCCGAGGGGTACTACTGCGACTACCAGGAGGATACCCACCTTTCCCTTGCGAGAACCCTGGCGGAGGGATTTTACTTTCAGGGAGAACCCTCAATCCATAGGGAGGGAAAACCCCGGGGCACTCCCTCCCGGGGACTCTCGCCGACCTCCATGGTCGCCTTTACCCATAACCACGACCAGATAGGTAATCGCGCCCTCGGGGAGCGCCCCACGATCCTCGCCCCGAGCAGAGAGGCCCTCGAGGCGGCGGAGGCGCTAGTACTCCTCTCCCCGCAGACTCCGATGCTCTTTATGGGGGAGGAGTGGGGAAGCGAGAAGCCCTTTCTCTTTTTCTGCGACTATCACGGGGACCTCGCCGAAGCGGTGCGAGAGGGAAGAAGACGGGAGTTCGCCGCCTTTAGCGCCTTTGAGGACGAGGAGGCGCGGCGCCGCATACCGGACCCCAACGCCCCGGAGACCTTCGATTCCTCACGGCTCGACTGGGAGTGGCTCGAAGGGGGCGACGGAGCATCGGAACAAGTCGCCCGGCACGCACTTATGCGGCGGCTTCTCACGCTGCGGCGGGAGTGGCTTACCCAGCATCTCTCCGCGGTCCGCTCCGGAACCTACGAAGGCGCCGCGGAGGAGGCTATGCGGGTGCGTTGGCCTCTCGGATCCGGTCGTTCCTGGGTCCTCTACTTCAACCTTACCGACTCCCAGCGTCGGCTGCCGCGGTTCCGTCCTCCCCAGAACCGTGAAGTGGTCTATCCCGAGAGTGTCGCGGAAAGCAGTGTCGCCCCGGGGGCAGTTATGTCGGCATGGAGTGCGATCGCAGCCTTCGAGGAGGAGTGATTCGTGAGTAGTGAGAATGAGATCGTTGAGCCCACAGGCCCCTCACCCTATCCCCGGGCAACCATGCGCCTCCAGTTCCACGAAGGGTTTACCTTTGAGGACGCCAAGGCCCTGATCCCCTACATGGCTGACCTCGGGATCAGCCACGTCTACGCCTCTCCTCTGCTCCAGGCGCGTCCCGGATCGACTCACGGTTACGATATCGTCGACCACAACAGCATTAACCGAGAGATAGGAGACAGGGCATCCCTTCAGGAGTTTGTCGACGCTCTCCACGCCCGGGGCATGGGGCTCATCCTTGACTTCGTTCCCAATCACATGGGTGTGGGGTATGCGGACAACGACTGGTGGCTCCACGTCCTCGAGTGGGGCGAGGCGTCGCCCTACGCCCAGTTTTTCGACATTGACTGGCGTCCGGCGGAGGAAAGTCTCCGGGGTAAAGTCCTTTTGCCAGTGCTCGGGGACCGCTACGGCGCTGTCCTGGAGGGCGGCGAGCTGGTGCTGCACTTTCTGTCCAGAGAGGGGGCGTTCAGCGTCTTCTACTACGAGCACAGGTTTCCGATCTCTCCGCACCATTATGCTGAGATCCTGCGGAAGGGGACGGAGCTCGTGCCCCGGGCGGAGCCTGCCCTGCGTCCGCTGATCAGGGAGTTCGGCAATCTGAGCAGAAAGCCCCGGGGGCGAAAGCAGCAGAGTGGCACCCTGAAGCGGGCGGAGGAGCTCAAGGGCGCCCTGGGTCGTCTCGCGGCGAGCGAGGCCGACGTCGCCGCGGCGTGTGAGGCCGCCAGTAGCGCCTACAACGGGGAGCCCGGAAAGCCGAGGAGCTTCGACGAGCTTCACCGCCTCCTGGAGGCCCAGGCGTACCGCGCCTCCTACTGGCGTCTCGCGGCGAATGAGATCAACTACCGTCGCTTCTTCGACATAAATGATCTCGCAGGGATCCGCGTTGAGGAGCCGGAGGTAATGAGCATAACCCACCACCTGGTCTACCAGCTTATGCAAGACCAGGTGATTCAGGGACTCCGGCTCGACCATATCGACGGCCTCAGGGATCCCAAGCAATACCTCGAGCGTCTCCAGGAAGCTGCGGGATTCCGTACCATCGGCGCCGGCCGGGTGCAGGGTGCGCCGGGTTACGAGACACCCTTAGATCAGCCCTTCTACGTGGTGGTGGAAAAGATCCTTGCTCACCACGAGCAGCTCCGGGAGGATTGGCCCGTCAGCGGGACCACCGGATACGAGTTTCTTGCTCAGGTGGGGGAACTTCTCACCTCACCGGAGAGTGAGGAGACCTTGGACCGCGTATACCGTGAGTTTCTGGGCGAGGAGAGCGTGTTTGGAAGCCTCGTCCTCGACTGCAAGTATCGGGTGATGAATGAAACACTTCTCAGTGAGCTCAACGTTCTGGGGAATCAGTTCAATCGTCTCGCCAAGAAGAGCCGAAGGACCCGTGACTTCTCCCGGGGCGGGTTGCGGCGAGCTCTTTACGAGATTGCCGCCCGGTTTCCGGTCTATAGAACCTACGTAGACGAGACTGGCTGTTCCGAGGAGGATCGACGGTACATCGACTGGGCAGTAACCCAGGCGAGAAAGGCGTCAACCATGGCGGACCGAAGCGTTTTTGACTTTGTTCGCTCGGTGCTGACCACGGAGATACTGGACGAGCTTCCACGCTCTTTCCGGCGAAGTGACGTGACGAGTCTTGCGATGAAATTCCAGCAATTCACCGCTCCCGTTACCGCCAAGTCCGTAGAGGACACCGCCTTCTATCGGTACCACCGGCTTGTGAGTCGCAACGAGGTAGGGGGCGACCCAGAACGACTCTACGCATCGCCCCAGGCGTTTCATATCGCCAACCGAAACCGACTTTCGCGGTTCCCCTTTTCCATGGTCGCCTCGGCTACTCACGACCACAAGCGGGGAGAGGATGTTCGAGCCAGGCTCAACGCTATCAGCGAGCTTCCGGGAGAGTGGGAGCAGTTGGTACGGCGTATCGAGGAGCTCGCGGAACTCTACCTAACCGTAGTCGACGAAGAGCCTGCGCCTTCGAGAAACGACCGGTACCTTATCTATCAGACGATTCTCGGTACCTGGCCCATCGAGCTCGGGGCTCCGGACTACGAGGGCATTGATGAGTACACAGAAAGGCTCACCGGGTACGTGATAAAAGCGTTGCGGGAGTCCAAGGTGCACACTGACTGGACCAACGTGGATGAAGAGTACGAACGTGCTGCCGAGCAGTACCTTCGCAGTCTCCTCAATCCGAAGGGGAGCACCGTCATCCTTCGCACCTTTCGAGAGGGGGTCGACTCCCTGCTCCTCCCGGGAGTGGTAAACTCCCTTGCCCAGACGTTCTTGAAGCTAACTGTCCCCGGGGTTCCGGACATCTATCGCGGCACGGAGCTCTGGGATCTTACCCTGGTAGATCCGGACAATCGACGCCCCGTCGACTTCGATCGCCGTCGTGAGTACCTGAGCAGGATGCAGTCCGGGGATCTCGAGCCCGGAGAGCTTCTCGCTGATTGGCAGAGCGGTGCAATCAAGGAGTTTGTAATCTACAAGGCGTTGAGCTACCGAAAAGCGCATCCGGACACCTTTGCCTCTGGGGCGTATGAGCCCTTGGAATCCACCGGGTCCCAGGCGGAGCGCCTGGTAGCTTTTCGACGGGGCGACTGCCTGGTAGTCGTCCCAAGGTTGGTCGCGCCGCTGCTTGTTGACGCCGAGACGCCGCTTCCCCGGGGGTGGGAAGAGACCCGAATTGAGGCTCCCGGAGGGGGGGACCAATACCGAGAGATTTTCACCGGCCGAACGGTGGAGGTCCAGGACGGGATGATCCGGGTTCGGGAGTTGCTGGACAAGTTTCCTCTGGCCCTTCTGGAGCCAGTGTAGAGGAGGA
>CAYZHV010000095.1:0-13540 GCA_964478055.1 uncultured Spirochaetaceae bacterium | reverse complement strand
ATCCTGGGAGAACTGGGCAGCCACGTTCCACTCCCGTTCAGATCCCCCTCCGAGCTCGTACTCCCCCTCGATCTCCAGGGCGTAGCCCGCGTTGAAGTAGCGCAAGGGGTTCTGATCGCTGTAGCTGACCGAGGCGCCGTGATAGAGAGCAGCTTCCGTCTCATTGGCTCCCGGTGCGAGGCGCCCACTCTTGAATCGCTCCTGCTGAGCCGCGAGGAACGTCGTGGTCGTGAGAGAATCCCCGAAACGGTAGCCAAAGCGAAATCGACCCCTGCTGTAATCCGCCTCCCAGTCGGCGAGGGTCTCCTCCTTCAGACTCACCGCCTCCTCTTCCGAACGGCCCAGGGAGACTGAGACCGCCCCGAGATAACTGGACCCGAGAATTGCGGGGTCGCTGTAGACCAGAAGCCCGTTAAATCCCGCGCTCCCATAGGCGCCTCCGGTAATCAGCTGCTTGTTGTAGCCGAGGAGGTTGTTTTCGATGACAAAGAGCCCCCCGCTGGTTCCTCCGGAGGTCGTGGTGAAGAAGGGTATGGGTACAAGGGTCCACCGCTCACGCACGACAACCTGTACGACCGCACGATCACCGGTGACCGCGGAAGGCTCAGGTTCCACCTCTACACGGTCGAAGAGACCGAGACTTCTCAGATCACGGCGAATCTCCTCCCGGACCTCCTCGGTGTAGGGCACGCCGGGCCGGGCGTCCATCGCCCGGCGCAAAACTGTCGGTTTTGTCCGCTTGAGTCCCTGGAAACGAATCTCCGTTATCCTCGGGGGGCCTGAATCCGCGGAGGCGCACACCTCGTCCGGCGGCGGCACCCGGGCACTGTCGCTCTCCTGTGCGGAGAGGGAAGATGTCAGAAAGAGTGCCGTCCCTAGGGAGAAAAGGAGGAGCCTGAGTATCGTGTTCACCCGGAGAATATACCGAAGAGCGTGCCCACCGTACACCGCCGGCGCGGCTGTCCGGTGGCGGCCTCAAGAGTCGGGCTTACTCCTGCTCATTGTTGGGCTCTTCCTCAGGCTCTTCGTCGGACTTTTTCTGGGAGCCTTCGCTCTTTTCTTCTCCGTTTCGGCCCACAATCTCCCGAACCTCTTCGGCGGTGAGCTCTTCCTGCTCGAGAAGGCGCTGGGCGAGGCGGTCTAAGCCCTCCTCGTTTTCCTCGAGGACCTTGTAGGCTCTGTCAAAGGCCTCTTGCATTAGCTCCTGCACGTCCTGGTCAACCTTTCGGGCAGTCTCGTCGCTGTACTCACGCTTCTGCGCGAGCTCCTGCCCGAGAAAGACATCCTGGCTCTCGGAACCAAAGGCCACGTTCTGAAAGGAGTCGCTCATGCCCCAGTCGAGAACCATCTTGCGAACGAGCTTGTGCGCCTGCTTGAGGTCGTTCTCGGCGCCGCTGGTGACGGGGCCGATCTTGAACTTCTCCGCCGCGCGACCACCCATCATCACCGCAATCCGGTCGAGGACGTAGTCCTTTCGATAGAGATACCGATCCCCTTCCGGGAGCTGCTCAGTCACACCCATAGCGCGCTCCCGGGGAACGATGGTTACCTTGTGCACCGGCTCCGCGTTGGGTACCGTGGCGGCAACAACCGCGTGTCCCGCCTCGTGGTAAGCGACGGTCTTTCTCTCTTCCTCGTCCATGACGACCCCGGAACGCTCGAGACCGAGTATGATCTTGTCCCGGGCCGCGGCGATATCCGAGTTGTCGATGGTCTCCTTGTGCTTCCGTGCGGCCAATAACGCCGCCTCGTTGAGTAGGTTTTCGAGATCCGCGCCGCTAAAGCCCGAAGTACTCTTGGCCACCCGCTCGAGATCCACGTCCTCGGCCATCGGTTTTTTGCGGGCGTGAATCTCCAGGATTTTCTCCCGGTCCTTTACTGCCGGTGCGGGAACCGTGACCCGCCGGTCGAAGCGCCCCGGCCTGAGCAGGGCGGGATCGAGAACGTCCGGGCGGTTGGTGGCGGCAAAAACGATTGTGCTCTCGTTCTGCTCGAAGCCGTCCATCTCCGAGAGGAGCTGATTGAGGGTCTGCTCCCGCTCGTCGTGGCCTCCCCCGAGACCGGCCCCACGGCGTCGCCCGATGGAGTCGAGCTCGTCAATGAAGATGATGCTCGGGGCGTTCTTCTTGGCATCCTCAAAGAGGCTCCGCACGCGCTTCGCGCCGACTCCGACAAACATCTCCACAAAGTCCGAGCCGGAAATGGAGAAAAACGGCACCCCCGCCTCTCCGGCGATGGCCCGGGCCAGGAGCGTCTTTCCCGCCCCCGGAGGCCCTACCAGGAGCACACCGTGGGGCGTCTTGGCCCCCATCTTGAGAAACCGTTTCGGCTCCTTGAGAAACTCAACGATTTCCTGAACCTCCGTCTTGGCGGACTCGGCGCCGGCGACGTCATCAAAGGTGGTTTCGCTCTCACCTTTTCCGTACTGCTTCGCCTTGTTCTTTCCGATGTTGAACATGCCCTGCATCCCACCGCCGCCTTGCTGACGCATTCCCTTCCAGAACCGGTAGAAAATGAAGATCAGGATCAGGAACGGCAGGAAGTTCAACAGAATCGTGAAGAAGTTCGTGTCCGACGTAGGCCGTGTAACTACCTGCACGTTCTGATCATTTAGCCGTTGCAGGTACTCGTGATCCACTGTCTCCGGAATAAAGGTGCGAAACTGCTCGACCGTCGTGGATTGACCGTTAACGGTGAAAGAGGTCTGCTGACTGAGAACCCCGTTGATCCGTTCTCCGCGAATCTCCACGGAGGAGACGTTGTTGTTATTGAGTTGCTGAATGAAGAAGGAGTAGGGAACCACCTCGGCCCTTCCAAACCCTCCGAAGAGACTTGCTATCCAGGGGAGGGTGAAGAGAAGCAGAATAAGCAGGAGTGGTCCAAACCTCGGCATGAAGGAGCCTGGTCCTTGCTGATTCGAGGGATCCTTCTTCGGATCATTGTTTTGTTGATCTGCCATAACATGAAGGTAATAAGGGGGAATCCTCGAGACAAAGCGGCGGGGGCCAGGTGCTCTGTGCTGAGATTAAGGTAGTTGCGCGGAAAACTATTGTCTATGCGGGGATAGGAACCATCGCGGCGGTTGCCCACGTCCTGGGCCACCGCCGGTCAGGTTAGTTGGTTCAATGGAGTCGATCAACTGTGGACGTGGCCGTGGTCGATCTCTTCTTCCGTGGCTTCCCTTACGCCTGCAACGGTAACGTCGAAGTGTAGTTTCTCGCCGGCCAGGGGATGGTTCGCGTCGACCTTGACAGAGTCGTCGTTGACCTCGGTCACCCGGACAATCTGGGAGCCGCCATCGCTGGTCTGGGCCTGGAACTCCATACCGACGTTGATGTCCTCCACACCGGTAAATCGGTCCTTTGGAACGTCGGCGATAAGGGCGTCGTTATACTCCCCATAAGCGTCAGTTGGTTCGATCTCTGCGTGAAAGGTATCTCCCTCGGTCCGCCCCTCGAGCTCAGTCTCGAGTCCCGGAATGAGATTGCCCTGTCCGTGAAGGTAGGCGAGGGGCTCCCGACCTTCGGAGCTATCGAGAACCTCTCCGTCGTCGTTTTTCAAGGTATAATTGATTGATACTACTTTGTCCTTTTCAACTTTCATAAAACCTCCTCTCTTAACCTACCAATCACTGCTTCAAGTGTCATCCCGGGGGGTCAATTTTGATCTTAGAGCGTGATAACCGTGCGTCCCTGGTGACGGCCACTTAGCATTGCCTCCACGGCCTGCGGGACCTCCTCGAGAGTGATTCTCTCAACGAGAGTATCGAGGTTCCGCGGCTTCCAGGGGCCGGCGAGGTTGCTCCAGACCTCACTTCGACTCATCATGTCCGCCTGAGCGGAGTCAATCCCTTGGAGGCGGAGTCCCCGGAGAATGAAGGGGTAGACCGTGGTGGTGAGTTCTCCGCCGGCGGCATTCCCGCAAGCGGCTACCGCGCCGTTGTAGGCGATCGAGCGCAGAAGGCCCGCAAGGGTCTCGCCCCCGGCGCTGTCTACGGCACCCTGCCACCTGCCTTTGAGGAGGGGGCGATTCGGGCTCTCAGCCACGGCCTCTCGGGGGAGAACTTCCACCTCCGGCGCCAGGGGGGAGAGAAACTCCTTCGCGCCCTCCTTGCCACTGAGCGCCTCAACCCGGAAGCCGAGGCGACTAAGGATCCCCAGGGCGATAGAGCCGACTCCTCCGGTGGCCCCGGTGACCAAAACCGGGCCTCCCTCGGGGCTGAGCCCGGCGGAGAGTAGTGCTTGTACGCAGAGTCCTGCGGTCAGCCCCGCGGTACCGAGGGCCGCAGCCTCCTGGAGGGTAAGGCCCTCAGGAAGCGGCGTCGCCCAGTCGGCGGGGACCCGGATAAGCTCGCCAAAGCCTCCCCAGGTATTCATGCCGAGATCGAAACCGGTAACAATGAGCTCCGTCCCCTTTGAATACGGGCCCGCCTCGACCACGCCGAAAGCGTCTATTCCCGGGGTGTGTGGGTAGTTTTTTGTCACCCCCGGATGACCGGTCGCGGAAAGGGCATCCTTGTAGTTGAGTGAGGAGTAATGGACCCGCAGAAGCAACTCTCCTTCCGGAAGCTCCTCCTCCGAGACCTCTTCCACCTGGGAACGGACCCCATCTTCACTCTTGTAGACCCGGAGGGCACGAAAGTTTCGGTTATCACTCATGGGTAGAAGCTACACGTGCCACACTGCGGCCAACAAGCCCGGGCCCGGAGGTGCGAGGCTCTGAAGGTTGACGATTACCCCAATAGGGTAACAAACTATAAGTAGGAGGAATGTCGACGTGTGGATTGTTGACGCCACAAACATCCGAACCGGCGGCATGTCCAACTACGTCTACGGAATGAGCTACGAGCGTGATGTGCGCCCCATACCTGACGATACGCGGGTGGACACCGTCGCCAGCGAAGAAGAGCGGGACCGTGGCTACCAGGGTGAGAGCCGGACAGGCGGCTTGCTTCATCCGTGGCAGGGCAACGACTTCGACGAGATGGCGTAGATTAGGCTGTCGTCCTACCTACTCTCCCGTGATGTGGAGATAGTCGAGCCAAGCCTCGGTTGATCCATCTGTATTGTCACTATCTCCCATAACCGCTACAAACGCCTCGGCTGGCGGATCCTCTCCAAAGAGCTTACGGTACAGATCGATCAGGTTGACCTGGTGCTCGAGCCAGGTGTCTTCGACGAACTCCTGGTTCTCGGCAGGTTCCGGCACAACGAGGAACTGCTGCTCGGTGTAGGAGCTTGGAAACGCCGCCCCACCGGACTCTCCGGAGGACCAGACGAAACTAAGTGCGGAGTCCGGCGGCACCTCTCCGTAGAGGTTTTCCTGCATTCCGGCCCAGATACGCCCACCCAAGCTCCGTTCTGAAAGAGGGCGCCGAAAGGCTACGTAGAGCCGAATCGCAGCATCGTCCCCCTCTTTGGTTCTCAGCGCTTGTCGTTCCACATCCTCTGTTACGCGCCACCGCCAGCTCATTCGCGGTGTATCGTATACGTCGAACTCTTCTTCGAGCACGAGCATGGAGGCGCCGCCCTCGGAGCGTATGCGGAGCAGATCTCCTTCTTCGGCACTCTCGTAACTGCTGGGTTTATCGATGTTGCGAAAGGAGAGCTCCTTCCAACCGGAGAGGCCGCGGAACTCTTCTATTCTTTGTTCCGCGGGTAGGCGATCGACCGGGACCGAGAAGAAAAGGGTCGCCGCCGCCAGCAGCGTGGCGACCCGGACACGCTCCTTACTCACCAGTAAACCGTTCGAGGACCGATACAACCAGGGCGTGATCTTCTTCCTGAGTAAGGCCGGAGACGGTTACCGTCCCGACGACGCCGCCGTTCTTTAGTCGAACGGGAAAGCAACCCCCGAAGGGCCTGAATTCAAAGGGGTCCACAAAGAAGCGCTCCGCCAGACTCTTGCCCTCTGCGGCGAGCTCTCTGCCTACTCTGAGACTGCTCTTGTGAAAGCGCTCAACAACTCTGATTTTTCCCTCTATCCACCGGTCGTTGTCCGGGGCGGTACCAGCCATGGCGAGGTGGAAGATCTGTTGACCAAAGGCGCGTATGTCTATAGTGACTGAGACGCCCTGGGTTTGCGCTTCCTCATGCAGAGCAACGCCGATGCGCCATGCAAGATCGTGGTTGAACTGATCGAATTGAATGCGTGCTTCTTCGTCTGTAATACGTTCAAGGTCTGTCTGAATACTCATGGGTATAGAGTAACACCTATTGACGGCTTGCGGCTTCCTCTCCGGTCATGGGCTCAGCCGCCACCGGAGAGAGCCGGAGCGGCGAGGGGCTCGGAACGCCCAGGGCGGCCTGCTATGCTCAGAGAAAGCTCACCTCATACTCCTCGCTGATAACGACGTCCGCACGCTCCTTGCTCGGGGCTATAATCCCGTGCTCGATTTCTAGAACCTGTTCGATGAACGGCTCGATCGGCTCTCGAGCGCGGCGTTTTCTCGCTTCCAGAGTAGCGTGGTAATCTCGGTCAATAAAAACCCGATGATCCGCCTCTCTTAGAAGGGTGGTGTACGTACCTTCCGCGATCACAACCTGCACCCCCTGGAGGGAGAGTTCCTCCTCGGTGACCTTGTCCTCCTCGTAGATCACTAGAGGCTTGGTTATGTGCTGCTCTCCCTGCTTTGCCGCACGGAGGTGGTCATCGAGCAGATCGAGCTGTACCTCCTGGGTGCCGACCCAGGAAATATCCTCTCGCCGGCGTCGGTCATTGCTTTTTGGAGGGAGAACAAAGTAGTCATCCTGCTGCAGAACCTCCGCCGCTATGCCGTGCCGCTCGAAGGCCTCTTTGAGGGCCTTGCCCGTCTCGGACTTGCCGCTACCGGATTCTCCGGCGACGGTGAACGTGGTTACCCGGTCCCGCCGGCGAACTTCCTCTTCCAGCCTATCAACAATTGCTTCCGCAGCCTTGCGGTGATGCTCCTCTACGATGATGACATCGCCTCGCATGATTAGCCTCCCACGGGAGACAGGGACTCCCGTACCTTTATGTTATGGTGTAAGACTACCCGTTCCACCTGCGTCTCGCCTCGCCCCACCATGCGGTAAAGCAGGTCCGCGCACACCTCCCCTAGCTCGTAGAAATCGAGCCAGACTGAGGAGAGGGACGGTATTAGTTTGGAACATACCGGAATATCGTCGAATCCGAAAAGAGATATCTCCTCCGGGACTCGAATCTTTCGATCCCGGAGACAGCGCATTGCGCCGATCGCGATGAGATCGGAGCCGGCAGCCACGGCGGTGGGAGCCTCAGGAGCCTGGCTGAGCATGCGTTCCATGGCGGCGTATCCCGAGGCTACCGAAAACTCGGCATGCTGAATGTAGCCAGGCACCTCCCGAATTCCGGCGGCTGTCACGGCGTCGAGATGTCCCGCCTGTCGGCGATGCCCCGCCTCTCGGTCGTCCAGGGGAGCGGATATGTAACCTATCCGACGATGGCCATCTTCTATGAGTCTCCTGGCCACGTCATAGCTTGCCCCGTAGTTGTCGAAGAGGACCGTGGGCCATCGGGTCTCCTCGGACTCCTGGGCTGCAACCACAACCGGGGAGGGAAAGGCGTTGAGGGCCTCCGCGGCTTCCTCCGTCACCCCTTTCCCCGCGTAGATCACCCCCGCCACTCGTTGTCGGGCGAACATCTCGATTAGCTCGAGCTCTCTGCTCGTCTCGGCCTCGGAGTTGCCGAGCATGACTGTCATCTGGTGCTCGTGCATCACTCGGGCAACTCCGTGGAACATCTGAGAGGTCGGAGGGTTCGAAATATCCGCAACGATGATCCCGACGATATTCGTGAACTTCTGTTTAAGTCCCCTGGCGGAGGCGCTTATTTGGTAATTGAGAAGCTTCACGGCCCGATCGACCCGCTGTTTGACCTCTTCGGAGCCCTCGCCGCGATTGAGTACTCTCGAGACGGTGGTTGTGGAGACGCCGGCTAACTCTGCTACATCCTTTATCGTGGCCACTTCACACTTCCTCGCCACTAGTGGAGGGGCTCAAGGGACAGCTCTCTCCCTGCACGAGCTGAAAGCCCAAGACCTGGAGACGTTCGGGGCTACCGCCTTCCATTAGGAGCTTTATGGTTTTCCCGCAGCGCTCCCCCATGAGCCTCCCGTCGAGGCGCACCGTACTGATTGTCGGCGTGGCGGTATGGGAGTAGCTGTTCTCCCCGAAGCCGAGAACGGACATCTGCCGGGAGACGGAGATGCCCGAATCGTAGGCGGCGCGATTTGCGGCTACCGCAAGGTAGTCCGTGGTAGCCGCGAGGAGCCCCGGTGCTCCCTCTCGCAAGAGCTCCCGAACCGCCTCGTAGCCCTGATCGATAGAGTTGGCTCCGTAGAGGAGACGGGGTGCCTCGGTTCCAGCTCTGGCCACGCCCTCGCAAAACCCCTTGACCCGCCTCGCCGTCGAACTCTCTCGCTCATCCCCTGCGAGAATGACGACTCCTCGCGCTCCGCGGTTGCCTCCGGCCATCAGGGCGCTCTGCAGCAGTTCCCGGGCGGCGGCTGTCTCGTCAAAGACTACCGAAGGGACCCGACCATCACGGTCCGGGTTGAGAGCGTAGAGAAAGGGGACACCGCTTCTCTTGAGGAGCCCCTTACTCTTGGCGTCCGTAAAGGGAGAGACGAGGATGATGCCGGAGACGTGGGACTGAGCCTGCGCGGAGAGGAGCTCGAGCTCCAGTTTCTTATCACCGTCGCTCAGGGCAACCATCAGGTTGTACCCTTGCTCGCCCAAATTGACCGAGCAGGCGTGGAGAAAAGCAGAGAGGTTGCTATCTTCCATGTCGGGAATGACCAGACCTACAACATTGCTTCTCTTGGAGGAGAGCCAGCGGGCGTGCTGATCAGGCTCGTAGTCAAGCTCTCGAATCGCCTGGAGTACCCGCTCTTCGAGTTCGGGATCGACAAATTTGGTCTGGTTCAGTACGCGGGAGACCGTGGCAAGCGATACGCCGGCGAGTCTCGCCACATCGGCCATTTTGGGTCGCATGATGTCAGACAGTCTTTCAGAGCGCCTCTCGGAGTAACCGTGCCGCCTCCATCGGCAGGCTTTGACAGGCGCTCAGTCCCAGCTGCTCGTAGCCTCCATTCTCCTGAGTCCAGGGAAGGAACTCCAGGTATATGCCTGCCCCCGGCCCGGTATGCACGAGTACATTGTAGGCAATTTCTCGCTCCAACGAAAGCAGGATAGAGCGCATGAGACGCATGCCCAGGGCGAGGGCGTCCCCGAGACCCCGGAGTTGCTTCTCCGTCAGCTGATGAAGGTGCCGGGGGCCGGTGTCTGCCAGGAGGAACTGCATATCGTAGGGGCGCCGCATGAAGTAGGGCACCAGGAGAACCCCCTCGTCCAGTGAAGCTACTTCGAGTTCTGGGGGATTGGTTTCCATTAGATAGCGGGAGAAGGGCTTACCATGAGCTTCCAGAAAGGTTGCGTTCTCCCGAATCCGGCGGGGCATAACGTTGGAAAGCGTGATTTGCTGATGGCCGTGAGTGAGGGAGCCGCCCACGCTTCGTCCCACATTCTTGATTACCGAGACAAAGCGCCCCTCCGGGCCGTCGGGAAAGCCGTCGAAGTTTAGGAGCTTCTCCTCCAACCGGGCTAACCGAGCCATCACGATTCCGCGCTCCCGGGAGCTCAGCTCCGGCCAGTCCACCTCATGGTGGGAGCTCGTCCATTGGAGAAAGTGAGCCCCCAGGGCGCGGCCTGAGGTTCCCTCCGGACCCGTTGGCCCCGAGGCGTTTGGAGCCGGGGCAGGGGCAACCACCGGATAGAGGTTGGTGTTAATAAAGGTAAAGCCGTGATCGAGCTCGGCGACGTCGATAATCGGGGTGGTCTTGCCGGAGCAGATCGGACAGGGGGGAGTGGGCGCCGGTTCTCCGGAACCGGCGGTGGCCGCTGAATCGGCCCGCTTCTCTCCGTAGTCCTGGGGGCGGCGAGCGCGGCGCTCGTTGTAGACCGACGCACCGTTATCTCGGGGGTCGAGGGCGTATACCCCCTCCGGGGCGAAGCGGGCAAAGCTCTCCTGCCCGGTAATGAGCGACTGCAGACCCTCCCAGGAGACTCCTTCCAAATCGAAGGGCGCTCTACGTTCTTCCGCGACCTCCCGTTCGAGGCGGGGTCCCTTAGGAGCCATTGTTCGGCGCCCCCTCTCCGGGTATCCCGATTCCCGCTTCCGCGAGGAACTCTCGAGTTACCGCCTCCCAGGTGAAACGGGGAATTGTTATCTCATGGGCCCTCCGACCCATGCGGCGGCGTAAGGAGTCGTCACCCAGGAGTAGCTCCAGGGCGTGAGCCGTGGCCGCGACACTCTCTGAGGGGACAAGGACCGCCCCCTCTCCGAGCTCGATGGCCTCATTCCCTTCACCCACCGAGCGCGTCTCGGCGCCGGATCCCTTCAGGTACTCCACCGCGAAGGGGACCCTGCGGCTCGCCACTGCCGGAGCGCCGCATGCCGCGGCCTCCTGGATCGACATCCCAAAGCCTTCCATGATCGACGGGGTGCAGTAGACCGCCGTCATGCCGTAGAGTGAGGGCAAGTACTCCCAGATCGAGCCCAAACTCGCCACTCTGCCGGAGAGGCTGCGCTCGCTAATGAGAGCGGTGAGCTCCCGGTAGAGCTCTCCCGCCCCGGGGTCGATAGTAACAGCAAGGAGCGCCTCCGGATGCTTGTGGCGCACCCTGGCAAAGGCCTCGAGCAACACATCTTTGCGCTTTGTCCGATCAGTCCGGCTCACCTCGGTTATGATCCTAGCCTCCCGGACCTCCTGCTCCGAGAGACCCGTAGCCTCGGATAGGAGTCCCAGGGCGCTCTCATCACGGGTCGCCTGGAGGTTGAAGCGCTGCTCGTCGACACAAGGGGGCAGAAAGAGTGCCTCCGTCACGCCGTGCGCCTCCGCGAGGGTGCGGCGCATCGCCTGGGAGGTGGCGCCTACCAGGCTTACCCGGCGGAGGAGTTGCTCTTCGGTGGAGATGCGCTCCTCGAGGCGGAGCTCTTTCCACTGCGCCTCGGGAGTACCCTCCTTCTTGAGCGCCCCGAGGGAGTGAGGGATCCAAACATGGGGAATCGACATCCCCAGCTCCCTAAGGGCTTTGTCGGCGATCGCTGCTCCGTCCCAGTAGTGGGAGACCAGGAGGACCGGCCTCGGGGCGGTACGTAACTGTCTGGCGAGGTCTTCGGCGAGCTCTTCGATCTGCGGGAACATATCTTCTTTGCGGATAAACTCATTCCGGGAGTCCTCGAGATAGATGAGTCGTTCCTCGCCGTTTCGGTAGTGCGTGCCACTTCGGAGTTCCCCGCTCTTTGGCTGGGCGTATCCGCCGCGGTTGTAGATAGTCACCCGGAAGCCGAGCCTTCGAAGAGTTGCCGATAGCTGGTTAACGTAGACGTTCTGCCCCCCTGTATCCGGGAGCCCAGCGTCAACCTTCCACTCGTGTATTCCGTGATTGGTGACCATTACCACCAGGGGACGGTCGGAGTTGTTGAACTGTGCCTCGAAGCTTGCGCTCACCTGCAGACTATCCTTTCACACCGGTGCTCGCCACGGACTGAACAAACCACTTCTGAAAGAGGAGGAAGATAATCAGAAGCGGTATGGTGGTCATCGAGGCAAAGGCAAAGATGTATCCCCACTGTTTTGGATCCTGACTGAAAAACTGTTGAATTGCCACCGGAAGGGGGCGGTACGTCTCTACCCGGGTCACCATGAGGGGCCAGAGAAAGCGCCCCCAGTGCTGAATACCCTGCAGGATCGCCACCGAGGCAAATACCGGCCTCGAAAGGGGAACGATGACCATCGAGTAGACCCGAAAGTATCCCGCGCCGTCGATTATGGCCGCCTCGTCGAAATCCTTCGGAACCCCGATAAAGAACTGGTAGAAGAGAAAGATCGAGAAGGCGTGGCCGATAAAGGGAATGATCTGCACATGGTAGCTGTCGATCCAGCCGAACTTGTTCACCATCAGGAGCATCGGGATGACTACGGATTCGATCGGTATAATGATCAAGGCGATAACCGCGCTCACCATCAAGCTGCGCCCCTTGAACCGGAGCCGCGCCAGGGCGAAGGCGAACATGCTGTTTATAAAGAGTCCCGCGGCGATGGTGGTAACCAGAATAAAGACGGAGTTAAAGAAGAAGAGCTCGAAAGGCATCTCCTGAAAGACACCGATGTAATTGTCCAGGCCAATGTCCCCGTAGGGCACAAAGCCTTTGAGCCCGCTCATGTCCGAGAGCAGTTGCAACTGGTCCTGCTTGAGAGAGGAGACGATCATAAAGACCGTCGGAAAGAGGAAGAAGAGCGCCAGGAGGATCATGAGAAGGTAGGTGAGTCCCCGTCGGATCCTCTGCTGGGTCCTCCAGGCGGAGGCTCCGAGAACCCGATCTCCCATGGTAATGTTTCTCTTGTCTACGTTTGCGTCAGCCATCTCAGTCCACCGCCCTTTCTTCTTTCATTACACTCCGCTGGACCATGGAGACCGCCAGAACAATGAGGAAGAAGAGCACGGCGATTCCGGCGGAGTAGCCAATGTTGCCCCGCTGAAATCCCTGACGGTACATCATGACGATGGCGGTCATGGTTGCCTCCTGAGGACCGCCCTGGGTCATTACCCAGACCTGTTTGAAGAGCTTGAAGGCGAGAATTGTGGTGGAGATCACTACAAAGAGTGTGGTGTTTCTCAGGAGTGGGAAGGTTACGTACCAGAACTTCTGGCGACTCGTGGCGCCGTCGATGTCGCACACTTCGTAGAGCTGGCCTGGGATGTCCTGGAGGCCCGCGAGAAAGATAATCATCTGAAAGCCCACCCCCTGCCAGATGGAGAGGATCATTATCGCCGGCATTGCCCAGGTGGTTGAGTGAATCCACCGGATTTCCGGCCAGGCGCCGAAGGTTACCGTTTCCATGAAGCGGTTAATAAACCCCTGTTCCGGGTTGTAGAGGAGGTACCAAACAATGGCCACCACCACCATGGTTATGACAACCGGGGAGAAGTAGATCGTGCGAAAGGTGTTGGTGAACTTGAGCCGCAGATTGACCAGCATCGCCATTGCCAAGGCGAGAGCTGTCTGAATCGGGACTACAACGAGAGTGAAGTAGAAGTTGTTTATGATCGCCCGATGAAATGTGTCGTCCGTCAGCAACCTAATGAAATTTCGAAATCCAACGAACCGGGTCGGCAGGTTTGGGTTTGGAATCAGTCTCTGGTCGGTAAAGGAAAAGCCGATCGCAAGAACGAAGGGGGTGATCAGGAAGACCAGAAGCAGAATGATTGCCGGCGCGGACATCAGCCACGCCGCGGAGAGTTCCCTCCGCCTCTGCTCTCCCGGAGCGCCCGAAGAGCCACCTTTTTTACTCATACCTTCTCCCTTCTAATACTGGCAAGCCGAAGGTGGGGCCCTAAAGGCCCCACCGTGGATGCGCGCTCGAGGCGCCTAATTGGTCGGATATCCCTGGTTATCCTCGATATCCTGGTCTATCTCCTCAACGGCTTTGTCCAGCTGCTCCTGGACATCCGCACCGTTTACGATGTTCTGCACA